>NZ_JBQQBS010000013.1:0-188164 GCF_052245395.1 Streptomyces sp. 4N124
CGGAACTGACCCAGCCGCCGACGTCGTACCACTGTCCGGATCGGTCGCACCCACCGAGGCCGCCCCAGAACCACCAGAGCCGGACCCGGAGCCGGAGCCCCGCACGGCAGCCCGAGCCGCAGCGGCACCGCTCCCCGGCGGAACCGGAGGAGCGGAAGCGCCCATGGCGCCCATCGCCCCACCCGCGCCGCCGTGCGCCTCGGGCCCGGGCACATACCCCATGGCGGGCGTCCCGCCCCCGGCCGAGAAGTTCACGCCGCGCTCGAGCCGGTCGAGGCGGGCCATCACCGACCGCTCGTCCCCGTATGCGGCGGGCAGCATCACGCGCGCGCAGATCAGTTCGAGCTGGAGGCGGGGTGAGGTGGCGCCCCGCATCTCGGTCAGGCCTTCGTTGACGAGGTCGGCGGCGCGGCTGAGTTCGGCGGCGCCGAAGGTGCCGGCCTGGGCCTGCATCCGCTCGAGCACGTCGGCGGGGGCATCGATGAGCCCCTTCTCCACCGCATCCGGAACGGCGGCGAGGATCACCAGGTCCCGCAGCCGCTCCAGCAGATCAGCGACGAAGCGACGCGGGTCGTTGCCGCCCTCGATGATGCGGTCGACGACCTCGAAGGCGGCGGCTCCGTCACCTGTGGCGAAGGCCTCGACGACGGAGTCGAGCAGCGAAGTGTCCGTGTAGCCGAGCAGCGAGATGGCCATGGCATACGTCACACCGTCGGCACCGGCCGCGGCGAGCAGCTGGTCCATGACGGACATGGAGTCACGCACGGACCCGGCCCCGGCGCGCACGACCAGCGGCAGCACCCCGTCCTCGACAGGGATGTTCTCCCGCCCGCACACCTCGCCGAGGTACTCCCTCAGCGTCCCCGGCGGAACGAGCCGGAACGGATAGTGATGGGTCCGCGACCGGATCGTCCCGATGACCTTCTCGGGCTCGGTGGTGGCGAAGATGAACTTGAGGTGCTCCGGCGGCTCCTCGACGACCTTCAGCAGCGCGTTGAAACCGGCCGACGTGACCATGTGGGCCTCGTCGATGATGTAGATCTTGTAGCGGCTGCCGGCGGGCCCGAAGAAGGCCTTCTCTCGCAGGTCACGGGCATCATCGACACCGCCGTGCGAAGCGGCGTCGATCTCGATGACGTCGATGGAACCGGGCCCGTTCCGAGCAAGGTCCCGGCAGGACTGGCACTCACCGCACGGGGTGGGCGTGGGCCCCTGCTCGCAGTTCAGGCACCGCGCCAGAATGCGCGCGCTCGTCGTCTTGCCGCACCCGCGCGGACCGCTGAACAGGTACGCGTGATTGACCCGGTTGTTCCGCAGCGCCTGCTGCAGCGGGTCGGTTACATGCTCCTGCCCGATGACCTCGGCGAACGACTCCGGGCGATAGCGGCGGTACAGCGCAAGAGACGACACGCATACGAGGTTATAGGCGCCCACTGACAACGGACTCCGCCCGCCGGTCGCCCGGCAACGCAAGCGCCCCCCACGCACCCGCCAGAGCCAACCTACCCTTGCTGCCTTCCGGCCCTGGGGGAGTTCAGTCAGATAGCGCCGCGTGAGGGGCTGCGCCCACAGTACCCGATGCCGGCCAGGGGGAACGAGTTCGCAAGCACTCCTCAACGTCTTGTATTGTTTGCGGCGGAGGATTCGCCTAGAGGCCTAGGGCGCACGCTTGGAAAGCGTGTTGGGGGCAACCCCTCACGAGTTCGAATCTCGTATCCTCCGCCAGTGCCTCACCGGGCACGATGTCGAAGGGCCCCACCGTTCGCGGTGGGGCCCTTCGACGTGTGTGGTCGAGATCGGGGCTTACGACACAGGAGGGCCGTAAGCCTGCGGAATTGTCCGCGACCGGTAACAGACTGATCCTTCGGCCGCCTTCCTCCCTCTTCACGGACGCACAGGCTCCACAGCGACGGCGAGGGACAGCGGACATGAGGCGAAGTGGCGGACGAGGGTGGTACGGCAAGGTGCTCGCGGCGGCGGTCGGGGTGACCGCGGTGGCTGCCATGGCCTCGGTCTGGGACGCACAACTCGGTGCCACCGAGGGCCGGCCCGGCAGCACCGACGTCTCGACGCCCGCCAACTCGTCCCAGCCGAGCGCCCAGTCACCGGGCCGGAAGAAGGTGGCGCCGGTGTCGCCGGGGATCGCGCATGCCTCGGACGGAGGCGCGCGGAGCGTCAACATCACCATCGACGACGGGCCGGACCCCACCTGGACACCGGAGGCCTTGCAGGTGCTGCGGGACAACGGTGTGAAGGCCACGTTCTGCATGGTGGGCCCGCAGGCCCGCGCCCATCCGGACCTGGTCAAGCAGGTGGTGGCGGCCGGGCACCGGCTCTGTGACCACACGGTTTCGCACGACGTCGCCATGGACAAGAAGTCCGAGGCCTATCAGTCACAGCAGATACTCGACGCCGAACGCATGATCACCGAGGCGTCGGGGGGCGTCCGGCCGATGTACTACCGGGCCCCGGGCGGTGCCTTCACCCCGTACAGCCGTCACCTCGCCGCGTCCCACGGCATGCGCCCGCTCGGCTGGAACGTCGACTCCAAGGACTTCGAGCGCGCGGGCACGGAGACCATCGTCGCCACCGTCAAGAACGAGATCTCCAACGGCCCGACCCTGCTCTTCCACGACGCGGGTGGAGACCGCTCCCAGACCGTGGCCGCCCTGCGTGAAGTCCTGCCGTGGTTGAAGGAGCAGGGGTATTCGTTCGGGTTCCCCGTGCGCTGAACCCGATCGTGCCAACTGCCTTGCGCAACCGCGTGATCCTCAGGTGGCCCGCACCGTGCTCGCACAGTCGGGCGGAGGCGGAGGCTCGGGCCGCAGGGACTGCAGCTCGATGTTGATGGACCGCAGCCGTTCCTGCTCGCCCGCGTCGCGGGCGCGTTCGCCGTCGCGAATGAGGCGGTCAGCCCTGGACGGGTGGCGCATCCGGTCGCGGTAGCGGGCCAGGTTGTCGAAGACGAGTGGCTGCAGCACCCCGGCACGGTCCAGGGCCGACCGCCTCATTCGCGACGGCGTGCCTACCGGATCGCCGGGTCCCGGCTCTCGCGGACCGTCCAGCCGATCGCGCCCGGCAGTTCCCCGGCGCTGCGTGTGACGCTCAGGCCGGAGGCGGCCACGGCCGCTGCCGTGCCGAGGCAGAGCAATGAGCCGGGAAAGCCCGCCACCGCGCCGAGCAGGGCTGGTGCGGCCAGTGTGAACGCGACGAGCAGCCAGATGAGTTGGCGTCCGTGCAGATCCTGGCGGAATTTCGCGCGGCCGGCCAGGGCGAGGCTCGGGCGGTCGGGAGAGGTGGGGTGCAGGTTGACGGGACGGCCGTTGCCGGGGTCGGCGACGTACTGGACGGCGGCTTCGCGGGAGAGCTCTCCCCACACCACGTGTCCGGTGTCGGCGACGAGAGCTACGGGGAGTCCCTTCTCGATCAGCTTCCAGCGGGTCGGCAGGCACACCCAGGCCTGGTGGCTGCCGAGTTGGAGTCCGGCCTGAAGCAGGTCCGTGGTGGTGCGCGTCAGGCCGGTGCCGCCGCCCGCCGGATACATGGGGTAGACCTGCAGTGGGACGCCACCCTCGACCGGCGACACTTCGAGCCAGTGCGTGTGCTCGACCTTGATCGTGCCGGGCTTGTCACCCCGTTTCTCGTACCGCTTCCAGACGGGTGCCCCGATCCGTACGCGCACGGCGTGCACCTGCCCTGCGGCGGCGTCTGCGCACAGGACACGCTGACGGGAGCCCAGCCGGTGTCCCAGCAGGTCGGTCGCGACGTAGACGAGCAGCCAGAAGCCGAGGCCCATGCCGAGGATGCCGACGAAGCCCGTCAGCACCCCCTCGTACAGAGCGAATCCGAACCGCAGCACGGCGAGCGGAGTGACGATCGTCAGCACCACGCCCGCCGCCAGGCCCCAGTCGTGGGGCGGTTTGCGTAACGAGCGCGGGATGGAGGCCTGCGCCGACACCGGCGATTCGACCCGCACCGCGGGCGCCGCCCGGCACGCGAGTATCCATCCGCCGGCAGCCAGGGCAGCGGCCCCGAGGGCCTCGATGATGTCCCACCTGGGAGTGGGCGCGTCACGCCGCACGAGGGCGAGACCGACCGCGACGGCAACCGTGACGAGCGCGGCACCCCCGCACAAGCGGGTCAGCACTGTGGTACGTCGCATGGCGCACCTTTCTCCGAGGCTCCGGTGACTGGGTGGTCAAGGGAGTGGGGGGAGGGTGCACTGCTGCGTCTGGTTCAGGCTGGTGCAGGTGGGGGCAGGACATTCTCGGCCGGACAGCGCGGAGAAGTAAAGGGTCGGCCGAGCCGAAGGCTCTGCACCGACGTTCCTTGAGATCAGCGGCGCGCGTCGTACTCCTCCCGCGCCGCGAGCACCGCCTCGATGTGCTCCTCCGCCCAGCGCCCCAGCGCCTCCAGAGGCATGTGCAGGGTGCGTCCCAGCGCGGTCAGCTCGTACTCGACCCTCGGCGGGACCTCCGCGTAGACGTGGCGGGTGATGAGGCCGTCGCGTTCGAGGTCCCGCAGGGTGTCGGTGAGGACCTTCGCGCTGATGCCGTCGACGGTGGTGCGCAGGTCGCGGAAGCGCAGTCTGCCGCTGCTGAGGGCGATGACGACCATGGCGGTCCACTTGTTGGCGATGCGGGCCAGCGACGTGCGGGAGGGGCAGGTCGCGGTCATCACGTTGAAATCCGGGTGCTGTGGCATGTGTCACACCGGTCCATTAGTTACGTTGAGGTGACTGGTTACCGATGGTGAGTATAGGGCTCCAGCAGCAAGAACTTGACCAAGAAGATCTGACTGAGGAGAGCATCATCATGGAGCCCAACACCCTCACCGTCGCCCGCCGCTACGTCGCCGCCGTGTCCGCAAAGGACTTCGCCGCGGTCGCCGGCCTGTTCGCGGACGACATCGTGTGGCACCAGCCCGGCGACAACGCGGTCTCCGGCACCTACCGCGGCGGGGCCGCGGTGGGCGAGATGTTCGCCGCCCAAATGGCCGCCACCGAGGGGACCTTCGAACTGCGACTGACCGGCGACGCCATGGTCAACGGCGCGCTGGTCGCGATCCCCGTCCGCTTCTCGGCCAAGCGCGCCGGCAGTGAGATGTCGATGGACGGGGTCGACGTGCTGAGGGTCGAGGGCGACAAGATCGCGGAGGTGTGGCTGTTCTCCGCCGACCAGCAGGCCGAGGACGCCTTCTGGGGCGCCGGCTGAACACTGGACGCCCCGACGGAGTCGTGGGAGCTGCCACCCTGGTGACTGGAGGCTGCCGTCCTGGTCCGTGTCGAACATGTGATGTGGACGGCCGCAGCCAGCCGGATCCCGGCTGGCGCATACTGGGGGCAATGACAAAGCCCGATGCACCGAAGCGCCACTTGCCTACCAGCCCCTTCAAGAGGCCGGTCGCACCGGCCCCCAAGCACTTCGCCGTGGGCGACCAGGTCACCCATGACATGTACGGCCTCGGTCGGGTCGTCGGTATCGAGGACGGGATCGCCGCGCTCGTGGACTTCGGTTCGACGCAAGTGCGGATCCTGAGCCCGTACTCCAAGATGACCAAGCTGTAGGGCCGCTGTGCCCTGTCACCGAAAGGGAGACCTCCCATCGATCTGACCTCGCTGTTCTCCGCTCCGGAAGGGGCGGCGTCGCACTCTGCCATTACGGCATCGCCGCCTCCGGCGACGGACCCCTTCCAGGCACCGGACTTTGGGGAGGACGAGGCTCTCCTGCTCGACTCGGGGCACGCCGACTTCGACCAGTGACAGTGGCAGTGCCTTCGACAGCTCGGCCACGACCATCCAGCCGCCTGCCCGCCTTCCCGGACCGGGCTACTTAGGTTAGGTTCGCCTTACCTGGTTCAACGGCTGGAAAGAAGTCCTCTCATGACCCCCGCCCCCTCCCGTCGCCGCCTCCTCACCGCCGCCGGTGCGCTCGCCTTCGGGCACCTCCTCGCCGCCTGCGGCAGTGGGGACACGGAGGCGAGGGAACCAGGGGCGAGCAAGGGTGGGCCCTGGTCGTTCAAGGACGACCGTGGCCGTACGGTCCGTACCGATGCGATGCCGGAAAACATCGTCGCGTTCGTCAGTACCGCCGCCGCGCTCCACGACTACGGCATCACGTGCACCGGCGTCTTCGGTCCCACCGAGCCCGTGGACGGCAGGCCGAACCCGCAGGCCGGGGACATGGACGTATCCCAGCTGACCAGTCTGGGCACCGTCTGGGGGCAGTTCAACGTCGAGAAGTACGCCGCGCTCCAGCCGGATCTGCTGATCAGCAACATGTTCCCGGCGCCGGATCTCTGGTTCGTTCCCGAGGAGAGCCGGAAGAAGATCGAGTCCCTCGCCCCCACCGTCGGCATCAACGTCGCCCGTACCTCGCTGCTGAACCCCCTGAAGCGGACCGCCGAGCTGGCGGAATCCCTCGGCGCCGACCTGAGCGCGAAGAAGGTCGTCGACGACAAAGCCCGCTTCGAAGAGGCTGTCGAGACCCTGCGCGGCGCCGCTCGGGCCAATGGCGGGCTCAAGGTCATGGCGATCACCGGTGACAGCGAGAACTTCTACGTCGCCGTGCCGGACTCCTACAGCGACCTGATCTACTTCAAGGATCTCGGCGTGGACTTCGTCGAGGGCAAGAAGTCCGACGAGTGGGGCTTCTGGGAGTTCCTCAGCTGGGAGAACGTCGACAAGTACGACGCCGATCTCATCATGGTCGACAACCGCTCCAGCGCGATGACCCTCGACCAGCTCGCCGCGAAGGCCACCTGGCGCCAGCTCCCCGCGGTCAAGGCCGGCCAGACCACCCCGTGGTCGATGGAGGAGCGCTTCAGCTACGCCGGGTTCGCCCCCGTCGTCGAACGTCTCGCCGCCGCCGTGGAGAAGGCGAAGAAGCTCACCTGACCGCGCTCAGCCACCCAGCGTCCGTGACGGCGGATGCCCGTACCGCTGCCGGTACTGCGCCGCGAAGCGGCCCAGGTTGCCGAAGCCCCAGCGGTGGGCGATCTCGGAGACGCCGGCCGAGCCGTCCCGGGCGGCCGCCATCAGGTCCTGATGGGCGCGTTCGAGGCGGACCTCGCGGAGGTAGCCGAGGGGGGTGGTGTCGAGGTGCCGACGGAAGGCCTCCTGGAGGGCGCGGGGGCTGACCCGGGCCCTCGTCGCCAGGTCGGCGAGCGTGTGCGGGCGGTCGGGCTCCTCCTCGACCAGCGTCATCACGCGGCGTACGGCGGCGTGCGAGACGGTGCCGGTGCGGCGGGCGTCGACACCGGGGGTGATCAGACGCTGGGTGGCGACCAGCAGCCCGGCCGCGGTCTGCGTCAGCTGCTCGGCGACGAGCGGGTTGGTGCGGGCGATGCCGTCGCCGAGCACCTCACGGCGCACGGTCTCGGAGATACCGGCCCAGGTGCGGCCGGCCTGCGGTGAGACGGGCCCGCCGAGTGCGAACCGGGCCCGTACCGGGGCGTCCAGGCCCAGCGCGTCGGCCGCGGCCTGCTCCACGGTCTCCTTCGCGAGCCGCACGGTGAACATCTGCGCGCCCGGCGACCAGTGCACCTGGAAGCTGCGGTACGGATCCAGCACGTAGGTCTCGCCGGGGCCGACGCACACCTCCTCGCGCCCGGGCGAACTCACCCTGACCCGGCCGCGGACGACCTCGCACATCAGCAGGTAGCTGCCGAGCGGCTGAGGCCGGATCAGGGTCTCCGCGTAGAGGTCCGGGGAGCCGTACGACAGTCCGGAGACCGTGATCCCGGGGAAGCCGCTCTCCGCGTACCACGCCGAGAACTCCCGTGGATCGCCCAGGCACTCCAGGTCGTACGGGCTGTACGCCTGGCTGATGATCTCCCGGATCTCCTCGAGGTCGCCGCTGCGCACGAGGGTGGTCAGCCTGCTCAGTTCGCCGGATACGGCGCTGAGCGGTGCCATCAGGACAATCTCCCTGTCTCCGCGTTTTGCGGCCGAGGGCCGCGTTTGGCGAGTAGCCGCCCGAACGCTCCGTTAGTAGCGTCGTCCCTGTCCGTAGTCAAGGCGCCACCGATTCCGTACACCGGTTTCGGGACAGCCGCGCCGCTCGGACACCGCCCTGAACCACGGGGGACGTTCAGGGCGGTTCTTCGTGGAGGGCCCCGTCGCGCGAGTACACCGCGCACGGGGTCCCTCTCATGTCCGGGACCGCCCGGGATCGCCCGAGACGGACCTACAGCCACCCCTTCCGCTTGAAGCCCCGGTGGGTGAAGAAGCAGGCCGTCGCGATGACCGCCATGACGAGCGGGTAGCCGAATTTCCAGTGGAGTTCGGGCATGTGCTGGAAGTTCATGCCGTACACGCCGCACACCATCGTCGGTACGGCGATGATCGCGGCCCAAGCGGTGATCTTGCGCATGTCCTCGTTCTGGGCGACGGTCACCTGCGCGAGATGGGCCTGGAGGATGGAGTCGAGGAGGCCGTCGAAGGCGTGTATCTGCTCGGTGACGCGGGTGAGATGGTCGGAGACGTCGCGGAAGTAGGCCCGTATCCCGGGGGCGACCGAGCAGGTCGGGTCGGTCGCGAGCCGGTTCATGGGGCGGTCCAGCGGGACCACCGCCCGCTTGAATTCGAGCAGTTCGCGCTTGAGCTGGTAGATCCGGCCGGCGTCGCCGCCGCGGCCGTCCCGCGGGGAGAAGACCTCGCTCTCGACGTGGTCGATGTCGTTGTGGAGGGCGTCGGTGACGGTCAGGTAGTCGTCGACGACATGGTCGGCGATGGCGTGCAGGACGGCCGCCGGGCCCTGGGCGAGTTGCCGCGGGTCGGATTCCAGGTCTTCGCGCAGCAGCCCGAGGGAGCCATGGCGGCCGTGGCGCACGGTGACGACGAAGTCGGGGCCCGCGAACACCATGATCTCGCCGGTGTCGACGACCTCGCTGGTCGCGGTGAGTTCGGCGTGCTCGACGTACGTCACCGTCTTGAAGACGGCGAACAGGACGTCGCCGTACTGCTCGACCTTGGGCCGCTGATGGGCGTGGACGGCGTCCTCGACGGCGAGCGGGTGCAGGCCGAACAGTTCGGCGATCCGCGCGAACTCCAGCTCCGTGGGCTCGTGCAGACCGAGCCAGACGAAGCCGCGGTGGCCGTGCTTGCGGACCCGGGCGACGGATTCCTCGACCGTGTCGGCGGCCTTCTCCCGGATGCCGTCGCGGTAGACGACGCAGTTGACCACCGCGGAGCCGAGCGGGGAGCGCGCCGGGTGGCTCAGGTCCACGCGTCGCCCGCGCCGCGCGAGACGCGCGACTTTGCGCAGGCTGTCGGCCATCGACATACGACACTCTCCGGGTCCTCAGTGGTCCGGACAGTGTGCCAGGTGGTGGTAAGAGCGCCGTCAGGCCGACCCCGGGCAGCGACCCTACGACTCGATCCGCACCGGCAGCGTGAGCGAACCGTTCCCCCAGTACCCCCCCCCTTGTCCGTCAGCTCGGCGTCGATCGGGCCGATGTCCTGGGCGGGGAAGGGGACGACGGTGACGGACGCGGCGGGCACCGCGCCGGCCGGTGCCGCCTGCGCCGCCTCGGCCTCCGCCCGGCCCGGCAGCGTGCCGGTGAGCACGGTCGTGATCAGCAGCACCACGGCGGCGACGCCGACTTCGGCCAGCACGGACCGGCGCAGCGGACGGTGGTCCGGAGCGGCCGGTGGGGCGGGGTCCGGCGGCTCCGGGAGGGACGGCGGACCGCCGACCGGCTCCGGCACCCGTTCCGGTACGACCGTCTCCGCCTCGGCCGTCCTTGTCGTCCATCGCCGCGAGAACCCGGCCGCCGCCAGCAGCAACGCCACCGCGACCAGCCTGACGACCAGGATCCGCCGGTACGACGTGTCGGTGAAGGCGCTCCAGGAGCCCAGCCCGCGCCAGGACTGGTAGACGCCGGTGACGGCCAGGACGGTCACGGAGGCGAAGGCGAGCCGGGAGAAGCGGGCGACCGTCGCGGCGGAGGACGAGCCCCGGCGGAGGAGGAGGGCGACCAGCCCGCCCAGCCACACCGCCATCGCCATCGCCAGCAGATGCAGCGCGGACGAGGTGATCGCCACCGGCACCTGGATCCCGGCGGACGCGTGCTCGGCCGGGATCCAGGTCAGCGCGAGGCCGACGGCGAGGGCGGCGCCGGGCACCTGCGAGAGGCGGCGCTGTGGCTGCGCGGAAAGGCCCCTCCGCAACAGGACCGCCGCGACCGCCAGCAGCCCGAGCCGCGCCAGCAGCAACACACCCGGCCGACCAGCAGGGCGAGGGTGGCGCCGAGCAGGGTCCACCAGGCCGCCCACAGGGGCCTGTTCAGGCGCTCGGGGTCCGGCGGGCGGCAGACCACGACGAACACGGCCGCGCCGATGAGCAGGGCCCCGGCGAGATAGGCGAGGTAGCGGGCGATGTCCCAGAGGCTGCCGGTCACGGGGTCCTCGACCGGGCCGGTGTCCACCGTCGCGGCCGTCGCGGAGGGCTTGCCGACGGAGAAGGTGAAGGCGCCCGACACCGGATGGCTGTCCGCCGACACCACACGCCACGTCACCGTGAACGTCCCGGTGCCCGACTTCGCGGGCAGGCACACCCGCACCGCGTCCGAACGGCCCGGCACATGCTCCGCCTCACCGAGGCGCAGCCGGTGGCCGCTGGGGTCCAGGACGCGGACGGAGTCGTCGAGCAGACCGACCGACTCCGTGAAGGTCAGGGTGAGGTCACCGGGGCTGACTTGAGGACGCTTCCGTCGGCCGGGTCGGTGGAGCGGAGTGCGGCATGCGCCGACGCCGTTCCCGTGCCGCCGAGGACGAGCAGGACCAGCACGGCGCATAGCAGCACCAGCCCTTGAACTCCTCGCCCGCGGACGAATTCGCTTCCCCGTCGCTCAAGTCCTCTGACGTCTCTGCCACTTCGATACGTACGTACGCGGCGGGTGCGCCGCTCACCACGTGGGCCGCGCGGACACCCCTCCGTCCACGACCAGGTCGTGCCCGGTGATCCAGGACGCGAGGGGCGAGGCGAGGAACACGCACGCGTCGCCGACGTCCTCGGGCCGCCCGAGCCGCCCGGCGGGGACTGCCCGTTCCCAGCGTTCCACCCCCTCCGGCCAGTCCTCCGCCAGCCCCTCCCGCTCGATCAGCCCGGGCGAGACCGTGTTGACGCGGATCCCGAACGGCCCGTACTCCAGGGCCGCGGCCCGCGCGTGCATGACCACACCGGCCTTGGACGCGGAGTAGTGGGCGTGCAGCGGAGCCGGCTGGCGGGCCTCGGTGGAGGCGATGTGTGTCACGCTGCCGCCCCCGCTCTCCCGCATGAGCTCCGCGGCGGCTTGCGTACAGGCAAAGACACTCGACAAGTTGGTGTCCACGACCGCCCGCCACTCCTGAGCCGTCATCCCGGGCAGCGGCTGCGTCGGCTGTACGCCCGCGTTGTTGACCAGCGCGGTCAGCGGCCCGGAGGCCCACGCGGCGGCCTCGTGCACGACCCGTCGGCAGGCGTCCGCGTCGGACAGATCGCCCTCCAGAACGACGGCCCGGCGGCCCAGCTCCTCGATCCGGTACGCCACCTCGCGCGCCGCCTCCACCTCCGTACGGCAGTGCAGCGCGACCGCCGCGCCCTCCTCGGCGAACCGCAGCGCGATCCCGCGTCCGATGCCGCGGGACGCGCCCGTGACAAGGGCGGTCTGTCCTTCGAGCAGAGTCATGGACGGCACAGTTCCACGATGCGCGCGGCCTCGGCGGGGTAGCGCGCCGTGAGGTCGGCCACGTCCCCGTGCTCGTAGTCCTGGTAGGCGAAGCCGGGAGCCATGGTGCAGCCGAAGAGGGCCCAGGCGCCGCCCGCGACCACCCGCGCGCCCATCCAGGTGCGGGCCGGGACGGTGAACTGGGGGTGCTGCCCGCCGAGTACGTCCGGGCCCAGCACGACCGTCCGCGAGGTGCCGTCCGGCGCGAGCAGCAACAGCTGGAGCGGATCGCCGAGATAGAAGTGCCAGACCTCGTCGGTGGGCAGCCGGTGCAGGGCCGAGAAGTCGTCCGGGGCGGCTGTCAGCAGGGCGACTATGGCCGTGCCGTCGGGCCGCCCGTCCGCCCGCTCGGGCCCGGCCCAGGTCTGCCGGAACAGCCCGCCCTCGCGCGGTATGGGCTGCAGTCCGTAGTGGGCGATCAGGTCTTCCGGGGTCACCCGGGGAAGGCTACCTCCCGGGTGAGGAAGGCCAGTTGGGCGTGCTTCTCGGGCAGATACACGTCAGGGAGGTCGACCTCCGGCAGGACGACGACGGGTCCGGCCGTGAAGCCCAGCTTCAGGAAGCGGGCGACCGCCTTCTCGTTGCTCACGTCGGGATCGACCACGATCCGGCGCCGGTCCAGGCCGAGCAGCACGTACGAGACGAGCGCGCCGACCAGCGCCGCGGTCCAGCCGGACCGCGCGCCCTGTGCTCCGGCGGGCGCGAGCAGCAGATGCACCCCGATGTCGCCGGGCCGGACCTCGTAGCAGTGGCTGACCCGGTCGGCGTCCGGCTCGTAGGTCTGGAGCATCGCGACCGGTTCCGCGTCCCGCACCACCAGGTAGGCGTGGTGGGTGTCGAGCGTGTCCATGTGGGCGTAGATCTCGGCCACTTGGTCCCGGGTGAGGCCGTTCATGCCCCAGAAGGAGGCCCGCTCCTCACTCACCCAGCCGTGCACCACCTCGGCGTCGGCGTGGGCGTCGAGGGGCAGCACGCGGAGGGTCCCGAGGCCGTCGACCTGCTGCTCGTGGACGGCCTGGCGGGCGGGGGCGTGGGTGTCAGACATCGGTTTCCTTGGTGAGTGCGTCGAAGTCGGTGATGACCGGGACCAGATCTCCTCTGGCCCACAAAGGCAGTTGGTCACGGTGGTGGGCCGAGCCCGGCACCCCGGAGGCGCCGAACGGCACCGCCCAGCGACTGTCCTCCCGGCAGGCCAGATCCCACACATAGCGGGCGGCCGGTCCGCGCGCGGCCAGGTCGGTGGTGCCGGGCACGGAGGAGGTGCACAGCACGCAGTCGTGATCGCCGGACAGGCCCGGTTCGTCGTACGAGGTGTTGGGCAGCGCCCGCCAGGGGGCCAGGCGGTGGGACTCACCCCACGTGCCCGGCGGCCGGCCGGCGACTTCCTCGACGGCCGCGCGGACGGTCGCGGTGCGGTCGATGTCGTACAACTCCTCGGCACGCAGCAGATGTTCGAGGGCGAAGCCGATGCGCGGGCCGAGGGCGAGCCAGGGGAGGAAGGCCTCCGGGTAGGCGGGCGGGACGGCGAGGGCGGCGAACGCGGGGTGCTCGGCGAGATGCCGTACGACGGCTCCGCGCACCGCCGCGTAGGCGGCCGCCTCCGTGCTGTCCGCGTCCATGCGCCGGTCCCAGGCGAGGAGGCGGTCCCGCAGGGCGGTGGCCTCGGGCGTGAGGTCGTCGAGGGCAGCGAGGTGGTCCAACAGGGCCGCGGCGGAGCCGAGATGGGTGTCCATGTGGATCGCGGGCATGTCCCCCGCCGTCCACTTCTCCTTCTCCTTCAGGAGGGCGGCGATGCGGTCGGCGCGGTGCGGCGCGGCGAACTCGACGCCGAGGGGCGTGGAGGGGCCGCGCTGGTTCGCCATCACCGCGATGCCGTCGGTGAGTTCGCCGTACGGCATCTCGTGCCAGCCCTGCCACTCGTGGCCGGGCTCCCAGGCGGGCACGAGGCGGGTGCGGTTGGCCGTGCCGCGCACCGGCACCTTGCCTGCCACGCGGTGCAGCAGGCCGCCCTCGGTGTCGGCGGCCATGACGACGTTCACGGGCTCGGCCCAGCGGTCGAAGGCGCGGTCCACGTCGGCGATCCGGCGGGCGCGCAGGAGGGGGAGGAGGGCGTCGAAGCCGAGGTCGCCGGTGACGCGGGGCGGGTAGCGGAGGCTGACGGCTTCCGGCGTCCCGTCGTCGAGCCCGTCGGGGCCGCCGATGATCACCGGCCCGCGCTCGGTCTCGATCACCTCGACCGGGACCGGCTCCTCACCCGCGACCTCGATGACCTCCGTGTGCCGGGGAGCCCGCACCCAGGTGCCGTCCGGGCCGAGCGCCTCGACGCCCGCGCCCGTCCGCCGCAGCCGCTCCCGGTACAGGTCCTGGTAGTCGGCCATCGCGTTGGTGATGGCCCAGGCCACCGTGCCGGTGTGGCCGAAGTGGGCGATACCGGGGACGCCGGGCACGGCGATGCCGACCACGTCGAACTCGGGGCAGGAGAGGTGGATCTGCTGGTAGATGCCGGGGTCTTCGATGAAGCGGTGCGGGTCCCCGGCGATGATGGCGGCGCCGGTCACGGTCCGCTCACCGCCGACCAGCCAGCCGTTGCTGCCGGAGGTGCCGGGCCCGTCGGCGGCGAACAGGCCGACCGCGTCCTCGCCGAGTTGCCGGACGACCTGCTCACGCCAGAGCTTGGCCGGGAACCCGGCGAACAGGATGTGGACGGCGAGCCAGACGCCGAGCGGGGTCCAGGGCTCCCAGCGGCCGGGAGCGAGACCCACGCGAGCGAACTCGGGGGTACGACGGGCCCCTTCCGCCAGCCCCTCGTTGACGCCGTCGACGTACGCCCGCACCCAGTCCGCCGTATCGGAGTCCAGGGCGTCGAAGCACCGTCTCGCGGTGTCGTCGATGCGGGCCCGTCTCGCGAGGAGGTCCCAGGGGAGGGCGCCTGCGCCGAGGAAGGAGGCGGAGGTGCCCTGGGAGCGGTGCCGTTCGACCTCCAGCTGCCAGGCCCGGTCGAGTGCGGTGACGCGGCCCTGCGCGCGGGCGAGGTCGGCCACGCCGCCCGCTCGCAGATGCGGGATTCCCCAGGCGTCGCGGTAGATCTCGGAGGTCACGCTGTGGCCCTTCTGTGCTTTAGGTTAGCCTTGCCTAAGTAAGTTCGGGCGGAATCGTACGCGAGGGGTGGAGAAACGATGGGGCAGGGGCACGGCTGGGAGGGTGCGGTCCTCAAACTGCTGCGCGCGAAGGACTTCGTGTTCACGGTGACCGGCGCCGAGGACGTCACCGAGCACTACCGGCGGCTCCACCTCAGCGACGGCGGCATGCTCGCGACGACCGGCGTCCACCCCACGATGTGGGTGCGCCTGTGGTTCGACAACGGAGTCAAGGCGCACCAGCGGGCGTACACCCTCGTCGACCCGGACCCCAAGGCCGGCACCTTCAGCCTGGAGTTCGCATTGCACAAAGGCACCGCCAGCGACTGGGCACGGACGGCGCAGCCCGGCGACACCATCGAGGCGACCGTCCACGGCACCGGGTTCGAGAAGCCGAGCCCCACCCCGACCCACGTCTTCGCGATCGGCGACCCGGCCTCGCTGCCCGCCATCAACTCCCTGCTCGACGCGCTGGGTTCCGCCCCGGCCACCATCTGGTTCGAGGGCGGCGTCGACGAACTGCCCTGCCGCGCCGACCCGTCCCGCCACGAGCTGCGCCAGGTACTGCGGCTCGACTCCGGCACGCATCTGGTCGAGCGGGTGAAGGCGGACCTGCCGGACCTGCTCAAGGGCACTTCAGAGCCGTATGTCTGGATCGCCTGCGACACGGCGACGACACGCAGGCTGAGCGCATACGTCCGCAAGGAACTCGGCGTCCCCAAGGAGCGGATGCACGCACTGGGGTACTGGCGCGCGTCCTGAGCCCGCAGGCGGCATCATCGACCCATGGACGTCACCCTGCATCTCGCCCAGGACCCCGAGGCCGACGCACTCCTCGGGCGCAGTCCGCTCGCCGCGCTCACCGGGATGCTGCTGGACCAGCAGATCCCGATGGAGTGGGCGTTCAAGGGCCCGGCGACGATCGCCCAGCGCATGGGCGCCGACGACCTCGACGCCCACGACATCGCCACCCGCGACCCCGAGGCCTTCGCCGCGCTGCTCTCCGAGAAGCCGGCGGTGCACCGCTACCCGGGGTCGATGGCGGGGCGCATCCAGCAGCTGTGCCGGTACCTCGTCGAGCACTACGACGGTGACGCCGAGGCCGTCTGGAAGGGCGTCGACAGCGGCACCGAACTGCTCAAGCGGCTCCAGGACCTGCCCGGGTTCGGCAAGCAGAAGGCCCAGATCTTCCTCGCCCTGCTGGGCAAGCAGCTCGGCGTGCAGCCGACGGGATGGCGCGAGGCCGCCGGAGCCTACGGCGAGGCGAAGTCCTTCCGCTCCGTGGCCGACATCACCGGCCCGGACTCACTGGCCAAGGTCCGCGCCCACAAGCAGGAGATGAAGGCGGCGGCGAAGGCGGCGAAGACCGCGGGGAAGTCCTCCGGAAATTAAGCCGATTGGCCCACATCAGGTGGCAATCGGGTCCAATCCGGTCAAAGCATGAAGCATGACCGAGGCACCGAGCGGTCCCCCCTGGGGTCCGGAGTACGACGACCGCCGGGTACATGCCGCCGTGCGCGAGCCCCGCCCGGGTGGCGCCGAACCGCCGCTCGAAGGCCCCCTGCACGTCCTCTCCCGCACCGCCTGGCAGGCCGTACTCCTCACCGGCATCGCCTCCCTGGTCCTCGGCATCCTGGTCCTGGTCTGGCCGGGCGCGTCCCTGTGGGCGGCCGGCGTCCTGTTCGGCCTCTACCTCCTGGTCAGCGGCGTACTCCAGCTCGCCGCCGCCTTCGGCACACACAGGACGACCTCGCTGCGCGTCCTGGCCTTCATCAGCGGCGCCCTGTCGATCCTGCTCGGCCTGTTCTGCTTCCGCGGCGCCATGCAGTCGATCCTGCTGCTGGCCCTGTGGATCGGCATCGGCTGGCTGATCCGCGGCATCACCCAGACCCTGGCCGCCGTCCACGACCCGTCGATGCCCGCGCGCGGCTGGCAGATCTTCCTCGGCGTCCTCACCTTCGTCGCCGGCATCGTGCTGATCGACTCCCCCTTCGAGTCGGTCGCCGTGCTCACCCTGGTCGGCGGCTGGTGGCTGGTCGCGGTCGGCGTCGTCGAGATCATCACGGCGCTGCGGATCCGCGGCCGCGCGAGTCGGGTGCCACGCGAACTGTGAACGCCGTACGCGTCTGGTCGCGGGTCCTCGTCCTGCTCCTCGCCCTCCTCGTGCCGGGCGAGCACACGGCACACGCGGTGACGGTCACGGCCGAGACCACCGCCGCGGTCGCCGAGTACGACGACACCGTCCTACGGTCCACAGCCCGCGCCGGCAACAGTCCCGCCGCACCCCTGCGCCCCGCACCCCGCCCACATCCCCGGCCCGCCCCTCCACCGGCGGCCCCACCACCCCCGGCACCACCCCACCCCCAGCCCGTCCTCCACACCCTCCGCACGGTGATCCTGCGCTGCTGACAGGGGCCCTGCCGCCGCCCCACCCACCCATCAGCCAACGCAAGGACGACACAGCCATGCCCAACGACCCGTACGCGGTCCTCCGCGCCCTCCTCCGCGCGGAGGCCATCCGCAACGCCCCCAAGCCCAAGCCCAAGCCCCAGCAACATCAACAACAGCCGCCGAAGAAGCCTGAACGCGGCTGACGCGTGAGCGCGGCGGCGACATCGCGCCCCGAAGGGGCGCGGGGAACTGCGCGACCAGCCCCCACCGGCCCGCAGTCAAAGAACCGCCATCCAGCGGAACTCAGCGTCGCCGCCTCGCTGTCCCGAACACCGATCGCGTGATCTCCCGCCCGATCTGCGTACCGATAGACCGAGCCAACGACTTGAACATCCCACCGCCGACGACCTGTTCAACAACAGACCGCTCCTCTTCACGGCCCCGCACCTCATCGGGCCCCTTGGCCCCCCGCAACCTCTCGTACGCCGACTCCCGATCCACAGCCTGTGCATAACGCTCGTACAACCCCGACCCCCTGACCGCCTGATCAAGCACCGCCCCCTCAACCGGCCCCATCAACGACTCCGGCGCCCGCAACCGCGTCGCGGCAACGGGCGTCGGCGCGCCCTTCTCACTCAGCACGGTGACGACCGCCTCCCCGGTCCCGAGCCCGGTGAACAACTCCTCCAGGTCGTACGCACTGTTGGGGAACGTCTTCACCGTGGCCTTCAACGCCTTCTGGTCATCCGGCGTGAACGCCCGCACCGCATGCTGGACACGGTTCCCGAGCTGCGCGAGAACATCGGCCGGTACGTCCTTCGGGGTCTGCGTCACGAAGAACACCCCGACCCCTTTCGAGCGAATGAGCCGCACGGTCTGGGTGATGGAGTCCAGGAACGCCTTGGACGCGTCGTTGAAGAGCAGATGCGCCTCGTCGAAGAAGAACACGAGCTTCGGCTTGTCGACGTCACCGACCTCCGGCAGATCATGGAAGAGATCGGCGAGCAGCCACATCAGGAACGTCGAGAAGAGCTGCGGTTTGTCCTGTACGGCGGGCAGTTCGAGGACCGACACCATGCCGCGCCCGTCCGGCGCCGTCCGCAGGAACTCCGCCGTGTCGAACTCCGGCTCCCCGAAGAAGTCCCCCATGCCCTGCGCCTCGAAGGCGGTGAGGGACCGCAGGATCACGCCCGCGGTCGCCGGCGACAGCCCGCCGATGTTCTTGAGCTCGGCCTTGCCCTCGTCGGAGGTCAGAAAGGCGACCACCGCCCTGAGGTCCTTGAGGTCGATCAGCTCCAGGCCCTTCTGGTCGGCGTAGTGGAAGATCAGGCCGAGGGACTGCTCCTGGGTCTGGTTGAGCTGGAGCACCTTGGACAGCAGCACCGGGCCGAAGCTGGTGACCGTCGCCCGGACGGGGATGCCGTGCCCCATGCCGCCGAGCGCGTAGAACTCGGCGGGGACAGCGGTCGCCGTCCACTGCTGGTGCACTTCACCTGCCCGGGCCCGGACCCGCTCGCTGTCCTGCCCCGGCGCCGAGATCCCGGACACGTCGCCTTTGATGTCGGCGAGAAACACCGGCACGCCCTGCGCGCTGAGCTGCTCGGCGATCAGCTGGAGGGTCTTCGTCTTGCCGGTGCCGGTGGCGCCAGCGACCAGGCCGTGCCGGTTGAGCATCGGGAGCGGGATGCGGATCTGCGCGTCGGCCAGACAGGCTCCGTCCCACATCAGGGCGCCCAGGTCGAGCGCCGGACCGGTGAAGGCGTACCCGGAAGCGATCTCCAGGGCCTGCTGGGGGAGTGCGGGAGCGCTTCCCGGCGTCTTAGGTGTGGTGGCCGCGGGCACGGTCTCGCTGTCGCTCATATCAGGCCCCTGCTTCCATATCTGGCCCTTTGCTTCCGGCATAGTCGGGCTCATGCTTCCGGTTTGCCCAGGTTTAGAGCATCTTTTGCAGCGTCGCACTCCCCCTCCATGGCTGCGCCCGGAAGGTCTTGACCGGTAGGCTTTCCGTGTGATCTTCAAGCGCATCGGAAACGGCCGGCCGTACCCCGACCACGGCCGGGAAAGCACCCGGCAGTGGGCGGACGTCGCGCCGCGCCCGGTCCGCCTCGATCAGCTCGTGACGACGAAGGGCCAACTCGACCTGGAGACGCTCCTGGCCGAGGACTCGACCTTCTACGGCGATCTGTTCGCACACGTCGTCAAGTGGCAGGGCGACCTGTACCTGGAGGACGGCCTGCACCGCGCGGTCCGGGCGGCCCTCCAGCAGCGCCAAGTGCTGCACGCGCGCGTCCTCGAACTGGACTAACGGCGAACTGGTTCCCCTAACGGGTTGAACTGCACGCCGGCAATGATCATCTAGTAGGAATCGTCGCCCGCGCGCACTACGCTGCGCCCATGAGCATGCTGACTCCCCCCGGCATGGGCGGCCAGTACCGGATCAAGGGTGACAAGTACCCCCGGATGCGCCGGCCCCGGCGGCGCGGCAGGCTCGTGGCCGGGCTCGTGGCCTCGGTCGCCGCACTCGGCCTGGTCGGCTGGGGCACGCTGCAGCTCATCGACCTCTTCTCGGGCGGCGGCGACTCCGCCTCGGCGGCCGGCCCCAAGTCGGACTGCTCGTCCAAGGCGAGCCCCTCACCGAGCACCACCGCGGCCGTTCCCCCGCCCCGCAAGATCACCGTCAACGTACTGAACGCCACGACCCGCAGCGGGCTGGCCAAGCAGACGGCGGACGAGTTGAAGAAACGTGGCTTCCGGATCGGCGACGTGGGCAACGCGACCGCGGAGTTCGACAAGAAGGTCAAGGGCACCGGGCTGCTGCTCGGCCCCGCCTCCGCCCTGAACACCTCACTGCCGGTGCTCGCCACCCAGCTCGGCACCGCCGAGCGCCGCACGGTCGCCGCACGCAAGGGCACGGACGTCGACCTGATCATCGGCAACGGCTTCAAGGCGCTGGCCACGAAGAAGGACGCCGACAAGGCGCTGGCCGCACTGACCGGGCCTCAGCCGACGCCCTCTTCGTCGAAGCAGAGCTGCTGAAGAAGACCTGCTGAAACAGGCGTACTGCCCAGCGGCCTACTCGGCGGCCCCGTACATCCGGTCCCCCGCGTCACCCAGGCCCGGGACGATGTAGCCGTGCTCGTTGAGGCGCTCGTCGACCGATGCCGTCACGACCGTCACCGGGGTGCCGGCCAGCTCGCGCTCCATGAGCTCGACGCCTTCCGGCGCGGCGAGCAGCACCACGGCGGTCACATCGTCCGCGCCGCGCTTGATCAGCTCCTGGATCGCCGCGACCAGGGTGCCGCCGGTGGCGAGCATCGGGTCGAGGACATACACCTGGCGCCCGGAGAGGTCCTCCGGCATTCGGGTGGCGTAGGTGGAGGCCTGGAGCGTCTCTTCGTCACGCACCATGCCCATGAAGCCCACCTCGGCGGTCGGCAGCAGCCGGACCATGCCGTCCAGCATGCCGAGGCCGGCCCGCAGGATCGGTACCACCAGCGGGCGGGGGTGGGACAGCTTGACGCCGGTGGTCGAGGCGACCGGCGTGGTGATGTCGACCTGCTCGGTGCGTACGTCGCGCGTGGCCTCGTAGGCGAGCAGGGTGACCAGTTCGTCGGCGAGCCGCCGGAAGGTCGCGGAGTCGGTGCGCAGGTCGCGCAGCGCGGTGAGCTTGTGGGCGACCAGGGGGTGGTCGACGACGTGGAGACGCATGGCCTAACAGTAACCGGGCCGCCGTAGCCCTTGTGCTGGCATCAAACCGCCCATCAGAGGGAAAGTGGGAGGGACGTACGGGGGTGTTGCCGATGTCCGATCGTGAGTCCGGAACGGACCCGTCGCCGCGGGAGACCGACGCCGAGCGCAGACGGCGCCGGGCGGTCTTCCTGCGCGAACTCGCCGAGGCCCGCGAACTGCGCGACCGCGTCCAGCCCCGCCGCGCCAAGACGGCCCGCCTGCGACACGCGATGCGCATGCGCACCTTCCGCTGGTAGCGCGACCCGCCTCGTGGCCGCCCACGTACGAATGGGATGCCACAGCCGCGTACGATCCCGCTGGTGGACGATCAAAACGTGCGGACACAGGGAGCCGAAGACGTCCCCTGAACGCCTTGTTTCTGCCACGATTCCGAGTGGGCGGGGCTCGGAGTTCCGCACTCCCCGCCCACAAACCTCCGCCGGGGGGACCCCCAACCGGCACGCCTATGACCAGTGGGAGAGTCACGGTGTACTTCGCCGCACTGCTCGCGCGCACCGAAGACGGGTGGGAAGCGAGCGACACAGAGCTCGACGATGTGGAGACCCTGTCGGATCTCGCCGACCTGGCCCGGGAGTCCTCGACCGACGACGACACGGTGCTCGTCCTCATCGAGCAGGAGGACGCCTGGTTCGGCGTCGTCCGCGTCGACGGTGAGGACGACCCTCGTATCTACGTCTCGGACGCCGCCGCCGCTGCCCGCAGCAGCTACGGCGAGATCCTGCTCACCGACGAACTGCTCGGCCGGGACCCGGGTGACGACGACGTCGCCGACCTGGACTCCCTCGACCTCGACGGCACCGAGGACGGTGAGTCCGAGGACGACGCCGACGGCGAGGACGACAGCCCCTCCGCCGCCGAGGCCGTGCCGCACGGCCCGGTCGGTGACGTACGGGTCCTCGACGACCTGGGCGTCAGCGAGAAGGAGCTGCTGACCCTGTCGGACGACGCGCTCACCGAGATCGCCGACGCGCTGGGCGCCTCGGACATCCTGGAGGCCGTCCGCTGACCGGCGAGGCCGGGGAGTCAGCCCCAGATCCGCCGGACCCGGTACGCGACCGCTGGCGGGCCGCGATGCGGCTCGCCCTGGACGAGGCGGCACACGCGATCCGGGGCGGCGACGTCCCCGTCGGCGCGCTGGTGCTGTCCCCGGACGGTACGACCGTGCTCGCGACCGGCCACAACGAACGCGAGGCCACCGGCGATCCGACGGCCCACGCCGAGGTGCTCGCCATCCGGCGGGCGGCGGCGAAGCTCGGCGAGTGGCGCCTGACGGGCTGCACGCTCGTCGTGACCCTCGAACCCTGCACCATGTGCGCGGGCGCGATCGTCCAGTCCCGCGTGGACCGCGTCGTCTACGGCGCCCGGGACGACAAGGCGGGCGCGGCCGGCTCCCTCTGGGACGTCGTACGCGACCGTCGGCTCAACCACCGGCCCGAGGTCATCGAGGGCGTGCTCGCCGAGGAGTGCGCCCGGATCCTCACCGACTTCTTCCGCGACCGCTGAGGCCGCGACCGAGGACGGCCGCACCGCCCGGACCGGCGAATACCGATCCCGGAACGGCGAATACCGATTTCAAACCACACCCCACCGTGCTGTAAGGTCTTCCCCGGTAGCGTGTCCGAGCGGCCGAAGGAGCTCGCCTCGAAAGCGAGTGTGGCGCAAGTCACCGAGGGTTCAAATCCCTCCGCTACCGCTCCAGAAGGGCCCCTCGCAAGACGGGGCCCTTCGTGCGTCCGGAGCGGACTCTCGATCCCTCGGCAAAAGCGCCTCACCTGCGGGCCGTTGGCCCTTAAGAAGGGCGTAAAGGTTACACTCGCCGCCGTCGACAAGGGCCCTCAGGGCACAGCAGGCACAGAGGAGGCCGCGGTGGCGGTGAATTCGAAGAAGATCGCCGTCTATGTCCTCGTGGTCTTCGTGCTCTACGTGATCGTCACGGATCCGGCGAAGGCCGCCGACTATGTCCAGATAGGCTTCGAGGGCATATCGGACGCCGCGAAGGCCCTCGGCGACTTCGCGAGCTGGGTCGCCAACGGAGGAGATTCATGATCCGTCATCTGGTCCTCTTCAAGCTCAACGAGGGCGTCGAGCGCGACGACCCGCGCGTGGTGAAGGGCGTGGAGATCTTCCGCGCACTCGACGGCAAGATCCCCGAGATCCGCTCCTGGGAGCTGGGCTGGAACTTCAGCGACCGGCCCATCGCGTACGACTTCGCGATCAACTCGGCGTTCGAGGACCGCGCGGGCCTGCGGACGTACGCCATGCACCCGGAGCATCAGGCGGGCGTCGCGCTGTGGGGCGAGTTCGCCACGTGGGTGATCGCCGACTATGAGTTCTGAGCCGCCGGTTCGTTTCTGAACCACGGCCTTTGAAGCCCTCCGCCGGAACGGCGGGGGGCTTTCGTGTGTCTTATGCACCGTTTTGCCGTCAACACGTAGTTATGCGGTGCTTGCATGCAATGCACATGTCTTGTGATGCTATGACAGCTTTTGACGGATGAGACGGATGAGTTGACCGAGGAAGAGGTGGCGTTGACCGTGTCGGCCAGTACTGCGCCGCCCCAGGACGAGGCTCCCGCTCAGGCCGAGACGCCGGCTACCGAACCCGAGGCCCAGGACCATCCCCCCGCCCCCGAGAAACGCCGCGGCGCCGACACCCGGGCACTCACACAGGTGCTCTTCGGCGAGCTCAAGGAGCTGGAGCCGGGCACGCCGGAGCACAACCGGGTGCGCGGGGCGCTCATCGAGGCCAACCTTCCGCTCGTGCGCTACGCGGCCGCGCGCTTCCGCTCCCGCAACGAGCCCATGGAGGACGTCGTCCAGGTCGGCACCATCGGGCTCATCAACGCCATCGACCGCTTCGACCCGGACCGGGGCGTGCAGTTCCCGACCTTCGCGATGCCGACGGTCGTCGGCGAGATCAAGCGGTACTTCCGCGACAACGTCCGCACGGTCCATGTCCCGCGCCGGCTGCACGAGCTGTGGGTGCAGGTCAACAGCGCGACCGAGGATCTGACGACGGCCTTCGGGCGCTCCCCGAGCACCGCCGAGATCGCCGAGCGGCTGCGCATCACGGAGGAGGAGGTGCTGTCCTGCATCGAGGCGGGACGGTCGTACCACGCCACCTCCCTGGAGGCGGCCCAGGAGGGCGACGGCCTGCCCGGACTCCTCGACCGGCTCGGCTACGAGGACCCGGCGCTGGACGGCGTCGAGCACCGCGACCTCGTCCGGCATCTGCTGGTCCAACTCCCCGAGCGCGAACAGCGCATCCTGCTGCTGCGCTACTACAGCAATCTCACCCAGTCGCAAATCAGTGCGGAACTCGGCGTCTCCCAGATGCATGTTTCGCGGCTACTCGCGCGTAGCTTCCAGCGGCTCCGCTCGGCGAACAGGATCGACGCTTAAGCAGCACCGAACCGCATAGAGGATCGAGCCGTCACCGTCGCGAGCGAATCGCTCACCAGGGCAGATCCCGACAGTTCTCTCCCGAAAAACCGTCAGACCCCCTTTATCCAGGGCGTATTCGAGTCTCACATGTCGACATGTCACTACAGCGTGTTGCCGACATGTGACATTCTGCGGGAAGCGCGTTTGCCGGGGCTGCGGCTCCGGTATTCAGGTGAAGGCTGGCGTTCCTCGATGGAGCGTTCGCCGCGACCGTCCCGCGACCCAAAGGGGGTGGCATGTCCGCAGACAAGGGCAGCTCGAAGGTGCTCACGCTCACAAAGAGCGAGGCAGCGCCCGAGGCGCACGCCGCGCTCGGCCCCATCGACGAGGTGGAGATCCTCCCGGCCCCGCCGGCCCCGGAGATCCCCGCCTCGGAGACCATCGACACCCGCACCCTGTCCCGCTCCCTTTTCCTGCGGCTCGCCGCACTGGACGAGAACAGCCCCGAGCGCGCATACGTCCGGGACACGCTGATCGAGCTCAACCTCCCGCTCGTGCGGTACGCGGCGGCCCGCTTCCGCTCGCGCAACGAGCCGATGGAGGACATCGTCCAGGTCGGCACCATCGGCCTGATCAAGGCGATCGACCGCTTCGACTGCGAACGGGGCGTGGAGTTCCCGACGTTCGCGATGCCGACGGTCGTCGGCGAGATCAAGCGGTTCTTCCGTGACACGTCCTGGTCGGTCCGGGTGCCCAGGCGGCTGCAGGAGCTGCGGCTGGCCCTCACCAAGGCCAGCGACGAGCTGTCCCAGAAGCTGGACCGCTCCCCGACGGTCACCGAACTCGCCGCGGTGCTGGGCGTGTCCGAGGAGGACGTCGTCGACGGCCTCGCGGTCGGCAACGCCTACACGGCCTCCTCCCTCGACTCCCCGGCCCCCGAGGACGACGGCGGCGAGGGCTCCCTCGCGGACCGCCTCGGCTACGAGGACACCGCGCTGGAGGGCGTGGAGTACCGCGAGTCCCTCAAGCCCCTGCTCGCCAAGCTGCCGCCCCGCGAGCGCCGGATCATCATGCTGCGCTTCTTCGCCAACATGACCCAGTCGCAGATCGGCGAGGAGGTCGGCATCTCCCAGATGCACGTCTCCCGGCTGCTGACCAGGACGCTGGCACAGCTGCGCGAGGGCCTCATCTCCGACTGACGGCGCCTGGACGCCGCCGGAGGCTTTCTCACCGACGGCGTCGAAAGGCCGTCCGGGGCTTCCTATTTGACGGAGCGTCAGCCACCATGGCGCGATGCTTCGATCGACGTGGGCGACATGGACACATGGCCGTCGGCGCGCCGCGATCGGCGCGTCGGCGGCCGTCGTCTGCCTGGGCGGGATGCTGGCCGCATGCGGGGCCCAGGGCGGCGACGACGGGTACGTGGCGACCGGTTCGGCACCTCAGGCGCCCGGGAAGGCCGTGCGGCCGACCGGCGGTGTGAGCCTGGTGCCGCTCGACAGCGAGACATCCGCGCCACCCTCGAAGGGGTCCGTCGACTCGCCGGGCGCGGGCGGGAGTTCGAGCGCCCCCTCGGCCCGGGAAGGGGCTACGGCGGACAGCCCCATCCCGTCCACCGAGACGGAGACCGAGGCCGAGACCGAAACCGAGGGCGCCAAGTCCCCCCGTAGTCCTGCGACTTCACCGCCACCATCCAGCGGCAGCAGTCCTACGACATCCCCCGCACCCGCCGCGCTCACCTGGTCCGAGCCGGAGCGGGAGCCCACGGACAAGCGCTGGTGCGAGAAGGTGACCCTCGATTTCCACAACTCGGGCGGAACCGAGGTGCGTTCGGGCACGGTGACCTTCGGGACGCACATCATCGGCGCGCTCGGGATCGACTGGGGGACCGTCGAGTCGGCCGAGAAGCTTCCGGTGCCGGTCGGGGCCGGCGCGCGGAAGGAGAAGACCTGGACGGTGTGCGTCGACGCGTGGCGGGTGCCGCTGGGCATGCACATCGAGACGCGGGACGTGTCCGTCAAGTGGAAGTAGCGGTGCCCCGCCCGTGTGAAGCGCCTACTTGAGCGCGAGCCACGCGACGGCGGCCACGACGGCCACCGCGACGACGACACCGAGGATCAGGCCGATGCGGGGGCCCGAGGGGGCCGCCGCCTGCCGCCGGCCCTGCGGGCCGTCGTCGACGAACGCGCGGAACATCTGGGTGTTGCCTGCGGGGTCGTGGTTGCCCTGGGGGCCCTGGGTGTTAGCCATGCCCCGAGACCCTAGCGAATCGAGGGTGGCCGCCCAAGCGGGGGCTCCGTTCCCCCCACAGAACCTTTGCCACCTGCACATTTACATCCGCAATACTTGCCTTTGCCAAGTTTTTATGCCGGACTGACACCGGTTTGTTTGCCTGTAGCAACCAATAACTCTATGGTTGCCCTAAGCAACAAACACGGGAGGTGTGATGGCCGAGCAGGCGCAGTACGAGGAACTGGTGCGCCAGTTCAGTGCCTTCGGGGCCGTGAAGCGGGAGTTGGGACGGATCATGCCGTCCGAGTGTCCCAGCGGCTCCGCCGCCGTGCTGACGCTGCTCGGACGCCACGGCGACATGCGCATGAGCAGGCTCGCCGAGCTGCTCGCCGTGGACATGTCGGTGACCAGCCGCCATGTCGCGCACGTCGCCGGGCGCGGCTGGATCGAGCGCTCCCCGGACCCGGCGGACAAGCGCTCCCGCATCCTGCGCCTCACCCCCGCCGGTCAGGCGCTGCTCGACGAGCTGTCCCTGCGGACCACCGAGCTGCTCGCCCACCGCCTGCGCGACTGGTCCGACGACGAGGTCGGCCAGCTCACCCGGCTGATGGCCCGGCTCAGGGACAGCTTCGGCGACTGCCGGACCACGTCCCGGCCGCAGGCCCCGCCCGGCCCTCCCGCACTCGACGAGACCACCCGTACACCCGCAAGCACATAAGAGAAGGAAGCCCATGGCAACGACCACACCAGCCGGTGTGCGGGCTCACGCCAAGCACGGGGGAGGCTCCCAAGGCTCCGCCGACGGCGCTCCGATGGCGCACCGGCAGATCATGGAGGCCCTGACAGGCCTGCTGCTCGGCATGTTCGTCGCGATCCTGTCGTCGACGATCGTCTCCAACGCCCTGCCCGACATCATCAAGGACCTCGGCGGCGGCCAGAGCGCCTACACCTGGGTCGTGACCGCGTCGCTGCTGGCGATGACCGCGTCCACCCCGCTGTGGGGCAAGCTCGCCGACCTGTTCTCCAAGAAGCTGCTGATCCAGCTGGCCCTGGTGATCTTCGTGGTGGGCTCGGCGGCGGCCGGTCTGTCGCAGAACCCGGCGATGCTGATCTCCTTCCGCGCCGTCCAGGGCATCGGCATGGGCGGTCTGTCGTCGCTGGCCCAGATCATCCTGGCGGCGATGATCTCCCCGCGTGAGCGCGGGCGCTACAACGGCTACCTCGGCGCCACGTTCGCGACCGCGATGGTCGGCGGCCCGCTGATCGGCGGTGTCATCACGGACACCGACTGGCTGGGCTGGCGCTGGTGCTTCTACGTCGGCGTGCCCTTCGCCGTGATAGCCCTGATCGTGCTGCAGCGGACCCTGCACCTGCCGGTGGTCAAGCGGCGGGTCAAGGTCGACTGGGCCGGCGCCTTCTTCATCACGGCCGCGGTCTGCCTGCTGCTGGTCTGGGTCACCTTCGCCGGTGACAAGTACGACTGGGTGTCCTGGCAGACGTACGCCATGGTCGGCGGCACGCTGGCGCTTCTCGCGATCTTCATGCTGATCGAGACGAAGACGACCGAGCCGATCATCCCGCTGCGGCTGTTCCGCAACCGCACGATCACGCTGACCTCGCTCGCCTCGCTGTTCGTCGGTATCGCGATGTTCGCCGGCACGATCTTCTTCAGCCAGTACTTCCAGCTGGCCCGGGACAAGTCGCCGACCATGTCCGGCGTCATGACCATCCCGATGATCGCCGGGCTGTTCGTCTCCTCCACCGTCTCCGGCCGGATCATCACCCGCACCGGCCGCTGGAAGGCGTGGCTGCTGGTCGGCGGTGTGCTGGTGACGGCGGGCCTGGGCCTGCTCGGCACGATCCGGTACGACACCGAGTACTGGCACGTGGCGATCTTCATGGCCATGCTGGGCCTCGGCGTCGGCATGATGATGCAGAACCTGGTGCTGGCCACGCAGAACCAGGTGGACCCGAGCGATCTGGGCGTCGCCAGCTCGGTGGTGAACTTCTTCCGCTCCCTCGGCGGTGCGGTGGGCGTCTCCGCCCTGGGCGCGGTCCTCAGCCACCGGATCACGCACTACGTCGAGAAGGGCGCCGCCGCCCTCGACCCGCAGTCCGCCGCCGCGCTCGCCGGTTCCTCCTCCACCGGCAGCATCCCGGACATGGATGCGCTGCCCGCCCCGATCCGCACGCTCATGGAGAGCTCCTACGGCCACGGCATCGCCGACGTGTTCCTGTACGCCGCGCCGATCGCGCTGCTGGCCCTGCTGTTCTCGCTGTTCATCAAGGAGGTTCCGCTGAAGACGAAGGGCGCGATGGCGCAGGCGGCCGAGTCCGAGGAGGCTGCGACGGCTCAGGCGCAGCCCGACGAGAAGGTGCCGAGCTGGGCCGTCGCCGCGGACACCGAGGCCGGTCCCGAGGGCACGCAGAAGCTCGCGGCCGTCGCGACGGTGGCGCCTCCTCAGGAGGGTTCCGGCGGCATCCCGGTCCGCGGCCATGTCCGCGGCGCCGAGAGCGCGCCCGTCCCGCAGGCCGCCGTCACGCTGATCTCCCTCGCCGGACGCCAGCTGGGCCGCTCGGTCGCGCAGGGCGACGGTTCCTACGCGGTGGACGCGCCGGGCGCGGGCTCGTACGTCCTGATCGCCTCCGCCGACGGGTTCCAGCCGCAGGCGTCCACGATCGTGGTGAGCGGCGAGCCGGTGTCGTACGACATCCTGCTCAGCGGCACCAGCGGGCTGAACGGTGTCGTGCGGGCGGCGGAGACCACGCTGCCCGTCAAGGACGCGATGGTGATCGTCACCGATGTGCGCGGGGATCTGCTGGCCACCGGGACCACCGGTGAGCAGGGCGAGTTCGCCTTCGGCGAGCTGGTGCCGGGTGCCGTGACCGTCGCGGTGAACGCCGCCGGGTTCCGGCCGCGCGCGCTGCCCGTCGAGGTGGGCGGCACCGGGGTCACCCGGATCGAGGTCGACCTGGACGCGGGCGCCCAGCTCCAGGGTGTCGTACGGGCTCCGCACGGTCCGCTGGCCGACGCCCGCGTGACGCTGGTCGACGCGGCGGGCAACGTGGTCGGCACGGCCACGACCGGTGCGGACGGGGCGTACGCCTTCACCGACCTCGACAGCGGCGAGTACACCGTCATCGCGACGGGCTACCCGCCGGTGGCGACGGCGCTGACCGTCTCCGGTCATGGAGCCGACGCCCACGACATCGAACTCGCCCATCCGGGCGAGTAGGTGAACCCCGGCCCGTGACGGACGCGCGCTCTGAGCGGAGGAGCGCGTTCGTCACGGGCCGGTTCGCCCTATGGCCAATGTGTAAGGTTTTGCAGGGAGTTGACGGGATGGGACTGACCGCGAAGATCCGCACGCGGGACGGATGGGCCGTGTCGCACGCGGTCGTCACGGTGACGGACATGACCGGTGCGCAGGTGGTGCGGGCCGAGGCGGACGGCGAGGGGGTCGTACGGGATGCCACCGCGCTGACTCCCGGGGCGTACACCGTCATCGTCACGGCCGTCGGCTATGCGCCCGCCGCCGCGAGCGCGATCGTCACCGCGAGCGGCCGGGCCGACGTGGGCACGGTGACGCTGGCGCGGCAGGGCGGCACCGAGCTGCCGCCGCCCGGGCCGTGGACCATCGACCCGGCGCACTCCAGCGTCGGCGCCGTCGCCCAGCACCTGGGGATCTCCAGCGTGCACGGCCGGTTCACCGAGTTCGCGGGCCTGATCGAGGTCGCGCCCGACGACGTCACCAAGTCCCGGGTGGAGGCGGTGATCCGGGCCGCGTCCATCGACACGGGGAACGCGATGCGGGACGGGCACCTGAAGTCCGCCGACTTCCTGGACGTGGCGACCTACCCCGAGATCACCTACCGCTCGACGGACCTGACTCTGGCGGGTCCGGACCGCTGGACGGTCCACGGCGAGCTGGGCCTGCACGGTGTCGTACGCCCCGTCGACCTCGACCTCGCCTACCTCGGCACCGGCGCGGACCCCTGGGGCGGAACCCGGGCCGCCTTCCGGGCCACGACCCGACTACAGCGCGAGGACTTCGCCATGTACTACAACGAGGTGGTCCAGGCAGGCATCGCCGCGATCGGCACGACACTGAAGGTGGAGCTGGACATCCAGGCGGTACAGGGCGAGTCACTGCCGCAGATGTAGAGCTGCGGTGCGGCGACGCCGGTAAGGGGCGCGGGGCTGTATCGATATGCGGCTCCGCCGCGTGGGCGCGACAAGCCACGACGGCGCCGCAGCCGACAACCAACCCGGCGCGGCACAGCGGAGCGCTTAGGCTGCGCCCCATGGCACCGAACATCGCGACCAACACCGCCGTATCACTCGAAGAGCTCCTCGACTTCGTACGACCCCGCCACCGCGCCATCCTGCTGACCCGCCGAGCCGACGGCAGTCCCCAGGCCTCGCCGCTGACCTGCGGTGTCGACGACTCGGGCCGGATCGTCGTGTCGACCTACCCCGAGCGGGCCAAGACCCGTAACGCCAAGCGGGACGATCGGGTCAGCCTCCTCGTCCTGTCCGACGACTGGAACGGACCCTGGGTCCAGATCGACGGCACCGCCGAAGTGATCGACTCCCCCGACTCCGTCGAGCCGCTCGTCGAGTACTACCGCAACATCGCCGGCGAGCACCCCGACTGGGACGAGTACCGGGCGGCCATGGTCAAGCAGGGCAAGTCGATCATCCGGGTCACACCGGAGCGGTGGGGTCCTGTGGCGACGGGCGGGTTCCCGGCGCGGCTGGTCAGCGAGGAGTAGGACTCACGGGCTCACTCGGAGGTCGCGGCGACGCAGAACTCGTTGCCCTCCGGGTCGGCCATCGCTATGTGGTGACCCTCGAACTCCTCCTGCACGCTCCCGCCCGCCTTCACCAGTCGCTCGGCCTCGGCTCTGATCCGCGCCCAGCGCTCCTCGGGGCTGCCGTGTCCCGGTACTCGGAGGTCCATGTGCAGCCGGTTCTTGGCTGTCTTCGGCTCGGGAACCTTGAGGATGGAGAGGTGGGGGCCGACACCGTCCGGATCGCAGAGCCACGCGCTGTCGTCCACGGACTCGTCCTCCGGGAGGTCGAAGCTCGCGAACCACTCCTCGCGGGTGGCGAAGGGAGCGGGCGGCGGCTCGTCGACATAGCCCAGCGCCGTCTTCCAGAACCCGGCGAGGAGCCGCGCGTCCGCGCAGTCGAGCGTCAGAGTGATTCGGACTGCCATGAAAAGACCGTACTGCCCACCACTGACAACGGCGGTTCGACAGCGCCCCGAAAGGGGCGCGGGGAACTGCGCGACCAGCCACGATGCCGCCGCAGAGACCGACGCTCAGGACCTGTCCGCTGTATTCACCATCGCCTCGATCCCCGCGATCAGCAGCTCCAGCGCGAACGCGAAGTCCCGTTCCCGCATCTCCTCCACGGTGTCGCCGCCGCGGGCCGCCATGATGTCCTCGGACTCCTTGATGACCTCCGCGGCCTCCGGAGCCTGGGTCACCGCGCTCATCGCATGCCGGAAGTAGTCGTCCTGGGTCATGCCGGCGTCCGCGCAACGGGCGATGAAGTGCCCCTCGATCGTGCCGTAGCCGTACACGAACTGGAAGACGGCCGAGATGGCGCCGGTGAGTCCCTGCGCGGGCAGCCCGGTCCTGCGGATGACGCGCTGGATGACCCGGGAGAACGCCAGCGAGTTGGGGCCGATGTTGAGGAACGTCCCGGCAAGCGGCGACAGCCACGGATGCCGCACCAGCAGCCCCCGGTACTCCCGGGCCAGCGTCCGCAGCTGATCCCGCCAGTCCTCGCCCTCGGCATCCGCATCGGGCAGCCGCAACTCACCGAAGGCCGCGTCCAGGGCGAGTTCGAGCAGGTCGTCCTTGGTGTCGACGTACCAGTACACCGACATCGCCGTGACATTCAGCTCCCCGGCCAGCCGCCGCATGGAGAACTTGCCCAGCCCTTCGGCATCCAGCAGCCGCACAGTGACCTCGGTGATCCGCTCCCGGTCGAGCCCGGAGGGCTGCCCACCCCCACGCCCACCCCGGCGCGCCTTCCCCTCCAGCCAGACACTGGTCCGATCCGAACCCTGGGCGGACTTAGCCATGGCGCACCTTCCTGAGTTCCTTGCTGCCGGTCGCGCGAAGGCGCCCTTCAGGGGCGCGGGGAACCGCGCGATCAACCACCTACGGCCTGCGGACGCACACGCACCGGATGTCCCGAGCTAGTGGGCGCCCACCACCTCCGAGTCTGCCCTTTCAGCCCTGCGCAGCAACGCCGCCGCGACCACCCCACCCAGCAACACAGCCAACGCCCCCACCAACTGACTGGTCTCCAGCCCAGAAGAAAACGCATCCGTAATACGCGCCTTCTCCTCCGCCGACCCCGCCGAAGCCAACGCCGCAGGCAACGACGCCGCCGCCACCGGAATCAACGCCGCGAACCGCGAGTTGAGCACGGCCCCGAGCACAGCCACCCCGAGCCCGTTCCCGAACTCCGCGAGCGTGCCGTTGATGCCGGCGCCAACTCCCGCCTTCTCCCGAGGAATCGCACTCATGATGGCGTGCGCCATCGCGGGGTTGGCCACAGCACACCCCGCCCCGATCAGCAGCAACCCGAGCAACGTCCCGGCATAACCGCCGGAGGCCAACGTGGCGATGGACACCAGCCCCGCCGACATCAGCACCATCCCCAGCAGGATGGACACCGGCGTCCCCAGCTTCGCCGTCCACTTCGCCGACAGCCCGGAGAAGTTCAGCGCCACCACGGCCAGCGCGAGCGGCGCCGTACGCAGCCCCGCCTCCAGCGCGTCGTACCCCAGCACGAACTGCAGATGCTGCGTCAGCAGGAACAGCGCCCCGCCCATCCCGAAGGTGATCAGCACCGCCCCCGCGACAGCACCGGTGAACCGCTGGTCCCGGAAGAAGTGCATGTCGAGCATCGGATACGGGATCTTGCTCTCCCAGTACGCGAACACCGCCAGTACGACCGCCGCCAGCGCACCCGTGCCCAGCACCCGCCCGGACGTCCACCCGTGCTCGGGCCCGGAGATGATCGCGAACACCAGCGAGGACATACCGATCGTGGACAGCAGCGCACCGAGCAGGTCGGGGCGGTCGCCGCGCGGGTTCTTCGACTCGGGGACGAGAGCGATCACGGCCACCATGCCCAGCGCGGCGACGGGCAGGTTGATCAGGAATATCGCGCCCCACCAGAAGTGGTTCAGCATGAATCCGCCCAGCAGCGGTCCCACCGCGAAGCCGAGCGCGTTGACGGCGCTCCAGATGCCGATCGCCTTGGGGTGCTCCTCCGGCGCGAAGATCTGCATGGCCACGGCGAGGGTGGTGGTCAGCAGCAGCGCACCGCCCACGCCCATGCCGGCCCGCGCCGCGATCAACTGCCCGGTGGAATCGGCGAGTCCGGCCGCCAGCGAGCCGATGCCGAACAGGGTCAGGCCCGCGATCAGCATCTTCTTACGGCCGTAGCGGTCGGCCGCGCTGCCCGCGGTGAGCAGCAGGCCGGACTGGACGAGCGAGTACGCGTTGATCATCCACTGGATGTCGGAGGTGGCGGCGCCCAGCTCCGTGGTGAGCGAGGGGATCGCCACGTTCAGCACGGTGTTGTCGAGCAGCACGGTGAGCTGGGCGAGACAGATGACGCCGAGTATCAGCCAGCGCTGGGGATGGCCCTGGGGGGACGTGGTCATGCTGTACACCGTAGAACAGTTCCTGTACGGCGTACAACATGACCACGTCCCAGCCGAGCGTCAGCTGCTGCTCGCCTCCTGCGTCAGGTCGTAGAAGGTCGACGAACCGACCGTCACCTTCGTGAAGTTGGCCTCGACCCACTCCGTGATCTGCGAGGACGTACCGCTGCTGCTGCCGCCCATGCCACCGCCGCCGGAGCCGCTGGAGATGAAGTAGTGGATCTTGCCGTCGGTCACGTACTGCTTGAACTGGGCCAGCGTCGGGGACGGGTCGGTGCCGTTGAAGCCGCCGATCGCCATGACGGGTTCGCCGGTGGAGAGCTGGTAGCTCGCCGCGTTCTGGGCGCCGATGGCCGCCGCGGCCCAGGTGTAGTCCCCGGCGTTCGTCGCCAGCAGCTTCTTGGCCTCGTCGGAGACGGTGGCGCCGTTGAGCAGGCCACCGGCGCCGCCGCCACCGCCCATGCCGCCCTCGCCCATCCGCCCGCCGGGCATGCCGCCCTGCTGGTTCTGGCCCTGGGTGTTGCTGTTGCCGTTCTGGCCCGGCATGCCGCCGGTGCCACCGGTCGGGGGCTGGCCCATACGGCCGCCTTGCTGGCCCTGGCCCTGTGTGTTGCCGTTCTGCTGGTTCTGGCCGCCGCCCGGGAAACCGCCGCCACCGCGACCGCCGCCCATCATGCTCGCCCCGGCCGGACCGGCCGTGACGATGGAGCCGGTGTGGCCCTCCTGAAGCGTGCTGATGGTGTACGCCGTCGGACCGGCGATGGCCGCGACGAAGCTCAACCCGGCTGCCGCGAGGGCCAGTTGGCGCCCCAGCTTGGCGACGAAGATCAGGCCGAGGGCGCCGGTCAGACCGCCGATCAGGACCAGCCACTTCAGCCAGGGGAGGTAGTCCGGCGTGCGGTTGAGCAGGACGTAACCCCAGGCGGCACTCGCCACGACCGCGGTCGCGAGGGCGAGCGAGGCCCACATCTCGCGCCGCTTCTCCCACAGGGTCGCCGCACCCATGCCGACCACGGCCGCCATGTAGGGGGCGAGGGCCACCGTGTAGTACTGGTGGAAGATGCCGGCCATATAGCTGAAGACGGCCATGGTGATCAGCAGCGAGCCGCCCCAGACCAGGAACGAACCACGGGTCACGGACGTGCGCTTGAGCTTGCGCGTGGCCACCAGGCCCGCGATCAGCAGGATCAGCGCCGCCGGGAGCAGCCAGGAGATCTGGCCGCCGATCTCGGAGTTGAACATCCGGTCCCAGCCGGTCTCACCCCACTGCCCGGTGCCGCCACCGCCACCACCGCCGCCGACGCTGCCGGTCTCCTCGCCGCTCAGCCGGCCGAGGCCGTTGTAGCCGAAGGTCAGCTCCAGGAAGCTGTTGTTCTGCGAGCCGCCGATGTACGGGCGCGAGGACGCGGGCCACAGCTCGACGATCGCGACCCACCAGCCACCGGAGACGACGATCGCGACCGTCGCCAGCGCCAGCTGCACCAACCGCTTCTTCACCTGCACCGGCGCGCAGACCGCGTACACGATCGCCAGCGGCGGCAGGATCAGGAAGGCCTGCAACGTCTTGGCCAGGAAGGCGAAGCCGATCGCGACTCCGGCCCACATCAGCCACTTCGTACGGCCGTCCTCCAGCGCCCGGACGACGAAGTAGCAGGCGACCGCCATCAGCAGCGCCAGCATCGCGTCCGGGTTGTTGAACCGGAACATCAGCGCCGCGACGGGGGTGAGCGCGAGCACGACGCCCGCGATCAGACCGGCCGCGGGGCTGAACCGGCGGCGTACGGACGCGTAGACGACGGCGACCGTGCCGACGCCCATGAGGACCTCGGGGGCCAGGATCGCCCACGAGCTGAGGTCGAAGAGGCGGACCGACAGGGCCATCGGCCACAGTGCGGCCGGGGGCTTGTCGACGGTGATGGCGTTGGCCGCGTCCAGCGAGCCGAAGAAGAAGGCCTTCCAGGACTGGCTGCCGGCCTGGACGGCCGCGGAGTAGAAGGAGTTGGCGTAGCCGGAGGAGCTCAGGTTGTAGAAGTAGAGCGCCGCGGTGGCGAGCAGCAGGCCCCAGAACGCCGGGCGCACCCAGCGGGGGTCCTCGGGTCGGCCGTGCCACAGTCGCCGTACGAACGGCTGCTTCGGTTCGCCGGCCGCGGGCGCCGGTGGAGCGATGGGCTCCGTGACGGCCGTATCGGCTGTGTAATAGGTGGTCATCGTCGGTCCCTCGGATCGGTGTCGGTGGGACGCACGGGCTGCAGCTGCAGGGTCGCGTCCCGCCAGGAGCGGTCCGCGGCTTCACCGGCGCGGAACGGGGTGGAGTCGTACGGGGGGTCGTACGTGTCGTGCGTGTTCGGCGCCGGAGTGTGGGAGGCGACGACGGTCGACGGGCGGTCGTCGTCTGGCCGGTCCGGGAAGACCCAGGCGCGGAAGAGCAGGAAGCGCAGCACCGTCGCCGCGAGGTTGGCGGCGATGAGGACCGCCAGCTCGGTGGTGTGCCCGGGGTCGCTGGACGCCGCGTTCAGGGCGGCGAGCGAACCGCTGGTCAGGATCAGGCCGATACCGAAGACGACCAGGCCCTGCGCCTGGTGCTTGACGGCACCGCCACGGCCGCGCACCCCGAAGGTGAGCCGCCGGTTGGCCGCGGTGTTGGCGATCGCGGAGACCAGCAGGGCCAGCGCGTTGGCGATCTGTGAGCCGGAGAACTGCCGGAACACGGTGTAGAGGAGCAGGTAGAACAGGGTCGAAAGACCGCCCACGACACAGAAACCGACAAGCTGGCGGGCCAGCCCCGTGGGTACGTCCTGGATCTCGCGGTCCCGCGGGTCGTCGCCGAACGGCCGGGCGAGCCGGTCCAGCGGCAGCGAACCGCCGGCCAGGGCCTTGCCCACCCGCCACACGCCCTTGAGGTCGTCGGTCGCCGTCTTCACGATGTGGACGGTGGAGTCGGGGTCGTCGACCCAGTCGACGGGCACTTCGTGGATACGGAGGCCCGCGCGCTCGGCGAGCACCAGCATCTCGGTGTCGAAGAACCAGCCGGTGTCCTCGACGAGGGGCAGCAGCACCTGGGCCACATCCCGGCGGATCGCCTTGAAACCGCACTGGGCGTCCGAGAAGCGGGCCTGGAGCGAGCCGCGCAGGATGAGGTTGTACGTCCGGCTGATGAACTCACGCTTGGCGCCGCGTACGACGCGGGAACTCCGGCTGAGCCGGGAGCCGATCGCGAGGTCCGAGTGACCCGAGATCAGCGGCGCCACCAGCGGAAGCAGCGCGTTGAGGTCGGTGGACAGGTCGACGTCCATGTAGGCGAGGATCGGCGCGTCCGAGGCGGACCACACGGTGCGCAGGGCCCGACCACGGCCCTTCTGCTCCAGCCGGAACGACCGCACCTCCGCAAGCTCCGCCGCCAGTCGGGACGCCACCTGCGGGGTGGTGTCGATCGAGGCGTTGTCCGCGATCGTGATGCGGAAGGCGTACGGGAAGGTGCTCTTGAGGTGCTGATGGAGTCTCAGCACACACGGCTGGAGGTCCTTCTCCTCGTTGAAGACGGGGATCACTACGTCCAGGACAGGCGTACCGGCGTCTGTGGCCGGGAGGTGCTCCCGCGCCGGCAGGGGGCCGGGAGAAGAGTCGGTTCGCATGGAACCGACTCTTCTCAAGCCCGCTGTTGCACCGGTGTGGTGGGACTGTGCTGCGCCTGTGAGTGCAGTTGCCAATTCGTTTCGGGCGCCGGACGAGGCGTCTGCGTGGCGAGCGCCGGCAGGTGCACGGTGAAGACCGTGCGTCCGGGGACGCTGTCCACGGTCACCGCACCGTCGTGCGCGGTCGCGACGGCCTGCACGATGGCGAGCCCCAGACCGGTCGAGCCGGAGGCACGGGACCGCGACGAGTCACCGCGCGCAAACCGTTCGAAGACATGCGGCAGCAAATCGGGCGGGATGCCCTGGCCGTTGTCCTCGACGTCCACACACATCCAGGGCCCGCGCCGCTGAATCCGCGCGGTGACCGTCGTACCCGGCGGGGTGTGCTTGCGGGCGTTGCCGAGCAGGTTGATGAGCACCTGCTGGAGCCGGGCCGCGTCCCCGGAGACGAGGGCGGGCTCGTCGGGCAGATCGAGCCGCCAGTTGTGGTCCATGCCGGCCGCGCGGGCGTCGCTGATCGTGTCGACGACCAGCGGGATGAGGTCGGTCTGCTCGAACTGCAACGGCCGTCCGGCATCCAGGCGCGCCAGCAGCAGCAGGTCTTCGACCAGCAGGGTCATACGGCCCGCCTCGGACTCGATCCGTCCGAGGGCGTGCCGGGTGTCCGGCCCGACCTCTTCCCTGCCGCGTCTGGTCAGCTCGGCATACCCGCGGATGGAGGCGAGCGGTGTTCTGAGCTCATGGCTGGCGTCCGCGACGAACTGCCGCACCCGCGTCTCACTCTGCTGCCGTGAGTGCAGCGCCCCATGCACATGGTTCAGCATCCTGTTGAGCGCCGCCCCGACCTGCCCGACCTCGGTATGCGGGTCCGTCTCCGACTCGGGGACCCGTTCACTGAGGTTGACCTCCCCGGTGTGCAGCGGAAGTTCGGAGACCCGGGTGGCCGTCGCGGCGACCTTGCGGAGGGGGCGGGTGGCTACGCCGACGAGGACGGAGCTGGCTATGCCGGCGGCGACGAGGGCGGCGCCGGTGACGCTGGCCTCGATGATGAGGAGGGTGTTGAGGGTGCTGGTGACTTCCTCGGTGGGGATGGCGACGTAGAAGCTGCCGTTTTCGCCGGAACGGAACTCCACGCGGTACTCGCCGAGACCGGGAATCTCGACGGTGTGCCTGTTGCCGTCCTGCTCGACGTTGTTGAGCGCCTCGACCTGGGCGTCGTTGAGGTCCTGGGGGACCATCTGGAGATCGTCGTCGGACTTCTCACCGACCTTGGCGTCGGTGATGGTGCCGTTCTGGACCTCGGCCGCGATCGTGCCCTGCGGCTGCGGGCCCTTGGTGACGAAGTCGTCGAGGTTGGTCGGTTTGGGTTCCTTGTTGTCGGGGGCGCCGGGGGGCCTGAAGCCGACCGCCCGGGACACGGACTCGCCGAGCCGACCGTCGAGTTGCTCGTACAGATGCGAACGCAGAGCCAGCGTCGTCACCGTACCGATCACCGCACACACCACGGCGATCAACACCACGGACGCGACGACGAGCCGCGTCCGCAGGGTGCGCGGCTGCCCCATCCGCCGCTGCCGCTTCTGCGCACGCGGCCGTCGTCGCCCGCTCATGAAGCCGCGGGCTTGATCAGATAACCGGCGCCGCGGCGGGTGTGGATCATCGGCTCGCGCCCGGCGTCGATCTTCCGCCGCAGATACGAGATGTACAGCTCGACGACGTTCGCCTGCCCGCCGAAGTCGTAGGACCAGACCCGGTCAAGGATCTGCGCCTTGCTGAGCACCCGCCGAGGATTCCGCATGAGGAACCGCAGCAGCTCGAACTCGGTGGCCGTGAGATGGATGTTCTCGCCGGCCCGGCTCACCTCGTGGCTGTCCTCGTCGAGGGTGAGGTCACCGACGACGAGCGTGGAGTCGGAGCGGCGGTCGGCGGCACCGGTGCGGCGAATCAGCCCACGCAGCCGGGCGACGACCTCCTCCAGGCTGAACGGCTTGGTGACGTAGTCGTCACCGCCGGCGGTGAGCCCGGCGATCCGGTCCTCGACCGCGTCCTTGGCGGTGAGGAACAGGACGGGAACGTCCGGCAGTTCCCGCCGCAGCCGCCCGAGCACGGCGAGCCCGTCCATGTCGGGCAGCATCATGTCGAGAACGACGGCGTCCGGCCGGAACTCCCGCGCGGTCTGCACGGCGCCCTGGCCGTCCCCCGCGCTGCGGATCTGCCAGCCTTCATAGCGAAGAGCCATGGACAACAACTCGGTGATCGACAACTCGTCGTCCACCACAAGCACTCGGACGGGGCTCCCGTCCGGCCTCAGCAGTTCGGTGCGCCCCTGGGGCGAGGTCGTGGTCATGGCAGACACCTTGTCGGGGCCCTCTGAGAGCACCCTTTCTGGAAGCTGTGATTTTCCTGAGAAACGCACAGGTACCTCTCAGGGAGCGCCTGGGAATCTCTACGAGACCCCGGCAACGACCGAGCGTCATCGTGGGCATCTCCCATTCGGCCGGGACACACACCGACCCCGCCACCGCCCCTCAGAACAACCCGTCCTGGACAGTCACCTCCACCGTCTTGAACTCCCTGACCGGCACGGTGAGTTCATCACTCGCCACCGGGACCAGCTGCCACCCGGTCATCACCCGCGTATCGAGCACGACGACCCGGCCCCCGTTCTCCAGATGCAGATCGGGCCCCGCGGCTGCCACGAGCCGCCCGCTGACGACCCCGCCCGGGACGAGCTCGCGCACCTCACCGACAGGATCCGGAAGGTCGACGAGCCCGAACACCTCGGTGTGGTCGACGGGCCGATACGGCTCACGGACCAGCGACTCCGGCCACCCGCCCAGCGCCACGGCCCGCGCATGCAGCTCACCGAGCTCGGCCGCCCGCTCCTCGGCCGTGCCCGGCAGTCCGGACCGCACGGCCCGCTTGTCGCCGTATGGAATCCGATCCGGCACCCGGAGTGCGGCGCGCAGCAGCTCCTCGGTGCGCCGCGCGGCCATCAACGGCCCGAGCCCCAGCCAGCTGAAGCACACGGCCCCCTGCTCCAGCAGCCGCGCGGACCCGCGCTCTTCGGCGGTGATGCCGACCTTCACCATGCCTGGCCCGAACCACGCCAGATATACGTGATACGGCCGCGGATCGTCGGCCATCGTGTCGGCGGCCACGGAGTGCGCCCGGTCCAGCCGCGCACACTCCTCGCACCGCGCCCCCGTACTCCGCCCCGGCACGCCCGCCCGTACCGGACACGCGTTCCCCCGCGCTCCCACACATTCCCGAACACCCCCGTCCGCGACTCCGAAGGCCACCCGTTTCCCCCTGGTCAGCGCACTGCGCCGCCCACCGTCCCACACGAGCACGGGACCACCCGCCGCCCACCGCAGCCCCGAGCACTTCCATGCTTGTGCCATCGCCTACGACTGTAGAGGCAGCCACTGACAACGCCGATCCGCCAAGATCGCCCGCGCTCAGCCCAAGGACTCGGCAGCGGCGGCGACCTCAGGCTCCCGCTCCCCAGCCACGGCAACAGACGTGGCGACCGCGGCGGCCGTACGCCGCCCCCGCCCCGCCAGCCGGCACCCCAGGCACCCGGCGTGCCCCTGACGCGCCGCCGAATCCCGAACCCGCATCCCCCACTGCTCCCGGGGCCTCCGCCCGGGCGGCTTGCCCCACCCGGCGAGATGCAGCACCCAGGTGACGAGGACGCTCACGCCCCCAACCCCCAGCCCGACCGCCACCAACGCGGCCGAGACCGTACACACCCCCACCCCCACCACAACCGCCCCCACGGACGCGACGCCGAATCCGGTCCACCCCGCGACCGTATGGCCCTCGTCATACTGTGCGCTCACGTACCTGCCTCCTTCTTGGGCAGCGGACGTCCGCTGTGTGGGCGAGGATGGATCCCCATGAAATAACCCTCACCCCGTAAGAAATTTAGCACCTAAACATCTCACACACTAAGGGAATAGGGAACCGCAATGTCAGCCAAGCCGCGCCCGGCCGCCACCCCGGCCGAGGCACTGTCAGCGATGGACTCCCTGATCGCGACCCACCTGCTGGGTCAGCAGGAAATGGCCCAGCGGCTGGGCCTGAACGTCACTGATCTCCTCTGCTTCGCCTGCGTCCTCAAGGCCGGCGACAACCTCCTCACCGCAGGCGACCTCGCAGAACACGCCCACGTCACCACCGGCGCCGCCACCGGCATCATCAACCGCCTGGAACGCGCCGGCTTCATCACCCGCCGCCCCGACCCCACCGACCGCCGCCGCGTCCGCCTGGCCGCGGTCCCGGCCGCCGTCACCCGCGTCGAGTCCCTCTACGGCCCCTACTACGCCCGCCTCCACACCCTCTTCGCCGACTACTCCGCCACCGAAATCGCCGTACTGAACGACTGGTTCACCCGCACGACCGGTCTGGCGCTGGAGTACATCGAGGAGTTGCGCGAACTCCACGGCTCACAACCGCCCCAACGCCCGCGGCCATGACCGGCGGCATCGGACGAGGAAGACCGCGTGCCTCCCCGACACGGCGTCGGTTTCACGGCTCTCGCGGGATGACCTGACGAGGGCGTCGTACGGCGGACCGGACCCCGTTGGTAGGGCTGGCTACACCTTCGATTGGGGTGGCAGTCTCCTCGTTTCGCGGAGCCCGTGACGGGATCGTTGACGCAGCTGATCACAGCAGACCACCAGCTGATCGCCGAGCCTCAACGGTCCCTCCCCGGAAGGAACTTCCCCATGAAGTCGCTGCGTTCGCCGAATCAGGAGATGGCGTACGAGCCGAGCGCCGCGGAGCTGGGGTCGACGGGCGTGGAGGACGGCGCACTACGCATCGCGGGCGCCCCCGGCCCGCTCGCATCCTTCGTCCGTTTCGTGGTGTGCGGAGGCGGCGTCGGCGTCCTCTCCAGCGCGGTGGTGCCGCTGACCGCGACCCTCATGCCCTGGACACTGGCGAACGCGTTGATCACGGTCGCCTCCACCCTCCTCTGCACCGAACTGCACGCCCTGTTCACCTTCGGCACCGGACAGCGCGCCGGCCTGCGCCGCCACCTGCAGTCAGCGGGCTCAGCCACGGCCGCGTACGCGGTCACATCCACCGCGATACTCACCCTCCACACGATCCAGCCGTCGCCGACGCTGTTCTGGGAACAGACCGTCTACCTGACCGCCGCCGGCCTCGCCGGAATCGGCCGCTTCCTGGTGCTGCGCCTGTTCGTCTTCACGACCGACCAGAAAAACACCGACCGGAGCAACACGAGTCGACGCACCGCGCCACTGCCTTACTGCACAGCAGCCTGATCCCATGAGCGTTACACGCTCACCAACCCACCCAAACGCAAGAGGCCCCGGATCGCTCCGGGGCCTCTCACCTATGTGCACTCGGCAGGATTCGAACCTGCAACCTTCTGATCCGTAGTCAGATGCTCTATCCGTTAAGCTACGAGTGCTTGTGTTCTTTTGTTTTTGTCGCCGTTCTGGGCCCTTCTGGGCTGCTCGCGGCGACAGGAAGAACATTACATGACTGCCGCCGCCATGTGAAATCCGTTAGCCGTAGCCCTTGTGACCTGCGGAAACGGGGTTCAGAGGGCTGGGACGGGCGAAGCCCCGGTCGGGTGGACCGGGGCTTCGGCGATCTTGCGCGGAGGCGGAGGGATTTGAACCCTCGATGGGATTTAAGTCCCAAACCGCATTAGCAGTGCGGCGCCATAGACCGGACTAGGCGACGCCTCCCGCACAGCCGCTCGCGCGAGCGCGAGTGGTGCGTGCAGATGATGACACAGTCGAGCGGGGTGTCACCAATCGCCCCCCACGGTACTAGGCAGGCAGGCCGCAGGGCAAAGGGCTTGAGGTGCGGCGGGGCGGGGCGCAACCGTGGGGGCCGTACGGCGTTAGTCAGGTCATGTTGCAGGTCACCCGGGTCACCCGGATTCTCCTCACCGCCGTCGCCTCCGTCGCCGCGGCCGGATTGCCGGCGGCGCCGTCGGCCGCCGCCGGTCATGTCGAGGCCGCTCCTCCGCCCGTCCGCGACGAGGACCGGGGCGGCGATCACCTGACCGTCACCGTCCGGCAGGCGGGGGGCGATGCGGACGGGACGTATGAGCTGTACTGCCGTCCCGTGGGTGGCAGCCATCCCGAGGCGAGCGCCGCGTGTGCGGCCGTGGATCGGAGCACGCGGTGGGGGCGGGAAACCTTCGCTCCCGTGCCCGACGGCACCATCTGCACGATGCAGTACGGCGGCGACGCCACCGCCCATGTCACCGGAACGTGGGGCGGGCGGCCCGTCGACACGACGTACAGCCGCAGTGACGGGTGCCAGATCGCCCGGTGGGACCGGCTCGTGCCGCTCCTGCCCGATCTCGCTCGGTCGTCTTGAGGTCGTCTTGAGTCGTCTTGAGGTCGTCTTGAATCAGCGGTGCCTGTCGCCCCGTGGATGTCGGCGACATCAGCGACTTCGGCGACATCGGTGTGACGTCAACCTCGTGGGTATCTCAAGGCCTGCCTCATAAGCACTCCATGACGGAATCAGAGGTGCCGTAAAGGTCCCGCGAAGGTCTCGCGACGTGAGGGTGGGCGAAAACGCAGGGTCACGCGTTCAGGGTCGTCTTCCGCGTCACGTCGTCGTCACTTCGTCGTGCGACCTCCCTCTCATCCGGCGTCGCGAGCGCAACCGCAGCCCTTAGACTCCCTCGCGTGACACACCGCGGGCGGGTTGGCAAGATGGCCGGAGCGGTGGGCAAGGTGCGGTAACAGGGAGGAAGCGTCTCGTGAGCAGCAGGCCATCCCGAGGCGCTGCTCGCCTCGCAGCCATACTGGACGCGCTTCCCGACGCGTTGGTGCTGGTCAACGCCAATGGGACCGTCGTGAATGCCAACACCATCGCGCTCGAGGCGTTTGAAACGCCGGGGACCGCGCTCGTCGGGCGGGGACTGCTCGACCTGCTGCCGGAGTTTGACTCCAAGCTCATCCCGGGGTCCATGCGGCGGCCCGATCACATGGATCCGCGCGGGCGGACCAAGCCGACGCGGATGATCGCCCGCCGGACGGACGGCAGCGAGTTCCCCGTCGAGGTCACCAGCGCGAACCTGGAGAACGGGCAGCAGGCCTACGACGGCTACGGCTACACCTCCGACGAGCTGCTGATGCTCGTCGTACGGGATCTGTCGGGGACTGTTGACACCGAGGCCGAGCTGGCACGGTCCCAGCGGCAGACCGAGATGATTCTGCGGGCCGCCTCCGAGGGCGTGGTGGGGACGGACACCGACGGGCGGATCGTGCTCGTCAATCCGGCCGCCGCTCAGATACTGGGTTATCGGGCCAGTGATCTCGGCGGGCGCGAGCTGCACGACCTCATGCTGCACTCGCGCGCCGACGGCACGCCGTTCCCGTACGCGGAGTCCCCGCTCGCCGACACGCTGCGCTCCGGACGCAAGCACCGGGTGCGCGGGCAGGTGTTGTGGTCGAAGAAGGGCGAGAAGGTCCCGGTCGACCTGACGACCGCGCCGGTGCGCGACGGCGACCAGCTCGTCGGTGCCGTGCTGACCTTCACCGACCGGCGGCCGTACGACAGCCTCGCCGAGGAGAAGGCCGCCGCTGACACGAGCCACGCTCAGGAACTGGAGCGGCTCGGCGAAGAGCACGCCTCCGATCTCACCGCGCTGCGCCAGCAGCACGTCGCCGAGCTCGAGGAGCTGCGCGAGCAGCACGAGGAGGAGCTCGCGGCCGGCGAGGACCGGTACGCCGCGCTCGCCGAGCGCGAGAAGGACCGGTTCGAGGCGCTCGCCGGGCGGCATGAGCAACTGCTGACGCTGCTCGGGCGGTCCCTGCGCGGGCCGCTCGACGAACTGCGGCGGGAGCTGTCGGCGCTTGCCGCCGATGACGCCGGGCAGCTGTGGCCCGAGGCCAACCAGGTGCTGCATCATCTGTCCGCCGGGTACTCGCGGATCACCCAGCTCATCGACAACGTCCTCGCGTATCAGCTGATCGACGCGGGCAGCGAGCAGATCGTCCGTACGAAGGTGATGCTCGACGCCGTCGTCGCCGCCGGTGTCGACGGGGCCGTCGAGCTGATCGGGCCGGGGCGCGTGCAGTTCGCCGTCCACGCGCCGCCCATCGAGGCCGAGGTCGATCCGGCCCGCCTCGCCACCGCGCTCGCGCATCTCGTCGCGGATGTCGCCGGAGTCGACGCGACCGGCAACTCGCCCGTGTCCGCGGGCGGTTATATGGACAACACCGTTGTGGTGGCGGCGGCTCAGCGCGGTGAGGTCGTACGGATCGAGGTGCGCGGGCCGTACGCCGGGGGAGACCCGGTGCATGAGCCGATCGTCCGCGGGATCGTGCGGGCGCACGGCGGTGTGCTGCAGACGCATGAGGTGCCGGGGATGAGCGGGAGCTCGTTCGTCCTCGAGGTGCCGATCGGCGGCGGGGCGGGGGCCGTGCCGACGCCGGCCATCGCGGCTGCTGAGCCGCAGGAGGCCGAGCAGACCTCCGTCGGCGGGCGGCGGCGGGCCCGGCGGTCCTCCGTGGACGCCTTCCTGGAGAGCGAGGTGCCGGGCGGCGGCGAGTCCGGTGGCTCCGAGGGTTCGGCGCCCACCGGGCGGCGCAGGAGGCGTGCGGCCGAGGCCGAGGGGGCGGGTACGGCTGCGGGTACGGCCGTTGTTCCGGCTCAGGCTTCGGGCGACGGGTCCGGCGGTACTGGGCGGCGGCGGGGGCGGCCTGCCGAGGGTGCGGACGCGGGTACGGTGCCCGGTTCGGGCCTCGAACTCACTGCCGGGGTGTCCGAGGGTGCCGTCGTCACGGCCGCCGAGCATGCCGCCGGGGCCGCGGCCTCCGGGTCCGGCCTGGGCGGTACGGTGCCGCCGCGGGGCGTGCCTACGTCCGACGGTGGTGCAGTGCCCGCGGGGCAGCGGGCCCAGCAGGCGTTGCCGGCCGCGCTGCCCGCTGCTCCCAACGGGACCGCCACGGAGAACGCGCAGCCGACCGGGCGGCGTCGGCGTGCCCTGGCCGCCGCCAACGAACGTGCCGCCGCTCAGGAAGCGGCCCCGCGCGCGGTGTTCGCCCTGCCGCCCGCCGAGGCCGACCGGGCGCCCGTCAGCTCCGAGGGGCAGGCGCCCGTACAGATTCCCGCTCCCGGTGTGTCCGGGGACGCCCAGATCGACGACGGTCGGCACGACGCCGTACCGCACGACCAGTCCGACGACCACACCCCGCCACAGCCGCACCCCGCGAACGCGCCGACGGGACGTCGGCGGAGGGCGGTCGCTCAGCCGGCGGCTCCAGCGGCGGAGCCGACGGGGGCTCCGGTGCAGCAGGGCGCCGGGCAGGGTGTGCCCGTGCAGACGGGGCAGGCCGTGCAAGCGACACCCGGGCAGCCGGTCCCGGCGACGCCGGCGGCACCGGGACAACCGGTTCCGCCACTCGCGCCCCAAGGGCAACCGGTTTCCGGACAGGCGCCCCAGGGGCAACCGATGCCGTCAACGCCGGCGATCCAAGGCGCAGCCTCAGCCTCCGCAGGGCAGCCAGTCCCCGGTGCACCCCAGCCAGGACAACCAGCCGTCCCCGGTCAACCCGTCGTGAACGTGGCCCCGCAGGGTGCCGCGGCTCAGCCTCAGGCCGTAACGACGCCCCCCGGTCAGCCGGTGCAGGCAGGCCCGGCCACGCAGCAGCCGGTCCCCGCGCAGGCAGGTCCAGCACCCGCTGCCCAAGTCGCCCCGGGCACCCCCGCGCAGAACTCCCCCGCTCCGCAGGCGGCCGGCGTCCAGACGGCAGGCCCTGGCCCGCACACCGCCCCCGGTCAGCCGCTCCCCGCGGAAGCCGCGCCCGGCGTGCAGGCCGGTGGGCCTCAGGGCACGCCCGCCCAGCCGTGGGCCACGGCCGACACCAGCTCCGGCGCGGGCGCCCCCGTACCGGCGAACGCAGCCACCCCCGCGCCGATGCCGCCGAACCCGACCGGCGCCGCCGTGCCTCCCAACGGCACCGCCACCCCCGTACCGCCGAACGCGCCCCTGCCGCCCGAGAACGCCGCCGCGCCGCAGCGGGCCGCGCAGCCGCTGCCCGCCGAGGCGACCGCCGCCGCTCCCGTGGACCCCAACTCCACGCAGGGGCGGGCGATCAGTGTGCGGACGTTGGGGCAGGGGGTGCCGTTCAGCAGGCAGGCGGCGCAGGTGCAGCAGGCGGCTTCCGCGCCGGCGGCCCTGCCGGCCTCGCCGCAGACGAGCGGCGGCCGGCGGCGGAAGCTGGGGACGCCGCCCGACCGACCCGACCAGGCGGCCCGGCCGCATCCCTCGGGCGAGCAGACGTCGGCGCGCGGATCCCGGCTGGCGCAGTCCACCGAGGCCGCCGGACGGTCGTACGCCATAGGGGCACCGGACGAGAACGCCGCCGAGGGGCCCGAGCCGCTGGACGGTCCCGGTGGGGCCGTCGAGGTGAAGGAACCGCCGCGACCGCAGCCGATGGACGACGAGTTGCCGCCGGAGCCGCTGGACAATCCGCGCCGGCTGCTGGTGTGGCCCGCGCCGGACGTGACCACGCAGCAGGCCCTGAGCGATCGCGGGTACCGGCCGGTGATCGTGAACTCGCGCGAGGAGGTCGACGCGCAGATCGCGGCTTTCCCCGCCGCGCTGTTCGTCGATCCGCTGACCGGGCCGATCACCCGGACGGCACTTCAGTCGTTGCGGCAGGCGGCCGGGGCCGCGCAGGTGCCGGTGATGGTCACGGCCGGGCTCGGACAGGCGACGCGGGAAGCGGCGTACGGCGCCGACCCGGCCGTACTCCTGAAGGCGCTGGCGCCCCGCGACAGTGAGCAGCATCCGCCGCGTGTGCTGTTGATCGAGGAGCACGCGGAGATCGCGCTCGCGCTGACCGCGACGCTGGAGCGGCGCGGGATGCAGGTGGCGCGGGCGGCGAGCGATGCGGACGCGGTGACGCTGGCGGGGCAGTTCCGGCCGAATCTCGTTGTGATGGACCTGATGCAGGTGCATCGGCGGCAGGCCGGGATCGTCGACTGGCTGCGTGCGAACGGGCAGCTCAACCGCACCCCGCTCGTCGTCTACACCGCCGCCGTCGACCAGGCCGATCTGCCGCGGCTGGCGTCGGGCGAGACCGTGTTGTTCCTCGCCGAGCGGTCCACCAGTACGGAGGTACAGAGCCGGATCGTGGACCTGCTCGCGCGGATCGGGACGAACTAGGGCGTGCGGCAGGGGCGGGGCTGCTGATTCGCCGGACGGGTCCTATCGGAGGTCCTAGCGGGCCGTCAGTCTCCGCGCCGCCTCCTTGATCGACGCCCGCAAGCGGTCGCGGTCGTTGTCCTCGCCGCCGACCAGGATGCGGCTCATCTGGGGGACGACCATGGTCCAGTTGGCCAGCGCGGTCAGGAGGAACAGCAGGTCGCGGGCCGGGATGGCTTCGGTGACGACGCCCCGGTCCTGGCCGTCCTGGAGGGCGGCGACCTTGCGGGCGTAGTGGTCCTGGCGTTCGGACTCGTCGGGCAGTTCCGCGGTGCCGTACTCCAGGCCCTCCCAGAAGAGCAGGCGCAGCAGCTCGGGGTGGGCGGCGTGGTAGTCCATCAGGCGGTCGATCCAGCCCTCGATGTCGTCCGGGTCGACCGGGACGGAGACGGCGAGGTCCAGCATCTTCTTCTCAAGCACGCGCGCGAACAGCTCGGCCTTGTTGCCGAAGTAGGCGTAGATCAGCTGCTTGTTGGCCCTGGCCGCGGTGGCGATGCGGTCCATACGGGCGCCCGCGATGCCGTACCGGGCGAACTCGGCGACCGCGGCGTCGAAGATCCGGGCCCTGGTGGCTTCGGGGTCTCGTGCTGCCATGGGGACAGGGTAGCGGGACAGGTAACCAACTGTTTGGTTGACAGGAATTCGTGGACGGTGCACGCTGTTGCTCCAGTCATCAACCAACCAGTTAGTTGTTAGAGCGGGCTCGAAGGGGAGTCCGACTCGACGGAGCCCACTCGAAGGAGTCTCTCCGGTCATGTCGTCAGCCGTTCCCAGCGAGACCCTGGCCCCCGCCCCGCAAGGCCCCCGAGCCCATCAGGGCCGGGAATCCAAGGCCCCCACCCTCTTCCTCGTCCTCATCGCGGTCTGCACCGCCGTCACGGCCGCCAACATCTACATCGCCGCCCCACTGCTCCCCCTCATCGCCCGCGACTTCGGCACGACGCCCTCGGCCGTGGCCTGGATCGCCTCGGTCGCGCAGTTCGGCTACGCCGCCGGCCTCCTCTTCTTCGCCCCGCTCGGCGACAGCGTGAACCGACGTCGCCTGGTCACCGTGCTCTCCCTGGCCACCACGCTGGCGCTGCTCGCGGGTGCGGCGGCCCCCGGCACGAACGCCCTCGCGGCCGCCGTGTTCATCGCCTCCGCCGCCACGGTCGTACCCCAACTGCTCGTTCCGCTGGTCGCGGCCCGTGCCCCTGCCGCACGTCGCGCCCGGCATGTCGCCGCCGTCATCGCGGGGCTGTTCACCGGGATCGTCGCCGCGCGAGTGCTCGGCGGGCTGGTCGGGGAGGCCTTCGGCTGGCGGGTGGTGTTCATCGGGGCCGCGGTCCTGACGGCCGTGCTCGGCCTGGCCACCGCGCTCGTCCTGCCGGACGAGGGGCGTCGGCGCACGGGCCCGCTGTTCGCCGGGCTCGTCTCGCTGCCGGGAGTCGTGCGCCGCTCGCCCGACCTGTGGCGCGCCTGCCTGCGGCAGGCCGGGATGTACGGCGCCTGGAGCGCCCTGTGGACCTCGCTCGCCCTGTTGCTGACCGGGGAGTCGTACGACCTGACCACCGCCACCGCCGGGCTCTTCGGCCTCTTCGGTCTCGCGGCCAGCGCGGTCGCGCCGCTGGCGGGCGGCCTCGTCGACCGCTTCGGCGCCGCCAAGGTCGTACGGTCCGCGTTTCTCCTCGCCGCCGTGTCCGTGCCGCTCTTCTGGCTCGGTGGGCAGGTGATGTGGGCCCTGTTCGTCGCCGCCATCGTGATCCACGCGGCCCTGGTCGCCTCCCACATCGCCAACCAGACGCTCGCCCTGACCACCACCTCCACCCCGGCCACCGCCAACACCGCCTACGTCGTGGCCGGTTTCGCGGGCGGCGCGATCGCTTCCGCGCTCGCGGGGAGCGCCTTCAGCCACTGGGGCTGGGGCGGGGTGTGCGCGGTGGCGGGGGTGTGGCTGGTGTTGGGGTGGGTGACTACTTCGATACGGCGGTGAGGTCGGGCCTCCCAGTTCGATACGGCGTGGGGCAGGCGCCCGAGTTCGATACGACGTTGACGCGGGCGTGCGCCGGGCGGGGACGGTGGGTGCCCTGCCCGGCGTAGGCCGCCATCCTCAGAGCTTGGTGACGTCCAGCTTGCCGTCGGCGTACTGCCTGCGCAGGACCTTCTTGTCGAACTTGCCGACGCTCGTCTTCGGGACGGCCTCGATGATGGTCCAGCGCTCCGGGAGCTGCCACTTGGCGATCTTGCCCTCGCCGGCGAGGAAGGCGCGCAGGGTCTCGAAGTCGGCGGCGGCGCCCTCCTTCAGTACGACCGTGGCGAGCGGGCGTTCGCCCCACTTGTCGTCGGGGACGGCGACGACGGCGGCCTCGGCGACGTCCGGGTGGGACATCAGCGCGTTCTCCAGCTCGACCGAGGAGATCCACTCGCCGCCGGACTTGATGACGTCCTTGGCGCGGTCGGTGAGGGTGAGGAAGCCGTCGGCGGAGATCGTGCCGACGTCGCCCGTCTTCAGCCAGCCGTCCTCGCTGAACTTGTCGGCGGGACGCAGGGGTTCGGCCCCCGGGCCGTTGTAGTAGGCGCCCGCGATCCACGGGCCGCGGACCTCCAGCTCGCCCGCGGACTCGCCGTCCCAGGGGAGACGCTCGCCGCCGGGGCCGGTGAGGCGGGCCTCGACGCCGGCGGGGAAGCGGCCCTGGGTGAGGCGGTAGGCGAACTCCTCCTCGGTGCCGACCGCGTGGGCCGGCGGGCGGGCGATGGTGCCGAGCGGGGAGGTCTCCGTCATGCCCCACGCGTGGCAGACCCGCATGCCGAGCTTGTCGAACGCCTCCATGAGCGAGGGCGGACAGGCCGAGCCGCCGATGGTGACCTGGGTGAGGGAGGAGACATCACGTGGGCGGGCGGTCAGCTCGGCGAGCAGTCCCTGCCAGATGGTGGGGACGGCGGCCGCGTGCGTCGGCTTCTCGCGCTCGATCATCTCGGCGAGCGGGGCGGGCTGCAGGAAGCGGTCCGGCATCAGCACGTTCACGCCGGTCATGAAGGTCGCGTGCGGCAGGCCCCAGGCGTTGACGTGGAACTGGGGGACCACCGCCAGCGAGATGTCCTGGTCCGTCAGGCCCATCGACTGGGCCATGTTGACCTGCATGGAGTGCAAGTAGATCGAACGGTGGCTGTACACCACGCCCTTCGGGTCGCCCGTCGTCCCGGAGGTGTAGCACATGGCCGCGGCCTGGCGCTCGTCCAGCTCCGGCCAGTCGTACGTCGTCGGCTTCCCGGCGATCAGCTCCTCGTACGCGTGCACCCGCGGGGCGACGTCCGCGAGCAGCGACAGGTCGCCGGGGCCGGACACCACCACGTGCTCGATCGTCTTGAGGTGCGGCAGCAGCGGGGCGAGCAGCGGCAGCAGCGAACAGTTGACGATCACCACGCGGTCGGCGGCGTGGTTCACGATCCAGGCGAGCTGCTCGGCCGGGAGGCGCAGGTTCAGCGTGTGCAGGACCGCGCCCATGGAGGGGATCGCGAAGTACGCCTCGACGTGCTCGGCGTTGTTCCACATCAGCGTCGCCACGCGCTCGTCGTCCGTGACCCCGAGGTCGTCGCGCAGGGCGTGCGCCAGCTGGGCCGCCCGTGCTCCGACCTCGGCGAAGGAACGCCGCTGGGGCTCCTCGCCGGTCCAGGTGATCACCTGTGATGTGCCGTGGATCGTCGACCCGTGGGTCAGGATCCTCGAGATCAGCAGCGGTACGTCCTGCATGGTGCTCAGCACGGCGTCCTCCCGGGGGCGACATTGCCTACGCGGTAGTAAGGGTTGCGCTGATTCTGCTCACATACCGCGCGGTATGTCACTAGGCGCGGGTGATCGATCACGTCGGTCACGTCACGTTGCGTTCACCGGGGTGGGGCTGTATCTACATGCGACTCCGCCGCGATGGGGTCCCCCCGCTCATGGGGGTCCCCCGCTCATGGGGGTCCCCCGCTCATGGGGGTCCCCCGCTCATGGGGTCCCCCCCCCCGCTCGAGCGAAGCCGAGAGTGGGGGAGCGACGAGCCACGACGGACCCGCAGCCGACGCACCGGACTTCCAGCGGAGCGCTCAGCGGACCAGCCCCAGCTCCGGGTCCTCGCGCAGCTTGCCGAGGGCGCGGGACACCGCCGACTTCACCGTGCCCACCGAGACGCCGAGCACCTCGGCCGTCTGGGCTTCGCTGAGGTCCTCGTAGTACCGCAGGACGACCATCGCGCGCTGCCGTGCGGGCAGTTTGGAGATCGCCCGCCACATCGCGTCGTGCAGCGCCTGCTGCTCGGCCGGGTCGTTCCCGCCGGGGACCGGCTCGGGCTCCGGCAGCTCGTCGCAGGCGAACTCGTCGACCTTGCGCTTGCGCCACTGCGACGTCCGGGTGTTCAGCAGCGCCCGGCGCACATAGCCGTCGAGCGCGCGGTGGTCCTCGATCCGCTCCCAGGCGACGTAGGTCTTGGTGAGCGCCGTCTGCAGCAGATCCTCCGCGTCGCTCGGGTTCGCGGTGAGCGACCGAGCGGTACGCAGCAGCACCGGCTGGCGGGCCTTGACGTACGACGAGAACGACGGGTACGTCAGCGACCGCGTCGCGGCTTGGGAAGCGCTGGTGCAGACGGTTGTGGTCATGGCTCCACGCTATGAGCGACCCCCTCTCCGGCGGATCGGCCGCAGGTCCCGAAGCGCACTCCCCCTCAGGTTGTAGGGGTGGTGCTGACTGCACCTCCTGAAGGTGGACCGGAGGACGACACCTACTGCGGGTTTACCCCTGGGGCTACGACCACGGTGCCGGTGCCTGTGCCTATGCGGCCGGCACGGTGCCGGGCCCCGTGCCTGTGCGGCCGGCACCGCGGGGGTCCCCCGGCGGCCGTCCCCATGCGGCGGCCCGAGCCGGGTTTCCCCACGGCGTCTGCCTCACGCACCCTCCAGGACCAGGCCCGATGTCGGCACCCCCGTCCCTGCGGTCACCAGGACCCGGCCGGCCCCCGGCATCTGGTTGACGGATGTGCCCCGCAGCTGCCGTACCCCCTCCGCGATCCCGTTCATCCCGTGCAGATACGCCTCCCCCAACTGTCCCCCGTGCGTATTGACCGGCAGCCGCTCCTCCGCCATGAACTCAGCCGCCTCGCCCTTTCCGCAGAACCCGAACTCCTCCAGCTGCATCAGCACGAACGGTGTGAAGTGGTCGTACAGGATCCCCACGTCGATGTCGTCCGGGGTGAGCCCGGAAGTACGCCACAGCCGACGGGCCACCACGCCCATCTCCGGCAGTCCGGTCAGGTCGTCCCGATAGAAGCTGGTCATCTGCTCCTGGGCGCGCCCCGCCCCCTGGGCGGCGGCTGCGACGACCGCCGGGTGGTTCGGCAGGTCGCGGGCCCGCTCCACGGAGGTGACGACGATGGCCTGACCGCCGTCCGTCTCCTGGCAGCAGTCCAGCAGCCTGAGCGGTTCGGCGATCCAGCGCGATGCCGCGTGGTCGGCGAGGGTGATCGGTCTGCCGTGGAAGTACGCCGCCGGGTTGGTGGCCGCATACTTGCGGTCCACGACGGCCACCTGCCCGAACACCTCCGGGGTCAGCCCATAGGTGTGCAGATACCGCTGAGCCACCATCGCCACCCAGGAGGCCGGGGTGAGCAGCCCGAACGGCAGGGACCAGCCCAGCGCCGCGCCCTCCGCCGACGGCTCCCGGTGCTGCACTCCGGAGCCGAATCTCCGGCCCGACCGCTCATTGAACGCGCGGTAGCAGACCACCACCTCGGCCACGCCCGTGGCAATGGCGAGCGCCGCCTGCTGGACGGTCGCGCAGGCCGCCCCGCCGCCGTAGTGCACCCGGGAGAAGAAGGACAGCTCGCCCATCCCGCAGGCCTGGGCCACCGTGATCTCCGGGCTGGTGTCCATCGTGAACGTGACCATCCCGTCCACGTCCCCCGGTGTCAGCCCCGCGTCGTCCAGCGCCGCCCGCACCGCCTCCACGGCCAGCCGGAGCTCACTGCGGCCCGAGTCCTTGGAGAACTCGGTGGCACCGATACCGACGATCGCGGCCCGCCCGCCGAGGGTGTCCGGGGTTCGGGTGCTCATCGCTCACCCCCCGTCGGTACGGTGACCGTCACCGTACCGGTCACATGTCTGCCGATGCCGTTGTCCCCCACGATCCGAACCGTCGCGGTGTCGCCGTCGAGCTCGTCCACCGTCCCCGTCAACACCATCGTGTCTCCCGGGTAGTTGGGTGCGCCCAGCCTGATGGCCACCTTGCGCAGGACGGCCGTCGGGCCGAAGTGGTCCGTGATGTAGCGGCCCACCAGGCCGTTGGTGGTCAGGATGTTCATGAAGATGTCGGGGGAGCCCTTCTGGCGGGCCAGTTCCGCGTCGTGGTGCACGTCCTGGTAGTCCCGGGAGGCGATCGCTCCGGCCACGATGAGCGTGCGGGTGATCTCGATCTCCAGCGGCGGCAGTTGGTCGCCAGCCCTCGGCAGTCGATCGCCATTCTTCGGCAGTCGGTCGCCGGTCCTCACCGATCCCATGCCTCGCCCTCCTCCCCTTCCTTGATCAACTCGCCCAGTTCCTGAAGCAGTTCATCGCCGCACCCCAGGTATGCGTCGAGCTGCCGGCCCCACAGGAAGTGCCGGTGCACCGGATGGTCCAGGTCCGCTCCCGCGCCGCCGTGCAGATGCTGGCCCGCGTGGACGACCCGGCTGCCCGCCTCGGACGCCCACCAGGCGGCGGCCAGCGCGTGTGAGGCGTAGGGAAGCCCGGCGTCCCGCCGCCAGGCCGCCTCGTACGCCGTCACCCTTATCGCCTCCGTGTCCATATACGCGTCCGCCGCCCGGAGTTGGACGGCCTGCTTGGTGGCGAGCGGTCGCCCGAACTGCTCCCGGCTGTTCGTGTGCGCCACGGCCCGCGCGAGGGAACCGGCGCAGACACCGGCCTGGAGACCGGCGAAGGCAGTGCGGGCGGTGGCGAGGACGTCGGCGTAGGCGTCGGGGCCGGCGGGGTGCTCGGAGCCGACGCCGTCGATCTGTTCGGAGCCAACGTCGCTGAGCCGTTCGGCGCCAGTGTCGCTGAGCTGCTCGGCACCGGGCCCGCCGAGCCGTTCGGCTTCGGGCCCGCCGAGCCGCTCGGCTTCGGTTCCCTCCAGCACGAGTCGTCCCGCCGCCCAGGGCGCGGTGAGTTCGACCGGTTGCCACTCCGCATGACCGGCGGTCGGCACCAGCCACAGCTTCCGGTCCGCGTCGGCCACCAGGACATGCGTGGCGTCCCGCAACCAGGGCACGACGGGGATCGTGCCGGTCAACTCGGCATGCGTGGAGGGCCGTACACCCTGCTGGAGGGGAACCGGCGACTCTCCGCCCACAGTCGCCCGTACCCCTCCCTGTGCCGGAAAAGCCCCGCTGACCACCACCGAGCCGTCGATGATCCCCGGCAGCAGCCGCTCGCGCTGCTCCGCCGTGCCGTGGGCCGACACTGCCAGCAGTCCGTACACACATGTGGCCGCGAAGGGCACCTGGGCAGTAGTGCGGCCCTGCTCCTCCAGGAGGAGGACGAGGCCCAGCAGGCCCACCTCCTGGACGGCGCCGATGAGTCCGGCGGCGCACAGGGCCTTCCACAGCTCCGGGTCGCTGCCTGTGCCGGCGGCCGTCAGGCGTTCGTGCGTGGCGAGGTCGCCGAAGATCCGCGCGGCCAGTTCCTGGGCGGCGGCTTGCTCCTGGGTGGGCGTGAAGTCCATGTCAGGCCTCGCCCTCGTGGACCCGGAAGACCGGCAGCACCAAGGCCCCGCCCGGGTCTTCGTGCCGCTGGAATTCGAGCCGTACCGGCAGTCCGATGCGGACCTTGTCGTACGGCACCCCCACCACGCTGCTGATCATCCGCACGCCTTCCGCCAGCTCGATCAGGCCGACGGCATACGGAGGATCGAGGGCCGGGAACGGCGGGTGGTGCATCACGACGTACGAATAGACCGTGCCCTCGCCGCTCGACTCCACCGTGTCCCAGTCCAGGCCGCCGCATGCGTTGCACCCCGGCAGCCAGGGGAAACGCAGGGTCGCACAGCCGGTGCAGCGCTGGATGAGGAGCTGATGCCGGTCCACTCCTTCCCAGAAGCCGGCGTTGTCGCGGTTGATCACCGGCCGGGGGCGGGGGGCTTTGGGCGTCTTGCGCGCGGGGGCGTACTTGAGGATGCGGAAGTGGTGGGTGCCGACCAGATCCGGTCCCACCCGGACGTCCATGCGGGTCGTGACGAAATACCCCGTGCCCAGCTTCGTCGTCTTGCGGTCCGACACCGACTCGATCACCGCGTCGAAGGTGATCTCGTCGCCGGGCCGCAGGGGGCGCAGATACTCCTGCTCGCAGTCGGTGGCGACGACCGAGGTGCAGCCCGCCTCGTCGAGGAGGGTGAGCAGGTCGTCGTACGCCTGGGAGCGTCCTGTGTGTCCGGAGAGGCCGCCCATGGTCCATGCCTGGAGCATGGTGGGCGGGGCGATGGCGTCCGGTCCCGAATACGCCGGGTTGGTGTCGCCCAGCGCCTCGCACCAGTGCCGGATCATCGGTTCGTTGACCGGATCCTTGCCCCCGCGCGCGACGGCGGTCGCTCGCCCCTCGAACGCCTTCAGCCGCACCCCCAGCTCGTCGTGCACCTCGCTCACCCCCGTCCCCTGTCCGCTCACCGCCGCCCCCTCGTCATCCCGAGCCGCATCGTCGCGACGATCTCCCGCTGCACCTCGCTCACCCCGCCCCCGAACGTGTTGATCTGCGCCGCCCTGTTCAGCCGCTCCAGCTCGCCGTCCCCGAACACCCCCGGCGACCCCGAACGAACCAGCCCTGCCAGCCCGTCCGTCCCGATCGCGTGCTGACATATTCGGTACACCGCCACCGCCGATTCGGTTCCCGCGACTTTCACGCCGCTCGCGTCGCCGGGCGCGAGGCGGCCCGCCCCCACATCCCCCACCAGACGCCAGCTGAGCAGGCGCGATGCCGCCAGCCGGGCATGTGCCTCGGCCAGCTGCGAGCGCACCCACGGCTCGTCAACGCGGCGCCTTCCGGTCACCGGATCGGGGGTGCGTACGGCGTTCAGCGCGGCCGTGTAGAAGTCCTCGGCTTGCATGCCGAGCGCGGCGAGGGCGACCCGCTCGTGGTTGAGCTGGTTGGTGATGAGCGTCCAGCCTTCGTTCTCCGTGCCGACGAGGTTGCCGGCCGGGACGCGGACGGCGTCGTAGTACGTGGCCGTCGTGGTCTGCCCACCGACCGTCTCGATCGGCGTCCACGAGAAACCGGGGGCGGCGGTGGGGACGAGGAGGATCGAGATGCCACGGTGTTTGGGGGCGTCGGGGTCGGTGCGGCAGGCCAGCCAGATCCAGTCGGCGTGCTGGGCGCCGGAGGTGAAGATCTTCTGTCCGTCGACGAGCCAGTCGCCGGCGCCGTCCCGTACCGCCCGGGTCCGCAGCGACGCCAGGTCGGTCCCCGCCGACGGCTCGCTGTAGCCGATCGCGAAGACGAGTTCCCCGCGCAGGATGCCCGGCAGGAAGGCGGCCTTCTGCTCCTCGCTGCCGTACTTCATCAGGGTCGGCCCGACCGTGTTCAGGGTGACCATCGAGACGGGCGCGCCCGCCCGGTACGCCTCGTCGAAGAACACGAACTGCTCGTCCGCGCCCCGGCCCTGACCGCCGTACTCGACGGGCCACCCGAGCCCCAGCCAGCCGTCCGCGCCGATACGACGTCGCAGTGCACGCACGCGCGCGTGCTCGTCGGCCGGGGGCGGCCCGTCCGGCATGAGGGCCCGGAAGTACGTACGCAACTCGGCGCGCAGCCGCTGCTGGCGCTCGGTGGGGGCGAGGTGCACGAGGACGGCCCTCCGGGACGTCGTACGGGCTGAGGGTTTCTGACTGTCCGTCAGATTTCGTGCGCTGTCAAGGTCGTCGCGCGCACACGGAAAAGCGCCTATCTCATGCGGAAAACGCCTGCGCGGCGGTGCCGAAACACCGCCGCGCGGACGTGTTACCACCCCACAGAGCACACCCCACAAGGGAGTTCAGGACCGGCGCCCGAGGGCCGGCCCTCCCGGTCTCACCAGAGGGGCGCGAAGCCGACGGCGACGTTCTCGTTGCCCTGGTTGATGGCCGTGAAGGCGGAGCCGTCGACCTGGGCGGTGTTGCTCTGGTTCGAGGCGCCGTCGCCCACCGCCTGCTGCTGCGTGGTGGACGAGTTGCCGTTGTTGTCGTCGCCGACGCCGCTGCCGATGATGCCGGCGGAGGCCTTGGTGGCGGTCGCGTTCGATCCGTCGTCCGCGAGGGCGCCGGTGTCCGCCGTCGCGACGCCGGCGAAGAGGGCCGCGGCGAGCGGAAGGGCGGAAACGGCGGCGATGACGCGGGCGGTACGGATGCTTGCCATGTTGTTCCTCCAGAACAAGGTACGCACCGGCCGTCGGGCCGAAAGTGCGCGTGGTACGTGAAGTACGGCTTGTACCAAGGCAGTTGGCCATCCGCCTCGGTGCTGTGCACGACGTCGCAAGATCAGAGTTGCCCACCGAATCCCCGGCGAACCACCCCGGAAGCCCCTATTCGCCCTGAAGCGTGATGACAAGTCGATAAACCCCTTTGGTTGCCTTCAGCCCCAGGTCAGGGCGGGCCGGACACATCCATCCCAAGCGCCACAAGGGGTGAAGCGTTCCGGCGCGTTTCCGGCCAACCTGCCGACTGCGGCGAGTCGCGCTCGACCTCTCTTCCTTTTTTCGAACACCTGTACGAGCATGGAGGTATGGCCACCACCGATCGGCAGGCCACGATGCTGGCCCTCGCACACGCCCTGTCAGCCGCGGAACGCGGACTGGCCGTCATCCCCCTGTCCCGGACGAAACTCCCGGCCCTGCGCTCCCCCCACCGCGACGACCTCACCGCACCCCCCTGCCACGGCGAATGCGGCCGCTTCGGACATGGGGTGTACGACGCCTCGACCGACCCGGCACGCATCCGCGAACTGTTCGCCGCCGCCCCCTGGGCCACCGGCTACGGCATCGCCTGCGGCCTCCCCCCGCACCACCTGATCGGCATCGACCTGGACACAAAGTCCGGCACGGACTCCTCGGCGGCCCTGCGCGAACTGGCCCTGCGGCACCTGTTCACGATCCCCGCCACCGTCGTCGTCCTCACCCCCAGCGGCGGCCGCCACCTGTGGCTCAGCGGCCCGCCGGACGTCGTCGTCCCCAACTCCGCGGGCCGCCTGGCGCCCGGCATCGACATCCGGGGCGCCGGCGGCTACCTCGTGGGCCCCGGCTCCCGCACCGACTACGGCGTCTACAGCACCGCCCCGGGCACCGCGCACCTCGCCCCCGCGGCCTGCCCGCCCTCCCTCCTGCGCCTCCTCCTCCCACCGCCCCGCACCCACCACCCCACGCCCCCGTCGACCGGCGGACATGGCCAGGGCCTCGTCCAGTTCGTCCTCGCGGCCCACGAGGGACAGCGCAACACCCGCCTGTTCTGGGCGGCTTGCCGCGCCTACGAGGACGGCATCGGCCCCGACCTCGTCGAACCGTTTGTCGAGGCAGCCCTCAACACCGGCCTCAGTGAACGCGAGGCCCGCGCCACGATCGCGTCGGCGGCGCGCATGACGGGGCATCAGCCGTGAGAGTGCGCCGGGGTGCGCAGCGGTGCGCCCCGGCGTAAGGCGACACTGGGATGCGATGCGCCTGCGCTGAGGCAGTGTCGGCAGTGCAGCGGCGGTGTCGGCCGCGTTCGGGCGCCGGGTGCTGGCCGTGCGGGTGCAGGCCGTGCGTGCAGGTCGTGCGCCGGGCGGCCCCACGTGACCGCAGTGTGGCGCAGGCCACTGGAACCCCCAGTGCCCCGCGGAGAGTTACGAGTGTGAGGGAAACGGAACGAGGAGAGTCAGTACGTACGCGCATACGGGCCGGGGACCGTGAGGCCTTCGCCGAGCTGTACGACCAGCACGCGCGCGCGGTGTACAACCATGCCCTGCGGCTGACCGGTGACTGGTCGGAGGCCGAGGAGGCGATGTCGGAGACATTCCTCGCCGCCTGGCGTACCCGGGAAACCGTGGCCCCGGAGGGCGGATCGCTCAAGCCGTGGCTGCTCGGCATCGCCACGCACAAGGCCCGCAACGCCAACCGTGGTCTACGCCGCCGGCTCGCCTTCCTGGCCCGCAGCCCGGCCCCGCCCCCGGTCGAGGACTTCGCGGACGAGACGGCCGGCCGGATCGACGACGCGCGTCGGCTCGCGGTGGTCCATCGCGCGCTGAGCCAACTGCGCCGCCAGGACCGGGAGGTGCTCGCCCTGTGCGTGGCGTCCGGGCTGGACTATCAGCAGGCGGCCCAGGCGCTCGGCGTCCCGGTCGGCACCGTGCGATCGCGGCTGTCCCGCGCCCGCGCTCGGCTTGCCCGGCTCAGCTCCGAGCACCCCCAGCACCCCGAGCAGAGGGCGGAACTGCCCGACCGTCGCGGAGAGGTAGAGGGTGAAGCCGCATTCGCGGCCATGTTTCTGCAGGAGGAAACCCCATGAACGCTGACAAGCTGCCGAGCGCCGGCTCCGCCCGGAGCGAGGCCGAGGAGTTGCTGTCGGCCCCGGCCGAATGGGACCTCCCGCCGAGCAGACACCTCCACTTCAAGGACGTTCTGATGCAGCGGATCGACCGCGACAGCTCCACTTCCACCCAGTCGCCCCCGGCACCGCGCCGCCGATTCCCGCGTACGGCCGTGGTGTTGCCCGTTGCGGCGATGGCACTGGCCGGCGCACTGGTCGTCACACTCTCCGGAGGCGGAAACGGTTCCGCGCCGGCAGCGGGGACCACGACCGCAGAGGCCCGGCCGAACAACGCGTCCGTCACACTCGACCGCATCGCCGCCGCGTCCATGGCCACCGACGCGACGCCGGTGAAGGACGACCAGTTCGTGTACGTCGAGAGCCTGGTCCGCGCGAACAAGGGCACCTTCGGAGGACCCGTGCGGCTCGGTGCCGTACACAAGCGGGAAGCCTGGTTCTCGCAGGACCCCGACCCGGTCAAGATCACCGGGTGGCTGCGCGACTCCGGGAAGGACGCCATCATGCCCGGTCAGACCATTCCCATCGAGTCCCCCAGCGCCTACCCGGTGGGCATCGACCGCCCCACGTACAAGTGGCTGGCCTCGCTGCCCACCGACCCCGAGGCCCTGCTCGAACTGCTCTATGCCCAGACCCAGGTGAGCGACGACGAGTCGAAGGAGCAGGCCGTCTTCGGCAAGATCGGCGATCTGCTGGGGGAAACGATCATGCCGCCGGAGAATGCCGCCGCGTTCTACAAGGCGACCGCGAGGATTCCCGGCGTGACCGTCATCCCCGACGTGGTCGACACCGCCGGGCGTCACGGCATCGGCATCACACGCGAGGACCCGGCCTCCGCGGTGCGCGACGAGTGGATCTTCGACAAGCAGAAGCTCGCCTACATCGGATCGCGTTCGTACATGACCAAGGACAAGAAGGGCACCAAAGCCGAGACACTGCTCGGCACCCACGCCGTCATGCGACGCACGGTCGTCGACACGCACCCCGCCACGACCGACAGCTGACCCACGCCGCTCCCGGCACATACGGAAGGGGTGCCCCTCGTAGGAGGGGCACCCTTCCGTATGCGTTCCTACGCTGACCTGCCACAACGGCCAGCAGCGAGTAGTAGCGAGTCCCTCTGGCCCAGGGGGATGCCCATGGCACCCCTCCATGCAAGAGGGCTGTGATCGACTCCAGGAGCGCCAATTTCCTCAAATTCGACCTCTCTAAGTCCAGCATCCCCAGGGCCATATCGGGCTGGCACTGCGGGCACGCCTTGAACCCGTCGGTGAGGGCGCGCCGGGCCTGCCCCGGCTGACGGTCCGGCTGCCCTTGCTCGCGTTCCAGCAGTCTCCGACGTGCACGTACACGGGTGGGGCGTGCCGGTTGAGTCCGAGGTCGATCAACCACTCCGGTGCGGGCGGGCGATGAGGTGGCGTTTCGACCTGGCTAGCCCACGGTCGACCGGCGAAGGGCCCGTGTGCTGCCCCCCTCAGGGAATGGGCCGATGTCACACGCTGGGGATCTGGGACGCGGCCGAAGCGAAGGGTGCGGGCTGGTTTGTTGGCTCCAACCCTGATACATCACCTTGTCATGACCATGAGTGCGATTGAACTGCACAGCATAAATCGTTGGGAGGCGTCCTTCCTCCGCGAGGAGGTGGACGGCTACTTCACCCACGGCATCGAGTGCACGCCGGGCGCGACGGTACTCGACGTGGGCGCCAACATCGGTGTGTTCTCGGCCGCTGTCTATGAACGGCTGGACGGGGACGTGCGGATCTACGCCTTCGAGCCGATGCCGCCACTCCACGCGACACTCGAACGCAATGCTCGCGAGTTCTTCAACGGACGTCTGACCGCGCTCCCTTACGGCCTGGCCTCCCGTGACGACGAGCTCGATTTCAGCTACATTCCGGCCGCCACGATCTTCTCGTCCTCCTCGCGGGATCAGGGGAACATCGAGGATGAGCGGCGCCGGGTCACCGCCAGCGTTGTCGAAATGATCCGCCAGGGCGGACTGGGACCGGTCCTGCGCCGCGTACCCGCCCCCATCCTCACTCTTCTCATCAGCCGCAAGCTGCGGGTGCTGCGGCGGCTTGAGACGCACCGGGTGAAGGTCAGGCCCCTGTCATCGGTGCTCGACGAGCAGGGCATCGACCACATCGACCTGCTCAAGGTCGATGTGGAAGGCGCCGAACTTGAGGTACTCAGAGGCATCGAGGAACGGCATTGGCCGCTGGTCCGCCAGGCCGTCGTCGAGGTGGAGGACTGGCAGCAGAACCGCGACACAGTCTGCGAGGTCCTTCTCACGCACGGCTTCACGGTCAGCACCGAGCAGGACTCGGTGCAGCGGGCCGGCGACATCGGCATGGTGTTCGCGGTCAGGCCCTGACCACGCGCAGCACCCGGCACTCAAGGCGGTAAGGGACCGTGGAATCGATCCGTTACCGGGCGATCAAGTGGTGCCGGCTCACAGCATGATGTGCGTTCCCGACTGACGCATGTCCTGCTCCGCACCACGGATGACGCGATCAAGGTGACCATCTACGAGTTCCCCGACCTCGACGTCAGCCCTGACTGTCCGGACTCCGACGGCACCGTGATCTGGCAGTCGACCTATCCACGTCCGGCGTTCGCTCACGCTGTTTGGAATGCCGCCAGCACTGTGCTCAGGCAGCATGGCGAGACTGGCTGTCGCGCCAAGTGGGCGATGCATCCGTACCCACTTCGGACTGGTCCAGGACCTCCGCAGGCTGCACATCCGGGACGACGTCTGCGACCTACCCCACGATCTGCCACGCCCGTAGACAGTACGCGCGGCCGTCTCAATTTCCGTCTCGTTCAGCCCCGTTCACGGCCGTTCAGACGGGACGGTTGGCCCCTCGGCTGGGGAGGGGCGTCAGCCCCTTGTCTCCGAGTCCCAGCGTTCCGGCCCCACTCCGCACCAGTCGATCCACGGCACCCCCGCGACCTCGGCGGGGTCGATCTCCAGGCCGGCTCGGCGGAGGAACTCGGCGACGTCGGCCACGTTGTGGGCCAGGCCGAGAATCTCGCCGTTCACGCGCACCCGCCGGCCACCGGTGGGCGAAGGTGGATGCACGATCACGCGAATCGGGCCGGACATGGCTTCAGGATCATCCGGGATGTACGGCCCCGCATTCCAGCGCGTCATTTGACGACCCTCGGTGTCCGGACGGCAGCGCACGTCACGTTGAAGCCGCAGGTGGATCCGGTGATGGAGCCACTCAGCACATGTCCCCGTCCGACCGTCCCAGGTCACGCAGTTCCCACCACTCAGCGGCGCTTGGCCGCCGTTGCCGCCAGTAGGGGTGGAAGAACAGCTGAGACGACAGCCGGTACAGATGTCGGCGCAACTCGGTACGGCCGGGCTGCTCCGCAAGCTGCCGGTAGGTGGCGCTCCACTCCTGCTGCGTCCGGGCGAGGTCGGCGGGAATCGGTCGCATGCACAAATTCAATCATGTGTTCGATTTATGCGTCCATCGAGGAGGGGGACCTGTTGTGACTCGCAGCGATGGATGGCCATTCGCGGTGCTACTTGGCCACAGAGGTGTCCAGGGATTGTGGTGGACCTCGGAGCCAGAGGCCCTCTGGGCGCAGTTGCACACGCTCCGTCACCGCGCGTGAGGCACCCCGCGACAAACAGAGCAGGCATTCTGTTAGTGTCCTCCACAAGAAGAACGAGCATTTCTTTTGTGGGGGTGTGATGCCGCGGCTCACCGATGCGCGCAAGGAATTCCGGCGCGCCCAGATCGCTGAGGCCGCCGTACGCTGCTTCGGCCGCAACGGCCTGGAGCGGACCTCGATCGCCGACATCATCGCCGAGTCCGGCCTCTCGGCCGGCTCGATCTACGCGCACTACCGCAACAAGGCCGACCTGGTCCAAGCCTCCGCCCGCGAGGTGCTCGCCGAGCGCGCCAAGGTCCTCGGCGAGTACGCCGCGGGCGACGCCCCGCCCGGCCCCAACGAACTGCTCGCCCGCCTGATCGCCGCGATCCACCCCGCCGAGGCCCGGGTCGGCGTGCAGACCTGGGGCGAGGCGACCACCAACCCGGCCATCCGCGACATCGTCGTCGACATGACCGAGCACATGCGCGCGATGCTGCACGACTGCGTCACGGCGTGGCTGGTCAAGGTCGAGCATCACGAGCCGGCCGAGGCCCGGGAGAGCGCCACACCGATCGCCCACCGGTTGATGGCGCTCTATCAGGCCGAACTGCTGTACACCGCCCTGCAATCACCGACCGAGGAGACAGCGTCATGACCACCCCGACCGCTTCGTTCGCCGACCGCACCGTTTTACGCGTCGGCTACGGCGCGTTGCAGCTCGAGCGCCTGCGCGACCGCCGGGGCGAGGCCGTCGCGCTGCTGCGCCGCGCGGTCGAGCTGGGCGTCGACCATGTGGACACCGCCGAGTTCTACGGCTTCGGTTTCGCCAACGATGTGATCCGCGAGGTGCTGCGTCCGGAGGACGGCGTCCTGGTGGTCACGAAGGTCGGCGCCGACCCCAACCCGGGCGGGCGTGTGCCGTTGCGTCTGGCGCAGCGGCCCGAGCAGCTGCGTGCCAGCGTCGAGGACAACCTGCGCAGCCTTGGTGTCGACCGGCTCCCGGTGGTCAACCTCCGTCGCTTGGACTCCGGCCCCGGGCTGCGTCCCGAGGGCGACCAAGTGGTCGACCTCGATGACCAGCTCGCGGTGATGACCGCCCTGCGCGACGAGGGCAAAATCGGCGCGATCGGCCTGAGCAGCGTCACCCTCGACGGCCTGCGCCGCGCCCTGCCAGCGGGCATTGCCTGCGTGCAGAACGCCTACAGTCTTGCCTCCCGCGACGACGAGGACCTGCTGCAATTGTGCGCGGCCGAGGGCATCGCCTGGGTGCCGTTCTTCCCGCTCGGCGGTGCCTTCCCGGGCCTGCCCAAGGCGACCGACGAACCGGCCGTCCACGCCGTGGCCGAGTCCCTGGGCGTCACACCCTCCCAGGTCGGCCTCGCCTGGCTGCTGCACCACGCCCCCAACGTGCTGCTCATCCCCGGCACCGCCGACGCCGCCCACCTGGAGGCCAACATGGCGGTCAGCAAGATCACCCTCGACGCCGCGACCCTCGCCACTCTCGATGCCATCGAGTCCCGCTCCAACGAGGTCCCCATCGGCTGACCAGAACCAACGCGACCCGGGGCGCGACCACACGCCGGACACCCTGGCCACACGCCCGGCCGCGCCGGGAAACCCTTCTTCGCCTGGCTCCAAGGACGGATCATGAAGGCCATCATTTACCGCGACAACGGCGGCCCCGACGTTCTTCAGCTCGTCGACCGTGACCTGCCCGCGCCCGGCCCCGGCGAGGTTCGCGTCCGGGTTGCCGTGTCCGGGGTCAACCCGACCGACTGGAAGGCCCGCTCCGGCGCCGCCCAGCCCAAGCCCTTCTCCGAGGTCACCCCGCACCATGACGGCGCCGGCACGATCGACGCCGTCGGTGAGGGGATCGACCAGAGCCGGGTCGGTCAGCGGGTCTGGCTGTTCTTTGCCGCTGCCGGGCGGCCCACCGGTACCGCCGCCGAGTTCACCGTCGTGCCCGCCGAGCTGGCCGTGCCGCTGCCCGACGAGGCCGGTTTCGACGTCGGCGCCACCCTGGGTGTCCCCGCGCTCACCGCACACCGCGCGCTCACCGTCGCCGAGGACGGGCCGCGCCGTCTGCGGCCCGGGGCGCTCGACGGCATGGTGGTGCTCGCCGCAGGCGGGGCCGGGGCGGTCGGGCACGCGGTGATCCAGCTCGCCCGGTGGGCCGGCGCCACCGTGATCAGCACGATCAGCGGCCCGGAGAAGGCCCGGCTGGCCACCGCCGCCGGGGCCCACCACGTGATCAACTATCGCGAGGGAGACCCGGTCGCCGAGATCCGCAAGATCGCCCCGGACGGCGTCGACATCGTCGCCGAGGTGGCGCTCGGCGCGAACCTCGCACTGGACCTGGCCGTGCTGCGGACACGCGGCACGATCTCGACCTACGCCAACGACGGTGGCAAGCCGGTCGAACTGGACGTGATGCAGAACATGGCGCTGAACACCCGCTTCCAGTTCCTGGTGCTCTACACGGCCGGACCGGAGGCGCGCGCCGCGGCCGCCGAGGACGTCGTCGCCGCGATCCGCGCCGGCGCCCTGCCGGTCGGCGAGGAGCACGGCCTGCCGCTGGTCCGCTTTCCGCTCGACCGCACCGCCGACGCGCACCGGGCGGTGGAGAGCGGTGCCGTCGGCAAGGTCCTGGTGGACGTCACGTCGTGACGCCCAGCCAGCCGCCGTGCGAACAAAGCGCCACCGCTACCTCACCGGGCTACGGGTCATGTCGGCCGTCAACACCAGCCGCCCGCCAGCGGACCTCCCGTCGTCTCTGGCCACCCATCACTGGAAGTCACAGGACCTCGCCTGTGATGTTGTGATCCGGCTACCCGACCACACAGGCGTTAGTCGGCCCTCTTCAGCGTGGCTGTCTATCGGCGGGCGAACACACTCGTGCCTCCTCTGCACCGCGCTCTCGCCCTGGCTGCGGTCGAGGGAGGAGCATGGGAGTTGAGCGAGCAAGGGAGGCCCGCCATGAAGACCGGAGCCTCGGATTACGACCGCTGGCTGTACTCTCACACGCCCTCCCAGGCCGAGGGCGAACGTGACGAACCGGCTGAGAGCGCGGCCATGGAGCAGCACCCGGACGTCCCCAGGACCGAGCCGTCTCAAGCGGAGGGCGAGCGGGTGGACGACACCAGGGTCACCTGACCGTCGATAAGCGATCACTGAACGGCACACACGGCGGCCGCCCCGGCCGACGTTCTCCGGGCGGGGCGGCGCAGTTGCGAGAGGCCCTGCTCAGGTCCTGACCGCATACGAAGGAGCCGCTACCGATTGTTGCTGATCACGTATCCAAACGCCGCACACCAGTACACGCGCGGCGGAAGACGGCTCGTCCTCACCGGCCAGCAGGCGTTCGAGCAGTTCTCAGGATGTTGCGGCATCGAGCGGGCACCACAGCACCACGGCCCCTGACCATATGACCTGGTCAGGGGCCGTTCTCACTGCTCATCGCGCGGTGGGTGTGGGATTTGAACCCACGGTGACATCGCTGCCACGACGGTTTTCAAGACCGTTCCCTTAGGCCGCTCGGGCAACCCACCCCGCGCTGCCGATGATCGGCGGCGCGGGAACAAGAGTAACGGGTTGGCAGGCGGGCGTGCGGGTCAGCTGTCTCCGACGCGGGAGCCCAGGGTGAGGTCCACAGTGCGGGTCTGGCCGTCGCGTTCGTAGGTGATCTTGACCTTGTCGCCGGGCTGGTGGGTCCAGATCTCGCCGATGAGGGTGGGACCGGAGTCGATCACCCTGTCGTCGAGCTTGGTGATGACGTCGCCGGGCTTGAGGCCGGCATCTGCGGCGGGGCCGCCGGGCTCGACGGCCTCGGAGCCGCTGGCGCCCTGCTCGGTGATCTTCGCCCCGTCCGTGGTGTCCTCCAGGGAGACGGACGCGCCGATCTTCGCGTAGACCGGCTTGCCGGTCTTGATCAGCTGCTGGGCGACGTACTTGGCCTGGTTGATCGGGATGGCGAAGCCCAGCCCTATCGAGCCTGACTGGCTGGTGCCGCCCAGGCCGCCGTTGCTGGTGGACTGGATCGCGGAGTTGATGCCGATGACGTTGCCCTGGGCGTCCAGCAGCGGGCCGCCGGAATTGCCCGGGTTGATCGAGGCGTCGGTCTGCAGGGCGCTCATGTAGGACGCGTTGCTGCCGGTGCCGTCGCTGGAGGCCACGGGGCGGTTCTTGGCGCTGATGATGCCCGTGGTCACCGTGTTGGACAGGCCGAAGGGGGCGCCGATGGCGATGGTGGAGTCGCCGACGGCCACCTTGTCGGAGTCGCCCAGTGTCAGGGGCTTCAGGTTCGACGGGGCGTTCTCGAGCTTGATGACCGCGACGTCGTAGCCCGCCGCATGGCCGACGACCTGGGCGTCGTACTTCTTCCCGTCCGGGAAGGTGGCCGTCAGCTTGCCGCCGTCGACCGCCTCGGCCACCACGTGGTTGTTGGTGACGATGTGGCCCTCTTTGTCGAAGACGAAGCCGGTGCCGGTGCCGCCCTCGCCGCTGGAGGACTCGGCCTGGATGGTGACCGTGCTCGGCAGGGCCTGGTCCGCCACGCCCGCGATGGTGCCCGCGTCACGCTTGACGGAGCCGCCGCTGTCGGAGGCGGAGACGGTCGTGGAGTCGCCGCTGTCGTTGTTCCTGGCCAGGGTGTAGCCGAGGCCGCCGCCCAGGCCGCCCGCGACCAGGGCGGCGGTCAGGATCGCGGCGACCAGGCCACCGCGCCTGCTACGGGGCTTGGGAGCGGGCGGCGGGAAGCCGGCACCCCAGCCGGAGCCCGATCCTCCAGAGCCCCCGTCGGTGTACGAGCCGGCTCCCGAGGCACCTGAGTCCCCGTACGACGGAGTGGCCGGGGGCGGGGGCGGCCAGGACGCGTCCGGGGCGGAACCGCCGCCCTGGCCCGGGGATCCGGCCGACGCGTACGCGGGCGCGGTGCGGGCCGGTTCATGGTCCGGGGCACCCGCGGGCACCGACGGTGTGGGAGCCGGCGGCGTGGAAGCTGCGGGAGATTCCACCGGCACGGGAGGTGCGGACGGGGCCGGGGGTACCGCAGTGCCCTCGTTCTCGGTGCTCACAGCTTTTCTCCTCGATCCACGGCTGTTCTTCTCGGTCGCACTCGGTCACGCGCGCTCACGCTTGTCGTCGGTCCGGCGCGATTCAGCTGTGCATGTGCTTCTTTTGTCTGCCGACAGCTTTTCCCACGGGCCGTCAGAGCACCATAAGCGGTTGCTGTGGGTGCGGGACCATCCTTTATATAGGACCTTTCGGACAGGGTGGGCGCATCTCGACGCTCCCGCTCCCGCCCGCCACGCGCGCGTGCCCGACGCAGGGGTATCGCCGTCACGCCTACCCCGTCGCGGTGGCACCATGACGCGGTGACCCCTGCACGGCAGCACCGGATTCAAGTCGTCGCCCACCGCGGGGCCTCCGAAGAGGCTCCCGAGCACACCCTGGCCGCATACAAGAAGGCGATCGAGGACGGTGCGGACGCCCTCGAGTGCGATGTACGGCTGACCGCCGACGGCCATCTCGTCTGTGTCCACGACCGCCGCGTCAACCGCACCTCCAACGGCCGCGGAGCGGTCTCCGCGCTGGAGCTCGCCGAGCTGGCGGCCCTGGACTTCGGCTCCTGGAAGCACCGGGACTCCTGGCGGATGCGGGACGAGGAGCCCGACTGGGAGCACCTGCCCGAGGACCCGGAGGACACCTCCGTCCTGACCCTGGAGCGGCTGCTCGAACTCATCGCCGACACCGGCCGCCGCATCGAGCTGGCCGTCGAGACCAAGCACCCCACCCGCTGGGCGGGCCAGGTCGAGGAGCGGTTGCTGCTGCTCCTGAAGCGCTTCGGGCTGGACGCGCCCGCCACGCCGGCAGAGTCCCAATTGCGGATCATGAGCTTCTCGGCCCGCTCGCTGCACCGCGTACGAGCCGCCTCGCCGACCCTGCCGACGGTCTATCTGATGCAGTTCGTCTCGCCCCGGCTGCGCGACGGACGGCTGCCCGCGGGTGTCCGGATCGCGGGCCCCTCGATCCGGATCGTGCGCAACCATCCGGCCTATGTCGAGCGCCTGAAGCGAGCCGGCCACCAGGTGCACGTCTGGACCGTGAACGAGCCGCAGGACGTCGATCTCTGCCTCGACCTGGGCATCGACGCCATCATCACCAACCGCCCGGGTGAGGTGCTGCGCCGACTCGGTCGGTGAACCATGAAACCAAGCTTGACCCCCACAGCCTGCTTACAGCATCCTCCGATCTCGGCCACACCGGCGAAATCCAGCCACATGGTTACAGGGAGTGCTCCGGCGCGTTCGATGCGTATTCGATCGTTGCGAATGCGTCACTGAACGTTGCCTGTCCGGTTTCCGGTTCAGGCCAATGGGGCATCCACACCGTGGCGTGGGGCAAAGGAGGTCTCGGGGGTGGCGTTGGTGGTGGCACAGGAGGTGCCCACGTCGTCGAGCATGGCCGTACCCCATGGCCCTGCGGGCGTGGGGGAAGCGAGACACCGTATGCGCACTCAGTTGCGCACGGGTGGTGTGGCGGAATCGGTCATCGACGATGCCGTATTGATTCTTTCCGAACTCTTGAGCAACGCGTGCAAACACGGTCGGCCGCTGGGTGACGCCCTGGCCGGGGACGGCGACGTCCGGGCCGCATGGCGGGTGGACCGGCGCGGCAGACTCACGGTCGAGGTGACGGACGGTGGTGGGCCCACCCGCCCGGCTCCGGCCACGCCCTCGGTCACCGCGCACGGCGGCCGCGGGCTGAACATCATCACCGCACTGGCCGACGACTGGGGCGTCCGGGACGACGCCCGCGGCGAGGTCACGGTGTGGGTCGTGGTCCACGACGACGTGCACGACACCGATGCCGGTCACCGGCGCGACGACTTCGCTACGCGTGTCGCCGCTCCGCGGGTGTCCGCGATGGCCGACCTGGACTTCGGACACGCCTTCGAGGACCTGGACTGAAGCCCCCGTTGCACCCGGTCGGCCACGTTGTCCACAGGGTTCCCGTCGGCCGTGGTGCGAACGGCTAGGCTCCCGCCGTACGACACGAGCCGTAACCGGGAGACACCACGATGGCCAAGAAGCGACCCCAGACGAAGGCCCCGCGGCCGCAGCTCACAGACGCTGAGATCCCGGTCGTCGGTGCCCGTGAACCCTGCCCCTGCGGCAGCGGCCGCCGCTACAAGGCGTGCCACGGCCGGGCCGCCGCGCACGCGGTGACCGAGCTGGTGCAGCGCCCGTTCGAGGGCCTGCCGGGCGAATGCGACTGGGTGGCGCTGCGTGAGCTGGTCCCGGCCGCGACCGTCGAGCTGACGCTCAAGGACGGTCTGCCGGGGGACGTTCCGTCGGTCACGCTCGCCACGGTCCTGCCGATGGCCTGGCCCGCCCTGCGCCGCGACGACGGCTCGGTCCTGCTCGGCCTGCAGAACGACACGGCGTCCGGCGACATCAGCCGCGACCTCGCCGACACCCTCCAGCACGCCCTCACCGCCAAGCCGGGCACGCCCGTTCAGGGGCGCCGGGCGCCCACCGGCGGTCCCCGGCTGCAGGATCTGCTCGCCCCGGAAGGTGCGTTCGAGCCAGTCGTGCACTCGGGCTTCGAGTTCTGGGTCCCGGACGCGGACAACGCCGCTCCGGAGGTGGCCGCCTCCCTGGAGCGGGCCAACGCGGCGGCCATCCCGACCGTGAAGCTGACCGGCGTGGATGCCGCGTACTGGTGCGAGACGCCGGAGAAGAACCACCTGCGGTGGGTCATGCCGCATCCGGAGGAGCAGCTTCTGGACGCTCTCGCGCGGCTGCACGCGACCGGGAGGTCGAGCCTCGGGGAAGGCACCCGGCTGGTCGGCTCCTTCCGTGCTCACGGGCTCACCGTCCCGGTCTGGGACCTGCCGAGCGAGGTCACCGCGCAGGACATCGAGAAGCCGGCCGCCGAGTTCGCCGAGCGCCTCGCCACCGCGCTGGCCACGGACGCTCCGCTCACCGCCGACGAGCGCCGCGCGCGCGGCGGCCTCACCAACCGGCAGGTCACGCTCAGCTGACACACAGCTCCGGCTGACCGGTCGGTCAGCCGGAGCAAGCCTTGACGGAACGGTCGGCTCCGTCCACAACTCCCCGTTCCGGCAGGCGAGTCGGTGTCCGAATAGCCGAGCAAAACGAGAGATCGAATTTGCGAACAGCCGATCTCTTGTTACCGTTCCAATAGCCCGGTTGCTGGTGCATCCCCCGTCGCCAGCAACCGGGTCTTTCCATGCGGCCGCCTCGCCGAGGGCGCGAAGCACCGCGCGAAGGAGAAGACCCCTCGCGCGTCAACCGCCCGCAGGCGCCCCGGAGTTGCTCCCCGACCGCAGCAGCAGCGGCCCCTCGCCGGCCCGGGAGGCGAACTCCGCGACCGCCGTGTAGGCACCCAAGTAGCCCCGCGTCCGCTCCCGTGGCGTCTCACAGGTGGCCGGCTCGTCGTCGGCGCCGATCGGGCAGCGCATCTGCATGGTGCGGCCACCGGGCCCCATGAGGCTCAGCACCGAGTCCAGCGCGTCCCCGCTCGCATTGCGGTAGTAGGTGCGCGCCCAGGTGTCCTCACCCTGGGTCATCACACAGGTCTGTGCCTCGATGCCGTCGGGCGAGGTGAGTTCGGGGCCGCAGCGGGCGGCGGTGGCCAGGCCCAGGCCGAGCAGCCCAGGGGCGTCGGCGGGTTCGGGGGAGGGCGCTTTGGCGTCCGGCTGACGGGACGGGCGTACGGCCTCGGGGTCCTGGTCGCCCACGGGCCCCGCGGACGCAACAGCCAGCGGCAGCGCGATCGCGCATGCCACCACGCCCGCGAGGGCGATCAGGCGAATGTTCATGAAGGGGACGATATCGACCGGATTGGGGCGCTCGGTCCGGTGCGCGCCCGACACCCCTACAACTCGGGCGCGCTCACACCCGTACGAGTGAGGGCCTCGACCACGGCGTCCACCACAGCCTCGACGTCGGGCACCCACGGGGAGGCCGAGCCGGGCAGCGGTGCGCGCTCCCAGCGGATCTCCCCCTGGCCGGTCTCGGACGGCGGCAGCGCCAGATAGCCGCCCTCACCGTGGAAGCGGAGCGAGCCCGGGACGAAGTCCTGGGCGTACAGCAGTTCACCCAGCTGCTCCATGGAGTACGGCTTCACCAGCAGCGCCCACCGGGTGGGCGAGGCCACGACCGGGCCGAGGCGCATGCCCATGCGGTCGAGGGCGCCCAGGGCGCGGGCGGCCGGCAGGGCGGGCAGCGACACCGCGCACGGAGCCTTGCCGCCGGTGGCCAGGACGATCGGTGCGGCGGGCCGGTTGCCCCACCACCAGCGCACCATGCGGGCGTCGGTGGTGGCCGCGAGGAGGCCGGGGTCGAAGGGGTGCGCGCCCGGCACCGTGCAGTCCGGGTCCGGGCAGGCGCAGCGGGAGCGGCCCTGAGGGTCCGCCGCCACGCCCGGGAGTACGGGCCACTGCCATTCCGTCGCGTAGGTCAGGGCCGCGCGAATCACGTCAGGCCCCCCGTCACTGCGCTGGGACAGGAGCCTGCGTCGCCTTCCGAGGATCTCGCGCATGAGCGCTCGTTCCTTTCCGTTGCACCGCTGGCAACACCGTGGACCACATCACACCATGTGTCGATCACTTCACTGTGCGTACCTATTGGCGCATCACACCCCAGCCTCAGGCATGGGGAACCCCTATGGGCCGAGCGTTGCAGCTTCCGCGGCAGCCTCGTCCATACTGCGTCTATCAAAAGCACGGGCGTGGCGTGGGGTGGCGAAGTCTGGCGTTTTGCTGTCGCGCGTGTTTCTCTTCGCCTCCGCCACGGGAGGATGGGGCACGGTCGTCGGTGGCTAAGACGCCCGGGTCCGTCGCCAGGTTCCGGGTGATTCCCAACCACCCCTGGCCTTCACCGAGTACGTACCCATCACGACCGCTGTGACGCTCCGTGGAGCAAGGCCAGTCGACCGCAATAGGCCGTTACCCGAGGCAGTTTTGAGCCAACTTCGCTTTTACGCAAGAGGTCTACGTAAATCCCACGGACACCAGGAATCCCAGCAGGACAATGCTGGACATCCCCTCACGAGTGCGTGTACATGTGGAGACACTGCTAGCGGCGCAGAATGACATGGGGGTTTGCGATGCTATCGAGCAATACGCACCGGTCGGAAAGCCGGACGCCATGAACGCCCCTCACGCTCCGAAAGTGGCTGGAATCGATTCAACGGTTCCCTCGCCCGCACACACTGTCGCGCCCGCGCCCGCGGCCTCCGAAAACGCAGCCGACCCAGCCGTCCCCGCCCCGAACGCGCCCGGCGCACTGCTCCAGGACCGCCTGGCCGGCTGGGTCTCGGACCTCACGACTCTCCACGAACTCACCGAACGTCTGGCCCGCACAGCCACACTGGCGGAGGCCCTCCAGGAAGTGCTGCGCGCCGGAGCCGCCCTCGTGGGCGCCCGGCGCGGTCTCGTCGCGCTGGAGCCCGGCGACGGGCTCGGACCGGACACGACCATCGGCCTCGGCCTGGCGCGAGCCGATCTCGGCCACATCGAGACCGTGCCGCGCGGCGCGATGCCCTTCGGCCGGATCCTCGACGGCCTGCCCGGCGTCGAGGACGGCATCGTCCAGCCCGATCTGTTCGCCGAGGACGGCCTCGACCCGCGGCACCGCGAGGTCGCCGCGCGCCTCGGCTATGCCGCCAGCTACACGCTCCCCCTGTCCACACCCGCCGCCGGCCGCCTCGGTGCCGCCGTATGGCTCTACGACGAGCCCGCCGAGCCGGTCGAGCGGCAGCGCCACCTCGTCGGCCTGTACGTCCGCTACGCCACCGAGCACCTGGCCCGGCTGGTCGAAGTCGAGCGCACGCGCGCGTGCATGGCGACGATGGCCGAGGAACTGCTCCCCTCGCGGCTGCCGCGGGTGGCCGGCATGCAGCTCGCCGTCCGGCATCGCACCAGCCCGCGCGGGGGCGGCGACTGGTACGACGCGCTCCCGCTGCCGGACGCCGCGCTCGGCCTGGCCGTGGGCTCGGTGACCGGCTCCGGACCCAGCGCCGTCGCCGCGATGGGCCGGCTGCGGGCGTCCCTGCGGGCGTACGCCGTGATGGAGGGCGAGGACCCCGTCGCCGTCCTGTCCGACCTGGAGCTGCTCCTGAGGCTCACCGAGCCCGCCCGGTCCGCCACCGCCCTGTTCGCCTACTGTGAGCCCGCGCTGCGCAAGATCACGCTGGCCGGCGCGGGACACACCCCGCCGCTGCTGATCGGTGAGCGGCGCACGGAGTTCGTGGAGACGTCCGTGTCCGCGCCGCTGGGGATGCTCGCCTGCTGGGAGGCGCCCAGCGTGGAACTGGAGGCGGAAGCCGGGGAGACGGTGCTGCTGTACACCGAAGGGCTGCTGCACCGCACCGGCGACCCCACGGACCGCGCCTTCGCCCGGCTGCACGCCGCGGCGGCCGGCGTACCCCGGAGCCTGCGCCGGGACCCGGACGCGATCGCCGACCACATCCTGCGGACCGTACTGCCGGACGGGCGGGACGAAACGGACTCCGCGGAGGACGTCGTACTACTGGCCGCTCGCTTCGAGTAGCAGCCGGTAACAGGTCTTCCGGCCCTGGGCCCCCTTCCTCGCGACCGTACGATGGACGGGGTCCAGTGCCGTATCTAGGAGGATGACCGTGGCCGACGAACTCACCCCGGAGACCCCGGAGACTGAGTCGGAGAAGCCGATCAAGCAGCGCAAGAACGGCCTGTACCCGGGCGTGTCCGACGAGCTGGCCGAGAACATGAAGGCCGGCTGGGCCGACACGGAGCTGCGCGACCTGGAGCCGATCGCCCAGGCCGCCGAGACCGCCGCGCGGCGCGCCGCGCTGTCGGCGCGTTTCCCGGGCGAGCGTCTGGTGATCCCCGCGGGCAACCTGAAGACCCGCTCGAACGACACGGAGTACCCCTTCCGCGCGTCGGTGGAATACGCGTACCTCACCGGCAACCAGACCGAGGACGGCGTGCTCGTCCTGGAGCCCGTCGCGGACGGTCACAAGGCGACGATCTACCTCCTGCCGCGCTCCGACCGCGAGAACGGCGAGTTCTGGCTCTCCGGCCAGGGCGAGCTGTGGGTCGGCCGCCGGCACTCGCTCACCGAGGCGGAGAAGCTGTACGGCATCCCGGCCGCGGACGTGCGCGAGCTGGCGGACGCGCTGGCGGAGGCCACGGGTCCGGTCCGGGTCGTACGGGGCTACGACGCCGGCATCGAGGCCGCGCTCACCGACAAGGTCACCGCCGAGCGGGATGAGGAGCTGCGGGTCTTCCTGTCCGAGGCGCGGCTGGTCAAGGACGCCTTCGAGATCGGCGAGCTGCAGAAGGCCGTCGACTCGACCGTGCGTGGCTTCGAGGACGTGGTGAAGGTCCTCGACAAGGCCGAGGCGACCTCCGAGCGGTACATCGAGGGCACGTTCTTCCTCCGCGCGCGCGTCGAGGGCAACGACATCGGCTACGGCTCCATCTGCGCGGCCGGGCCGCACGCCTGCACGCTGCACTGGGTGCGCAACGACGGGCCCGTGCGCTCCGGTGAGCTGCTGCTGCTGGACGCGGGCGTCGAGACACACACCCTGTACACCGCCGATGTCACGCGGACGCTGCCGATCAACGGGCGGTTCAGCGAGATCCAGAAGAAGATCTACGACGCCGTGTACGAGGCTCAGGAGGCCGGGATCGCGGCGGTGAAGCCGGGTGCGAAGTACCGGGACTTCCATGACGCCGCGCAGCGGGTGCTGACCGAGAAGCTGGTCGAGTGGGGGCTCGTCGAGGGGCCGGTGGAGCGGGTGCTGGAGCTGGGGCTGCAGCGGCGGTGGACGCTGCATGGCACCGGGCACATGCTCGGGCTGGATGTCCATGACTGTGCGGTGGCTCGGACCGAGACGTATGTCGACGGCACGTTGGAGCCGGGGATGTGTCTGACGGTGGAGCCGGGGCTTTACTTCCAGGCCGACGATCTGACGGTGCCGGAGGAGTACCGGGGGATCGGTGTGCGGATCGAGGACGACATTCTGGTGACGGAGAGTGGGAACCGGAATCTGTCGGGTGGGCTTCCTCGGCGGTCTGATGAGGTTGAGGCGTGGATGGCAGGTCTCAAGGGGGACATCAGCTGATCTCCCGACTGCGGGTCGTTGGTGGTTGATCGCGCAGTTCCCCGCGCCCCTGGCGGCGTGGGTGTGGACCTGCATCTAGAAGTCATCGCCGCTGAGGGGCGTCGTGCTGGGCTTGAGCGTGCCCTGCGCGACGCCGTTCGGGATGGGCGGCTTGCTCCTGGGGCTCGGTTGCCCGCTACTCGGCGGCTCGCGGCTGAGTTGGGGGTTTCGCGGGGGACCGTGAAGGCCGCTTACGACCAGCTCGTCGCCGAGGGGTATCTGACTGCTCGGCAAGGTGCCGGTACGCAGGTCGCCCCGCTGCCCTCCGCCACCGCCGAGCCGCCGGAGGCCGCCGCACGCGCGCGTGCGCCCCTGTTCGATCTGCGGCCGGGGAGTCCGGACGTGGGGGCGTTTCCGGCCGCTGCTTGGCTGCGTGCGCTGCGGCGTGCCATCGCCACGGCGCCCTCCGCGGCGTACGACTACGGGGATCCGCGAGGGCGTATCGAACTGCGGACCGCGCTGTCGGGGTATCTGGGACGCGCGCGGGGTGTCATCGCGCCGCCGGAGCGGATCGTGATCACCTCCGGGTATGTGCAGGGGCTCTCGCTGCTGACGCGTGTGCTGGAGGGCGGCACCTTCGGGATGGAGGATCCCGGGCTGCCCTTTCACCGGGAGGTGGTGCGGCGTGCGGGCGGGAGCGTGGTGCCCGTCCGGGTCGATGAACGGGGGGCCTGCGTCGAGGGGTTCGGGGATGCAGCCGCCGTGGTCGTCACGCCGGCGCATCAGTATCCGACCGGCGTGACGCTGCATCCCGAGCGGCGGCGGGCGCTCACCGACTGGGCACGCGCGCGTGGCGGGCTGATTGTCGAGGACGACTACGACGGGGAGTTCCGTTACGACCGGCAGCCCGTCGGTGCCCTTCAGGGGATGGCACCGAGGCAAGTGGTCTATCTGGGCACCGCCTCCAAGACGCTGGGGCCCGCGCTGCGGCTCGGCTGGATGGTGTTGCCGCCTGACCTGGTCGACGCGGTGGCCGACACCAAGCTGCACAGCGACCATCACACCGAGTCCATCGGGCAGTTGGCGCTCGCCGAGCTGATCGACAGCCATGCGTACGACCGTCATGTGCGCGCGTGCCGGTTGCGGTACCGGCGGCGCCGGGACCGGCTCGTGGAACGGCTGGGGGCGCGGCGGCACGTGCGGGGGATCGCGGCCGGGTTGCATGCGCTGGTGGAGGTCGAGGACGAGGCGGCGGCTCTGGAGCGGGCGGAGGCCGCGGGGCTCGCCGTCGGTCATCTGGGCGAGCACTGGCACGCATCCGGTGAGGGCCGGCCTCAGGGGCTGGTCGTGGGGTACGGGACGCCTCGGGAGCGGGTGTATCCGGAGGCGCTGGAGGTGTTGGGTAAGGTGCTGGACCGCTGAAATTGGGTCACTGAAGGAGCGGTTGATTGGGCCTTCTGAGGGGTCCAGTGCGCTTCTAGTGTCGTCGGCATGACGAACTCGCTCGTCCCGCCCGCGGGCCCTCAGCGTGTCCTGGCCCTGGCTCAGCTGACCAACTCGGTCGGCGACGGCGCCTACTACGTGACGTCCGCCCTGTACTTCACCCATGTCGTCGGCCTCGACCCCGCGCGCGTGGGACTGGGGCTCACCCTCGCGTGGGGCGTCGGGTCGCTGGCGGGCGTACCGCTGGGGCGGCTCGCGGACCGGCGTGGGCCGCGCGGTACGGCGGTGCTGCTGGCGTTGGCGACGGGGCTCGCGGTGGCGTCGTTCCTTGTCGTACGGGGCTTTGTGCCGTTCGTTGTCGCGGCGTGTGCGTACGCCACCGCGCAGTCCGGGCTCGCGGCGGCCCGGCAGGCGCTGCTGGCCGGGCTGGTGTCCGCCGGGGAGCGGACCGGGCTGCTGGCGCATCTGCAGGCGACGCTCAACGCCGGTCTGGCGGTGGGCGCCGGACTGGGCGGGCTCGCGCTGCAGGCCGGGACCACGACGGCGTATCTCGGGGTGTTCGCGTTGGACGCGGCGAGTTTCGTGGTGTGTGCGGGGCTGCTGCTGAGGCTGCCGGCCGTTGCCCACGCGCGCGTGGAGCGTGCCGAGCGGCTCGGGGTCCTGCGCGACCGGCCGTATGCCGCCATCACGCTGCTCAACACCGTCCTGCTGCTGCGGATGCCCTTGCTCAGCCTCGGGATACCGTTGTGGATCACGGAGCGGACGGATGCTCCGGCCTGGCTGGTGGCAGCGCTGTTCGTGCTCAACACCGGGGCGGTGATGGCCCTTCAGGTGCGAACGGCACGCGGGATCACGGGGCTCGCGACGGCCACGCGCGCGGTGCGGCGGTCGGGCTGGGTGATGCTGGCCGCGTGTGGGGTGTTCGCGCTGTCGGCGGGCGTTTCGTCGTGGGTGGCCGTGGCTGTCCTGGTGATCGGCGCGGTGCTGCAGGTCGTCGCCGAGATGGGGCAGTCGGCGGGCTCCTGGCAGCTGTCGTTCGACCTCGCGCCGGCCGACCGGGTCGGTGAGTACCAGGGCTTCTTCGGCACCGGCGTGACCGTCGCCCGCACCGCCGGTCCGCTCGTCCTGACGACGCTGCTCGTGGGGTGGGGGACATCGGGCTGGCTGCTGCTGGGCGCGACGACGCTGGCGGCGTCGTATGCGATGGGACCGGCGGCCCGGATGGCCACCGGCCGGAGGCATCGTGACGTCAGACCGCGGCCGGTACGCGTGCGCTGACCGGCAGCGAGTCCAGGAACAGCGCCCCCGCCAGCAGCCCCGCACTCCCCCGCGGGCTCCACGCGCGCGCGTGCAGGTCGGCGTCGAGGGCGGTCAGAGCTGCGCGGCCCGCCTCCGTCGCCGTACCGCCCGCCTCCAGGACACCGCGGGCACCGGCCTGGACATGGCGCAGCCCCAGCGGGCCCGCCGTGTACAGCAGTTCGGTGTCCTGGAGGGTGGACATCACCGTGAGCAGGGCGTCGAGCTGGGCCTCGCCCTCCGTGGCGCCGGCCGAGCGGACCGTGGTGAGCGCGTCCAACGCCCGCCGTACGTGCGGGAATCCGGCGCGGGCCTCGCCGCGGGCGCCCGCGGCACCGTACTTGGCGGACACCGAGGACCCCCGGGAGGGCCTGCGCGGGGCGCGCTTGTCGGGGTGCGCGGCGATGCGCTTGGCGGTCGCGGCCACCTCGCGCGCACCGGCCCGGGGGTCGAGGGCGGATGCCGCGACCAGCAGGCCGAGCGCCCACAGAGCACCGCGGTGGCCGCCGCCCGCGAGGCCCACCGAGTGCTCGGTGCAGCGCCCGATCGCGCCCAGTTCGGCACGTAGTCCGGGCGTGGGTTCGCCGGTGCGGCGGGCCGCCGCGGCCATCGCCGCGAGGCCGGGCGTCAGCGCCTTGGCCGACCAGCGCAGGGCACGGTGGTCCCTGCGCGTGGCGCGGGCGCCCAGGTCACGCGGGTCGGGCAGGCCTGGCTTGGGAGCCAGCGCCAGCTGCCCGGTCAGCGCGGTCACGGCGGCCCCCGCCAGCCTCTCGTCCTCGCGGCTCGTCATCGTCGTACCTACGAGGCCGCGGACGCCGAAGCCGACGGGGCGTCGCTCGGCGGGGTGCCCGTGGGCGGCGTACCGCCCTCGCCGCCACCGCCGCTGCCCTCGCCGGTGTTCTCGGCGTCCGGATCGACGCCCAGGGTGAGGAAGCCCTTGTAGCCCCTGGAGGGGTCGGCCTTCTTGACCGGTTTGAGGGTGAGCAGGCCGCTGGACGCGCCGCCGCCGTCGTACACCATGTCGTTGTCGAGGGTCGTGTAGCTGCCGGAGTGCTGGGCGTAGGGCTCCAGGGTGAAGATCTGCTGGGCGATCTCGTCGTCGAAGAAGAACTGGCCGGTGTAGTTGACCTTGCCGCCCTCGTAGGTGTCGTCCTCCTTCTCGCCGCCGGTGTGCACCTTCACGTGGATGTGGCAGGTGCGCGGGGTGTACCAACCCGGGAAGATCGTCTCGAACTTGACGACCCCGTTGGCATTGGCGACCTGGTAGCCGCGCAGGTAGGTCTTGTCGTTGGCCGTCGAGCCGTCCTCGTTCTCGGCGGGGGCCGAGCCGCCGGGGTTGGCGGTGGTGTAGCCGGAGTAGTAGCCCCAGGCGTCGCAGTGCCAGATCTCCACGGCCGCGCCGGGGACCGGGGTGCAGCCGTCGGTGGCGTCGACGACGGTGAGGCGCAGGGTCAGCGGGACGCCGCTCTTGCCCTCGGTGATGTCCTTCCGCACCAGGGCACCGTCGAGGTAGTAGGGGCCTTCCGTGACGCTCGACATCAGCGTCATGCAGGCGTCGCCGCTGCTGGTGGCGCTCGCCGAGGCGGTCGCGGTCGCTTCGGCGGTCGTCGTCTCGTCGGCGAACGCCGTCTGGTAACCGGCGACGGCGAGGCCGCCCGCCGCGACCGTGCCACCGGTCACCGCGAGGGCGCGGCGCCGGGTGATCGTGTTGTTCCTGTGGTTTCCCGTCATGGTCGGGAACGTAGGGACGCCGTCCGTCAGGGAGATGGGCGGGCGCTGTGCTCCGGCTGTGAATGCTGAGGAGCCTGAAGCCTCACAGCCGCGGGTGCTCGTCGTGCAGGATCCGCTGGAACATCCGGTGGTCGCGCCACTGGCCGTCGACGTGGAGGTAGCGCGGGGCGGTGCCGATCGGCTCGAACCCGCACTTCTCCAGCACGCGTTGGGATCCCGTGTTGTCCAGCAGGGTGGTGGCCTCGATCCGGTGCAGTCCGACGCGGTCGCGGGCGATACCGCACACCTGCTGTACGGCGGCGGTCGCCAGGCCGCGTTTCTGGTGGTCGGCGGCGACCCAGTAGCCGAGATAGGCGCTGCAGAAGGGCCCCAGAGTGATGCCGGTCAGCGTGATCGTCCCGACGATCCGGCCGCCGGACACCAGCACCCAGGGCACGAGTCGGCCCTCGGCGAACTCCCGCAGCCGTGCCTCGATGCGTTCGGCCTGTCCGTCGACGGTGAAGAAGCTCTCCGGGCGGCGCGGCTCCCAGGGGGCGAGGAAGTCCCGGTTCTCGACGTACGCCTCACAGAGTGCGACCGCGTCGGACGGCGCGGTGAGCCGGAGTGTCACCCCGCCCGGCAGCTCTTCGGTTGCGATCTCCATCCGCCCACCCTAAGGACCCTGAAGACCGAGGTGACGGGGCTGGGCAGAGCCGCACGTATGAAAAGCGCTACTCCAACGGGGGTGGGTGCGGTGCGGGTCGGCCGTGGGGCTGACGGCCGCTCCTTGATGATCTTGGGCGTCTGCGTGTGACCAGGACTCTGACTAGGAGCAGTAGAATGTCACATAGCACTGTCCGGCCCGCGTCGCGTTCCCGCCTGATCACTTGGCTGGCAGCCCTCGGCGCCATCACGGCCCTGGTACTCGGCTCCCCGACCACGTCGGTCGCCGCCGACGCCCCGAAACCGCCCGGGGGGCCGACCGTCTCGGGCCCCGAGGCCATGATCCGCGGAACCCTCCAGCCGGATGCCTCACCACCGGGGGCGAACGACTGGCAGTGCCGGCCGAGCGCCGCTCACCCGCGCCCTGTCGTCCTGCTGCACGCCACCTGGTCGAACGCCAACCTGAACTGGATCATGCTGTCCACCTGGCTGAAGAACGCCGGGTACTGCGTCTTCGCGCCGAACTACGGCGGGCAGCCGGGAGTTCCGTTCAAGGCCACCCGACACATCCCCGACTCCGCCCGCGAGATCGCCCGCTACGTGGACCGCGTGCTGGAGGCCACCGGTGCCCGGCAGGTCGACCTGGTGGGCCACTCCCAGGGCGGCGGTGTGCTGCCCCGCTGGTACCTGCGGTTCGAGGGCGGCACGAACCCGGCGGACAAGGCGCACAACAAGGTCCGCCGGCTCATCGGCCTGGCCCCGTCCAACCACGGCGCCACCGCCTCCGGCTTGGGCACCCTCACCACCGAACTCGGTCTCAACCAGACGGTGTCCCTCGTCGCGGGACAGGCGTACGCGGACCAGATGGTCGGGTCCCAGGTGCACACCACGCTCGACCGGGACGGCGACACACAGCCGGGCGTCGACTACACGGTGATCACCACGCGATACGACGAGGTCGTCACGCCCTACCACCACCAGTTCCTCAAGGCAGGTCCTGGCGCGACCGTACGCAACATCCTTCTCCAGGAGGTCTGTCCCCAGGACGTCTCCGAACATGTGTCGATCGCCTACGACTCCAACGCCCTGCAACTCGTCGGCAACGCCCTCGACCCCGCCCATGCCCGGCCCGTGAGCTGCCGCTTCTCGGCGCCCCTCCTCGGCGGCTGACCCGCCACAGGCGTCACACCGCCATCAGCTGGGCGTCGTTCTTCCACTTGAGGATCTTGTCGAAGCTGACCACCGCGCCGCCACGTCCCGGCTTGTTGCCGATCTGGACGTGGTCGGCGAGTTCCCGGATGAGGTACAGGCCGCGGCCGTGCTCGGCTTCGCTGTGGGAGGGGCGCAGGCTCTGCCGGCCGGTGAAGCCCGGTCCTGAGTCGGCCACTTCGATACGGCACTTCTCGCCGTCGAGGTAGGCGGTGACGCGGTAGGCCTCCGACGAGCCGCCGTGCCCGGTGTCGCCGCCGTGCTCCACGGCGTTCGCGCAGGCCTCGGTGAGGGCGACGGAGAGGTCGTAGGAGATGTCGGGGTCGACGCCCGCGCTCTCCATCGTGCCGAGCAGAAGCCGTCGGGCCAGGGGAACGCTCGCAGCCTCGCGCCGCAGATGGAGTGACCACCAGATGCTCATGCTCCAGCCTCCCGGCCCGCGGCTCGACATACCGTTACGTATTGCCGCAAGCGCCCGGGCGTAAGCGCATCGTTGACGTGATGCCGCCCATACGGCCGATGTGCCGGGGGCGTTGATCGGTGTATGCGGGGGGCATCCAGGGGCGAGACACACCAGAAGGTGATCTTCCGGTCGTACGCCATGTTGCGGACCTGCCGTGGGGGACCCGTAGGGCCAGTGCGATGATTGGCCCGCCATGACTGCCCCCCACCAGCGCTGGGCGCGCTCCGGACAGGATCTCCGGGTGCTGCGGGCCGCGGTGTTCGCCGCGGTCTGCGTCGTGCTGGCCGCTGCCGGGCACGCCCTCGCCTCCTGCGCGACAGTGCCGCTGTGGACGCTGGGCGCGGGATTCCTGGGGGTCTTCGGGGTGGCGGCGCCGCTCGCCGGGCGGGTGCGTTCGCTGCCGGGGATCGCGGGACTGCTCGCGGTCGGGCAGGTGGTCCTGCACTCGGTGTTCGGGCTCGGGCAGCATGCCGCGACGGCTTCGGCCGGCTCGACGACGGGCTCCGCCGGTGACGCCTCGCTGGTCGCGCAGGCCGCCCGCCTGGTGTGCGGGTCAGCCGCGGCGGCGATCAGCCCCGCACAGGCCCACCGGATCCTCACCGAGGCGCGGATCAAGCCGGTGGGTACGCACACGGATCATGCGGCCGACACCGTAGCCGCGGCCCCCTCCACGTCCCTGTTGCCGTCCCTGCCGATGCTGCTCGGCCATGTCCTCGCGGCGATCGCGGCGGGGTGGCTGCTGCGCCGGGGGGACCTGGCGCTGTTGCGGCTCGTCGAGTTGTCGGCGCACGGGGTCGCCGAGGGGGCGCTCGTACGATCCCTGCGCGGGGCGCTCGCGCTGGCGCGTGCCCTGAGCGCCGGGCTGCCCGCCACGCCGGAAGCCGGTCCGCGTCCGACGCGCACCGCGCCGCTCGCGCCACCGCGGCCCCGCACCACCGCACTCCAGCACACGGTGATCAGACGCGGCCCGCCGGCCGCCCGGCTTGTTCTCGCCGCCTGACGCGACGCGCGCCCTTCACGACGTACGGAGTCACGGATCCGTAAGGGGCCGCCGTCGCGCGGCACACACGCGTGCCGGTTCTCGTGCCGAACAGCACCCACGCGCGCGTGTACCCCTCTTCACCACCGGAATCCGCGACTTCTCACTCGAAGTGGAGTGCCCTGTATGAAGGCCTCTCGTCTCGCCGCCGCCGGCGCCCTCGCCGCCTCGGCCGTCGTCGTCCTGTCCTCCCCCGCGTTCGCGCACGTCTCCGTGCAGCCCGAGGGGACCGCCGCCAAGGGCGGTTACGCGGTCGTCGACTTCCGCGTCCCCAACGAACAGGACGACGCCTCGACCACCAAGCTCGAGATCAACTTCCCGACCGACCACCCGCTGGCATCCGTGATGCCGGAGCCGGTCGAGGGCTGGAGCATCAAGACCACCAAGTCCACGCTCGACAAGCCCGTCGAGGTGCACGGCGAGAAGCTCTCCGAGGCGATCACCAAGATCACCTGGACCGCCACCGGCACGGGCACCGACAAGGGGATCCAGCCCGGCTTCTTCCAGAAGTTCCCGGTCTCCATGGGCGCGCTGCCCGAGGACACCGACGAACTCACCTTCAAGGCGCTCCAGACCTACTCCAACGGAGACGTCGTCCGCTGGATCGAGGAGCAGCAGGAGGGCCAGGAGGAGCCCGAGAACCCGGCTCCGGTGCTCACCCTGTCCGCCGCCGAGGAGGGCCACCACGGCTCGGGGGCGAGCCAGGAGCCCGCCGACGACGCCGCGGCAGCCGCCGCGACCACCACCGCCGACGCCGAGACCGACAGCAGCGACACCACCGCCCGCGTGCTCGGCATCGTCGGCATCGTCATCGGCGCGCTGGGCGTGGCCTACGGCGTGCTCGCCGGCCGCCGACGCACCGACAACGCCTGAGCCCGCCATCCGCGGTGCGCGCCGGGGGCGTACGACTCGTCCGCACGCCCCCCAAAGGCCCGGTCGGGCCATACGCCCCCGGCGCGCGCCGGAGTTCACACATCTGGGACATTTTTCTATGCACAAGAAGACGTTCGCGGCGGCCGCGCTGCTCGCCGCCGCCACCCTGACCCTCTCCGCCTGCGGCAGCAGCGACGGCGGTGACTCGCCCGTCGCCGTGGTCTCCGAGGAGGCCGCCACGGACAAGGCCGCCACCATCCTCGACAAGCCGTTCGAGAAGCCGGACCTCGTCCTCACCGACACGAACGGCAAGTCGTACGACTTCCGCAAGGAGACCAAGGGCCACCCGACCCTGCTCTACTTCGGCTACACCAACTGCCCCGACGTCTGCCCGCTGACGATGAACAACATCGCCGTCGCCAAGAAGCAGCTGCCGAAGGCCGAACAGGACCAACTGCGGGTCGTGTTCGTCACCACCGACCCCGACCGGGACACCGCGAAGGCGCTCGGCAAGTGGCTCAAGGGCATCGACACGCAGGTGGTCGGCCTGACCGGCGACTTCGCCACCATCCAGGCCGGCGCCCGCACCCTGGGCATCTCCATCGAGCCGCCGCACAAGGAGAAGGGCAAGATCGTCTCCACGCACGGCACCCAGGTCATCGCCTTCTCCCCGAAGACCGACGGGGGTTACGTCCTCTACGGCGAGGACGCCACCGTCGACGACTACACCGCCGACCTCCCCAAGCTCATCAAGGGTGAGAACCCGTGAAGCGGATCGCCCTGACCGGCACGGCCCTGGTGGGCACGCTGGTCCTGGCCGGCTGCGGCGGCTCGGCCTCGGCGGACAGCGAGCCCGAACTGTCCGTCGGCGCCGCCTACATGCCGCAGCCGGTCTCGGACTCCATGGCGGCGGGCTTCCTCACCATCGACAACAAGGGCGGTACGAAGGACGAGCTGACCTCCGTCACCAGCGACGCCGGCACGGTCACCGTCCACGAGACCGTCGGCTCGGCCATGCAGGAGGTCGCCTCCCTCGACGTACCCGCACACGGTCAACTCGTGTTCAAGAGCGGCGGAAACCACCTGATGTTCGAGAAGCTGAAGCGGAAGCCGAAGCAGGGCGAGACGCTCTCCGTCGAACTGCACTTCGCCGAGTCCGGCCCGATCACGGTTGAGATGCCGGTGAAGTCGGCGACGTACAACCCCAAGACCGGGCACTGAGGGAGGGACCCACCTGTGACACAGACCATCGCCCCCCGCGTCCGGACCCTGGTGCTGCTGCTCCTGGCCGCGACCGGGCTGCTCCTCGCCGGAGCCGGGCAGGCGTCCGCACATGCCGCGCTGAGCGGCAGCGACCCCCAGCAGGGTGCGGTGGTCGACAAGGCCCCGGCCCAGGTGTCGCTGACCTTCACCGAGCAGGTCTCGACGTCCGACGACTCCCTGCGCGTGCTCGACCCCAAGGGCAAGCGCGTCGACAGCGGCGCCCCGTCCAACGTGACCGGGACGACGTACTCCGTGAAGCTGCACAGCGGCCTGCCCGACGGCACATACACCGTCTCCTACCAGGTCGTCTCCGCGGACAGTCATCCCGTCGCCGGCGCCTACACCTTCTCCATCGGCGCCCCCTCCGCCACCTCCGTCTCGGTGGCCGACGAGACCGTGGGCGGCGGGGTCGTGGGCTGGCTGTACGGGTTCGGGCGGTACATGTCGTATGCCGGATTCATCGTGCTGGTCGGCGGCGCCGCCTTCGTCCTGGCCTGCTGGCAGCGCGGCTCCGGAGTGCGGGCCATGCAACGGCTCGTCGTCTCCGGATGGATCACGCTCACCGCGGCCACCCTCGGGCTGCTGCTCCTGCGCGGCTCCTACACCAGCAGCGGGAAGGCCGGCGACATCTTCGACCTGGATCTGCTCGGGCAGGTCCTCCAGACCAAGACGGGCGCGGCCCTCGTCTCCCGGCTGCTGCTGCTCGCCGCGGCGGCGCTGTTCATCGCGGTGCTGTTCGGCGCCTACGACAAGCGGGAGGAAGAGGAGAAGCGGGACCTGACCTTCGGGCTCGCGGTCGGCGGGGTCGTCGTGGCCGCGGGGCTCGCGTCGAGCTGGGCGATGTCCGAGCACGCCTCCGTCGGTATCCAGGCCGGGATCGCGATGCCGGTCGACGTCCTCCATCTGCTCGCCGTCGCCGCCTGGCTCGGCGGACTCACCGCGCTGCTCCTCGCGCTGTACCGGGCGCCCGCGGACAACCCGCTCGACTCCACCGCCGTACGCCGCTTCTCGACCGTCGCCTTCAGCAGCGTCGTCGCGCTGGTCGCGACCGGGATCTACCAGTCCTGGCGCCAGCTCGGCTCCTGGTCGGCGTTCACCGACACGACGTACGGCCAGCTGCTGCTCGTCAAGATCGGACTCGTGGTGCTGCTCGTCGGCGTCGCATACCTCTCACGGCGGTGGACGGCCCGGCTGGCGGAGACGGTGCCCGTGGCGGCGAATGTCGAGGTCGTCGAGAAAGAGCCCGCTGGTGCCCGGGTGAGCCGGGACACGAAGCAGGCCGACGGCGACTCCAAGCGGGCCGCGCAGCTCGCCCGGCAGCAGGCCGCGATGGACGAGGCGCGGCAGAAGCGGTCACGGGACGCCGATCCGAACCGGTTCGGGCTACGGCGCTCCGTGCTCGCGGAGGCGGGCGTCGCCGTCGTCCTGCTCGCCGTCACCACCGTGCTGACCCAGACCGAGCCGGGACGCACGGAGGAGGACGCCAAGGCCGCGACCTCGTCCGCCGCTTCTTCCTCGGACTCGGCGTCCGGGGCGCTGACCCTGGACATGCCGTTCGACACGGGCGGCGAGGACGGCAAGGGCCTCGTACGGATCGACCTGGACCCCGCGCGCGTGGGCGGCAACGAGATGCACGTCTACGTGCAGCGTCCCAACGGCCGGGCCTTCGACATCCCCGAGGTGAAGGTCGCCTTCACCCTTGAGTCCAAGAACATCGGGCCGCTGCCCGTCACGCCCGACCACATCACCACCGGCCACTGGTCGGCGACCGGGGTGCAGATCCCCATGGCGGGCGAGTGGAAGATCGCCGTGACCGTACGGACCTCCGACATCGACCAAGTGACCGTCGACAAGAACGCGCAGATCGGCTGAACGACCATCATGGCTGACCACACGTCCATCCCTGGGGCCCGTACGTCTGACGCCCCTGACGCGGCTCCTGTCGCTCACGAGGGCATCTCGCGGCGGAAGCTCCTCGGCACCGCCGGTGCCACCGGGCTCGTCCTCGGAGCGGCGGGCGGTGCCGTGGGGTACACGGCGGCGCCCTCCGAGGCCACGCCGCTGACCTCGCTCGGCGCCGGGCAGGCGATGTTTCACGGGAAACATCAGCCCGGCATCACCGAGGGGCTCCAGGCTCGCGGGCACCTGATCGCCTTCGACCTGACGGCGGGCGCGGGGCGCAAGGAAGCCGCCGCGCTGCTGCGGCGCTGGTCGGAGACGGCACGGCGGCTGATGGCGGGGGAGGCGGCGCAGCAGGACGACACGGATGTGGCGCGGGACGCCGGGCCGTCCTCGCTGACGGTCACCTTCGGCTTCGGACACAGCTTCTTCGCCCGTACCGGCCTGGAGAAGCAGCGGCCGGTCTCCCTCGACCCGCTGCCCGACTTCTCCTCCGACCATCTCGACAAGGCCCGCAGCAACGGCGACCTGTGGGTCCAGATCGGCGCCGACGACGCCCTGGTCGCCTTCCACGCGCTGCGCGCCATCCAGAAGGACGCGGGCGGCGCGGCCCGCATCCGCTGGCAGATGAACGGCTTCAACCGCTCGCCCGGCGCCACCGCCCACCCCATGACGGCACGCAACCTCATGGGCCAGATCGACGGCACCCGCAACCCCAAGCCGAGCGAGTCCGACTTCGACCAGCGGATCTTCGTGCCGGCGTCCCCGTCGAACGACCCGGAGTGGATGGCGAACGGCTCCTACGCCGTCGTACGACGGATCCGCATGCTCCTCGACGACTGGGAGCAGCTCTCGGTCAAGGCCCAGGAGGACGTCATCGGGCGCCGCAAGTCCGACGGGGCGCCGCTGTCCGGGGGCGCCGAGACGACCGAGATGGACCTGGAGAAGACGGACGCGCAAGGGAATCTCGTCGTCCCGATCAACGCCCACGCGCGCATCACCCGGCCCGACCAGAACGGCGGGGCCGCGATGCTGCGGCGGCCCTTCTCGTACCACGACGGTTTCGGCACGGACGGCGTGCCGGACGCGGGGCTGCTGTTCGTCTGCTGGCAGGCGGATCCGCTGCGCGGCTTCGTGACCGTGCAGCGAAAGCTGGACCGGGGGGACGCGCTGTCGAAGTTCATCCGGCACGAGGCGAGCGGGCTGTTCGCGGTGCCGGGTGGGGCCGCGGAGGGGGAGTACGTGGGGCAGCGGTTGCTGGAGGGGTGAGAGTGGCTTGCCCGAGGGGCTCCGGTGAGATGCGTGGGCCGTGTCATTGAGGGCCCATTAGGGTGAGGTCATGCCAGCCAGCTATGCGTATCTCGGCCCTGAAGGCACCTTCACCGAAGTCGCCCTGCGCACCCTTCCCGAGGCGGCCACCCGGGAGCTGATCCCCTACGTGTCCGTGCAGTCCGCGCTCGACGCGGTCCGCGGCGGTGAGGCCGAGGCCGCGTTCGTGCCCATCGAGAACTCCGTCGAGGGCGGCATCACGACCACCCTCGACGAGCTCGTCGCGGGCGCGCCGCTGATGATCTACCGCGAGGTGCTGCTGTCCATCACCTTCGCGCTTCTGGTCCGGCCGGGCACGAAGCTGTCGGACATCAAGACGGTCTCCGCACATCCGGCGGCCCAGCCGCAGGTCCGGAACTGGCTGAAGAACAACCTCCCGGACGCGCACTGGGAGTCGGCCGCCTCGAACGCGGACGCCGCTCGCCTGGTCCAGGAGGGCCAGTACGACGCCGCCTTCGCCGGCGAGTTCGCCGCCGCCCGGTACGGCCTCGAGGCCCTGGAGACCGGGATCCATGACGCCGAGAACGCCCAGACCCGATTCGTACTGGTGGGCCGACCCGCCCGGCCCGCGGCGCCGACCGGCGCGGACAAGACCTCCGTCGTGTTGTGGCAGCGCGACGACCACCCCGGCGGGCTGCGCGATCTGCTGGGCGAGTTCGGCACCCGGGGCATCAACCTGATGCTGCTCCAGTCCCGGCCCACCGGCGCCGGCATCGGCAACTACTGCTTCTGCATCGACGCCGAGGGCCACATCTCGGACCGCAGGGTCGCCGAGGCCCTGATGGGGCTCAAGCGGATCTGCCTCCAGGTGCGCTTCCTCGGTTCGTATCCGCGTGCCGATGTGCAGCCTGGGGATGTACGGGCTCCGCTGAAGGGGACCTCGGACGACGAGTTCGTGTCGGCGTCGGAGTGGGTGGCGCGCTGCCAGGACGGGCGGTTCTGAGCCCGGGTTCCGGGTCGCTGAGCCTTGGTGCCGGGCAGGCAGACGGCACATGACGCGCGGGTTGCGGGCTGGTTTCGGCCGGTCCTACCTGCTGATTTACGTTATCCACAGGAGTTATCCACAGGGTGCCATCTCGACCTGGGGACAAGTCGACAACGGAGCGCGACTTGGTCGACAAATCGCCGTACAGCGGGCAAGTTCGTCCACAGCCCCTGCGGTCACTCTTCGTCCACCCGTTTCCTTGGGTCAATCCTTTGGGGCGACCCATTTCCACCCGAAAGTGAGCCTGGGGGTGGTTTGGCTCGGGAATTCTTCGGACGGCGGACGCGATTCGGAATGATCACTTGCGACATCCACAGATCTTTCGCACAGCCTGTGGATAACTCTTCGAGGCTGTGGAGCCCTGTGGACAACGGATCCCCCAAGTCCCGTTCCCCGCAAGGAAATCGAGTCAACCGGGCGCCAAGCCGATGACCCGTTCCAGGGGGTGAGACGCCTTTTGTTGACACACAGGGCAATTCACTCATAACGCAACGTAAGACTCGGTTCGGACACCGCTCGGAATAGTGAGTCGTGTGCCGTCAGTCCGCACCGGTAGCCTTGGCCGCGTGATTGACCTTCGCCTGCTCCGTGAGGACCCCGACCGTGTGCGTGCGTCGCAGCGCGCCCGTGGAGAGGACGTCGCGCTCGTCGACTCCCTCCTGTCTGCCGACGAGCGGCGCAGGTCGTCCGGCGTCCGCTTCGACGAGCTGCGCGCCGAGCAGAAGGCGCTCGGCAAGCTGATCCCCAAGGCCTCGGGGGACGAGAAGGCCGAGCTGCTGAAGAAGGCGAGCCAGCTCGCCGCCGACGTCAAGGCGGCCGACGCGGAGCGCGACGCCGCCGCCGCAGAGACCCAGGAGCTACTGCTCCGGCTGGGCAACCTCGTCCACCCTGACGTCCCCGTGGGCGGCGAGGAGGACTTCGTCGAGCTGGAGACGCACGGCACGATCCGCGACTTCGGCGCCGAGGGCTTCGCGCCCAAGGACCACCTGGAGCTCGGCCAGCTGCTCGGCGCGATCGATGTCGAGCGCGGTGCGAAGGTCTCGGGCTCGCGCTTCTACTTCCTGACGGGTGTGGGCGCGCTCCTGGAACTGGCGCTGGTGAACGCGGCGATCGCGCAGGCCACGGCTGCCGGTTTCACGCCGATGCTGACCCCGGCGCTGGTCCGCCCCCAGTCGATGGCCGGCACCGGCTTCCTCGGCCAGGCCGCCCAGGACGTCTACCACCTCGCCAACGACGACCTCTACCTGGTCGGCACCTCCGAGGTACCCCTCGCCGCGTACCACATGGACGAGATCATCGACGCCGACCGCCTCCCGCTGCGCTACGCGGGCTTCTCGCCCTGCTTCCGCCGCGAGGCCGGTTCGCACGGCAAGGACACACGGGGCATCTTCCGCGTCCACCAGTTCGACAAGGTCGAGATGTTCTCGTACGTCGCCCCGGAGGACTCGCGGGCCGAGCACCAGCGCCTGCTGGAGTGGGAGAAGCAGTGGCTGACGTCGCTGGAGCTGCCGTTCCGCGTCATCGACGTCGCGACCGGTGATCTGGGCTCCTCGGCCGCCCGCAAGTTCGACTGCGAGGCGTGGATCCCGACTCAGGGCAAGTACCGGGAGCTGACGTCGACCTCGGACTGCACCGAGTTCCAGTCCCGCCGTCTGTCGATCCGCTTCCGTGACGGCAAGCAGGTCAAGCCGCTGGCGACGCTGAACGGCACGCTGTGCGCCGTACCGCGCACGATCGTGGCGATCCTGGAGAACCACCAGCAGGCCGACGGCTCGGTCCACGTGCCCGAGGTGCTGCGTCCCTACCTGGGCGGCCGAGAGGTCCTGGAGCCGGTGGCCAAGTGAGCGCCGGTTTCCCCTATCGGCTCATCGCGACCGACCTCGACGGAACGCTCCTGCGGTCCGACGAGTCGGTCTCCCGCCGCACCCGTGAGGCGCTCGCCGCGGCCACGGAGGCCGGTGCCGCGCACATCGTGGTGACCGGCCGCGCGGTCCCGTGGACGCGGCACATCCTCGACGACCTCGGCTACGAGGGCCTCGCGGTCTGCGGCCAGGGCGCGCAGGTGTACGACGCCGGGCAGCACCGTCTGCTGACGTCGGTGACGCTGGACCGGCAGCTGGCGGGGGTGGCCCTGGCGAAGATCGAGGCGGAGGTCGGGCCGCTGTATCTGGCGGCGAGCCGGGACGGGCTGGACGGTGAGGTCCTGGTCGGGCCGGGCTACGCGGTCACGGGGGCGCTGCCGTCGATCCCGTTCACGGACGCGTCGGATCTGTGGACGGCGCCGCTGAACAAGATCTACATCCAGCACCCTGAGCTGTCGGACGACGAGCTGGCGGAAGCCTCGCGGCGGGCCGCAGGGGGGTTCGTCACCGTCGCCATGGCCGGCGAGGGCATCGTCGAGCTGCTGCCGCTGGGATTGTCGAAGGCGACGGGGCTGTCGCTGGCCGCGCGCCGTCTGGGTGTGAAGGCCGCGGAGACGATCGCCTTCGGCGACATGCCGAATGACGTGCCGATGTTCGGCTGGGCGTCGTACGGGGTGGCGATGGCCAACGCCCATGAGGAGCTGAAGGCTGTGGCCGATGAGGTGACCGCGTCCAACGAGGAGGACGGGATCGCGGTGGTGCTGGAGCGTCTGCTCGCCGACTGACGAGCACAGCTGCGGGCAGTCGTGCCGCTGGGGCGGCACGGGTGGGCGCAGCGGCACCTCGTGGCGCCGAGCTGCGCGGCCAACCCCGTGCGCCCCAGCGGGGGTGCCCCCTTCGGCGAGGGGGCTAAAGGGAGGGCGGCCCACGCGAGAGCGACGTCGCGTGCTCGAAGCGGCCGCCCCGGGCAGCTCCCCGTGCGGAGCGGGTTCGACGGTGGGGTAACTACACCGGAACTCGCCGCGGGCTGCCCTGTCGGGAGCTGTGCGTACTGCCGTGCATGGACATCGCGCAGTTCCTCTCCCAGAACGTGGCGCCGAACTCACCGCCCGGCGTCGTGGACACAACCACTGTGCCTGTACGACGAGTTGGACGCCACTGAATTAGGGGCGGCCGTGGGACCGCTACCGGCGCCGCCGCCTGCGCCGACGGGACTTGCTGAAGAACCACCCCGCGGGCGGCTCGTCGGACCGCCATGGCTGGGGTTCGGGCTTCTCCTCGCGCCAACGGGCGGCGAGCATCCGGGCGCGGGCGGACGGCTCGGAGGTCTCGGCGGAGCGTATGAAGTCGTCGTCCAGGACCAACTCGTCCCAGGCGTCCCCCGACTCCGGCTGTTCGCCGCCCTGCGTCGACTCTCCTGCCATCCCCGGTGCCTCCCTGCCGTGCGTCCCCCGTTGTGCCCAGTGTGTCCCGACAGGGGTGAAGGTCCTGTCAACAAGTCCCTGTCAATGAGCGGGGTGTCTACTCCTCGCCCGCCAGCGTCAGCGACCGCAGCTTCTGCCCGGCGTACCAGGTGGCGAGGATGGTCACCACGACCAGCAGCACCGTGGCCGTCGTCAGTCCGACGTCCGAGGTCACCATGTCTCCGCCGGCGACCTTGTGGGCGACGGCCAGCGCCCACTGCTGGACGCTGAGCGTGCGCGCTCCGGAGACCAGGGAGCCGAACAGTGCCTCCCAGACCAGCGCGTAGACGAGTCCGAAGACCACCGCGTGCTTGGACACCGTGCCCAGCAGCAGGAAGAGCGCGGCGTACGCGATGGAGGCGACCAATGCGGCGACCGTGTAGGCGACGGCGATCTGCTGGCCGTTGCCGTTGAGGATGAAGCCGGCGATCAGGGTCGGCACCGCCGAGAACACCATGGTCACGGCGATCGCGACGATCAGCTTGGTGAAGATGATCGTGGGGCGTTTCACCGGCTTGGACAGCAGATAGACCACGGAGCCGTCGTCGATCTCCGGGCCGATCGCTCCGGTGCCGGCGATGACGCCGATGATCGGCACCATGGTGGCGAGCGCGAGGCCGCCCAGTAGGTCCGCCGCGGTCTGATCGTCCGTGCCGACCAGGGCGCGCACGATCACGGAGATCGCGATGAGCAGCAGGGGCAGGGCGCCCAGGATGAGGGCCCGGCGACGGCCGAGCAGGGCTCGGTAGGTGAGTCGGGCGACTGTGGGGTCGTACATCTTGGCCTCCTACGCCGCGACCAGATACGAGAACACGGACTCGAGGGACTCGTCGGACGGCGAGACCGTCAGCAGACGGATGCCGTGGTCCCGGGCCACCCGCGGCAACAGGGCGGTGAAACGGCCGAAATCGACGGCCTGGACGCGCAACGCGCCCTCGGCCAGGTCGACTTCGATGCCGGCCGTCGACGGATCGGAGATCAACGCGGCCGCGAGCGCGCGGTCGTCGCTGGAGCGCACCAGGTAGCGGTGCGGGCGGTCGGTCATCAGGCGGCGGATCTTGCGGAAGTCGCCGCTGGCCGCGTGCCGTCCGGCGACGACGACCTCGATGTGGCGGGCGAGTTGCTCGACCTCTTCGAGGATGTGGGACGAGAACAGGACCGTGCGGCCCTCGTCGCCCATTTTCCGCAGCAGGTCCATCAGCTGCATGCGCTGACGCGGGTCCATGCCGTTGAAGGGTTCGTCGAGGAGCAGGAGCGAGGGGTTGTGGACCAGGGCGCTGGCCATCTTCACGCGCTGCCGCATGCCCTTGGAGTACGTGGAGATCTTGCGGTCCTGCGCGTATTCCATCTCGACGGTGGCCAGGGCCTTCTGGGCGGCCTTGGCTCCGAGGCCGTGCAATTCGGCGTTGGCGACGACGAATTCGCGGCCGGTGAGGAAGTCGTACATCGCCTCGCGTTCGGGGACGATGCCGATGTGCTTGTAGATCTGCTCGTTGCGCCAGGTCGGCTGGCCGTCGAGGGTGACGGTGCCCGTTGAGGGGGCCAGGAAGCCGCCCATCATGTTGATGAGGGTGGACTTTCCGGCGCCGTTGGGGCCGAGCAGGCCGGTGACACCGGGGCCGATCGTCATGGTGATGTCGTTGACGGCGACCACGTTGCCGAACCAGCGGGAGACGTGGTCGATGGAGAGCGTGGTCACAGTCCGACCTTTCGGTAGCGGCGCATCAGGAGGCCGTAGCAGGCGGCGATCAGGCCCAAGGTGACGAGGACGTAGACCACGCCCTCGCCATTGGACGGGCCGACGGCGCCTGGGAAGGCCGATGAGGCTCCGAGGAACGCCGACTGCACTCCGTCGATGAGCGTGATCGGCGAGAACAGGCCGATCCAGGCGATGGCGTCGGTCGTGCCCTGTGCGTCGGCGATGGCCTGAAGCGTGGAGACGGCGCCGTAGGAGATGGTCAGGACGGCGATCACGGCCGCGATGCCGAAGCCGCGGCGCGGGGTGACCGAGGCGATGACGAGGCCGATCCCGGCGAAGAGCAGTGAGAGCAGAGCCACGGCGACGAGTCCCTGGCCGAATCCCTTGGTCTGGTCGGCGAAGTCGAGTTTCGCGAGCAGCGCGCCCACGTAGAGCACGATCAGCGGGGCGGCGGTGAGGATGAACATGGCCGAGGCGAGCGCCGCGTACTTGGCGCGTACGTAGTCGGCGGTCTCGATGGGCCGTGAGAAGTACAGCGGCACGGTCTTGAAGCGCAGGTCGCGGGAGACGGACTGGGGTGCCTGCGAGGCGACATACAGACTGATGACGGCCTGAAGGAAGATCGCGTATTCCGTGTAGTCGACGGGCAGTTTGCTGGCCTTCGTGGCGACCGCGACGGCGACCATGATGGCCGCGGGCACGCACATCACCACGAACAGCAGCATCGGCAGCACCTTGGACTTCACCGAGCGGCCGAGGCCGTAGGAGCCGCGCAGGGACTGCGAGTAGAGCGAGCGGGTGGCGTAGGAGCGGCCGAGGCGGGGGCCGTCGTAGTTGCGGTAGCCGATGTTGTGGATGCGGGTCTGGTCGCCCGGGGGTGCCGCTACGGGGTGCTCAACTGCCATGGCCGACGGCCTCCTTCCGCTGTGCGTCGGTGTCCTGGGAGGCCTCGTCCGTGAAGACCTCGGAGATGTGGTGCCTGCGCTGTTCCATGCGGACCAGGCCGAGGCCGAGGTCGGCCACCACGTCGCGGACGAGGTCGTAGGTCTCCTCGCCCTGCGCGGTGAGCAGCAGGATGTGACCGGCGCCCGGCAGGCCGCTCGCCGAGTCGAGAAGGTCCACCCCGCGCGCGAGCAGCGCCTCGCGCATCGCGCGGGTGCCGTCCGGGTGTTCGTCGGTGTCGGTGACCTCGACGGCGAGCGTCGTCGTGGTCTGGGTGAAGTCCGTGGTGGAGCTGGAGCGCAGGAGCTTGCCGCCGTCGACCACGACGACGTGGTCGCAGGTGCGCTCCAGTTCGCCCAGCAGGTGCGAGGTGACCAGGACGGAGATGCCGAAGTCGGTGTAGATCCGGCGGATCAGGCCGAGCATCTCGTCGCGGCCGACCGGGTCGAGGCCGTTGGTCGGCTCGTCCAGGAAGACCAGCTGCGGGTCGTGCACCAGGGCCTGGGCCAGTTTCACGCGCTGCTTCATGCCGGTCGAGTAGCCGCCGATGGGGCGGTAGCGCTCCTCGTACAGACCGACATGGCGCAGGGTGTCCGCGGTGCGCTCGCGCGCGGCGGCGGGCGGGAGGCCGGACATGCGTGCCATGTGGACGACGAACTCGGTGGCCGAGACGTCCGGCGGCAGACAGTCGTGTTCCGGCATGTAGCCGACTCGCTCGCGGATCGCGGCGCCCTTGGTGGCGACGTCGAGTCCGAGCACTTCGGCACGGCCTTCGGTGGCAGGGGACAGACCCAGCAGGATCTTGATCAGTGTGGACTTGCCGGCTCCATTGGCTCCGACGAGTCCGGTCACACCGGGCTCGACGTCCACGGAGAGCCGGTCAAGCGCGGTCACCCGGGGGAACCGCTTGCTCAGGCTTTCGGTCGCGATCACAGTCACGTGTAAGACGGTAGTGACGCAAACCACTCGGGTCGTCAGACCGGAGAGCCGTCTTGGCGTCCCTCTCGAGTATTACGGGGCCCTAGGGGTCACCCTGAGGTCGAACAACGTCGGCCATCTTTTCCACATCGGCGGCCTTGTCCACAGGCCCGCACAGGCCTATTGACGCAGCCTCCAACAACTGTCACATTCGCCAGTGTCAAGTTACGGACACGTACCGCGGTCAGCGTGGACAGGGTGGGCGGTGTCGGATGACGACGGCTGTTGCAGTTGAACGCGCCGCGGAGCTGCGGAAGTTCCGGACGGTGCAGCGCCTGGCGTACGCGTGCGCGGAGGCGGTCGCGGCCCGGTTGCAGCCGGGGGTGACCGAACGCGAGGCGGCGCGGATGCAGCGCGAGTGGCTGCGTGAGCGGGGCGTGCGGGACTGGTTCCATCTGCCCTTCGCCTGGTTCGGCGACCGCACGGCGTTCGTGAACTTCCGCATCCCGCTGCAGTTCTTTCCCACCAACCGCCGGCTCGAGCCCGGGATGCCGTTCATCCTGGACATGGCCCCGGTCTTCGAGGGCTGCACGGCGGACATCGGCTACTCCGGCTCGCTCGGCCTCAACCCCGTACAGGACAAGCTGATGGCCGACCTGGAGGCGCACCGTGAGCTGATCCTGCGCGAGGTGCGCGAGCGCCGCCCGCTCAAGGAGATCTACGAGGACGTGGACCGGCTCATGGCCCGCCAGGGCTACGCCAACCGGCACCGCGCCTACCCGTTCGGCGTGATCGCCCACAAGGTGGACCGGGTCGAGGAGCGCCGCTGGTCGCCGCATGTGTTCGGGTTCGGCACCCAGTCCCTGAAGGGCCTGGCGAGCGACGCGCTGCACGGTCACCGCGAGGGCTGGTCGCCGCTGTGGTCGCCGTACCGCTTCTCCGACCACCCGCCGCAGCCGGGGCTGTGGGCGGTCGAACCCCATCTCGGCTTCCGGGGTACGGGCGCGAAGTTCGAGGAGATCCTGGTCGTCACCGACTCCAGGGACCCCGAGGAGAGCGCCTTCTGGCTGGACGACGATCTGCCGCACGTGCGGCGCTGGGCGGAGGACAAGTGACGGTGCTGAAGGGGGCGCGGGAGCGCCGGGTGCGGACCGGCGGGGTCGAGCTGTGCGTCGCCGAGCTGGGGGACCCGGACCGGCCGACGGTCGTCCTCGTGCACGGCTACCCCGACAGCAAGGAGGTGTGGTCCGAGGTCGCCGCCGGCCTCGCCGACCGCTTCCATGTCGTGGCGTACGACGTCCGGGGCCACGGCCGGTCCACGGCACCGCAACCGCTGCGCGGCGGGTTCACGCTGGAGAAGCTGACGGACGACTTCCTGGCGGTCGTGGACGCGGTCAGCCCGGACCGGCCGGTGCACCTGGTGGGGCACGACTGGGGCTCGGTGCAGTCCTGGGAGTTCGTGACCGTCCAGCGCACCGAGGGGCGGATCGCGTCCTTCACCTCGATGTCCGGGCCGTCCCTGGACCACTTCGGACACTGGATCCACACGCGCGTGAAGCGCCCCACCCCGCGCCGGGTCGGCCAGCTGCTGGGCCAGGGCGCCAAGTCCTGGTACGTGTACCTGCTGCACACACCGGTCCTGCCCGAACTTGCCTGGCGCGGCCCCCTCGGCAAGAGCTGGCCACGCATCCTGGAGCGCGTCGAGCGCGTACCCGGCGACGGCTACCCGACTGCCTCGCTCCCCAGGGACGCGGCCCACGGAGCCTGGCTGTACCGGGACAACGTACGGCCGAGGCTGCGCAGGCCCCGCACGGACGCCTACGCGCACGCGCCCGTGCAGCTCATCACGCCCCTGGGGGACGCGTTCCTGTCGGAGAAGCTGTGCGACGGACTGGAGGAGTGGGTGCCGCAGCTGACCCGCCGCACGCTCCCCGCGAAGCACTGGGTCCCGCGTTCCCGGCCTGACCAACTGACGGCGTGGATCTCCGAGTTCGTGACCGCCGTCGAGGGTGGCAGACCGCGGATGAGCGCCACGGGCAGGCACGCGGACCGGTTCGGCGGGCAGCTCGTCCTGGTCACCGGCGCGGGCAGCGGCATCGGGCGGGCCACGGCGTTCGCGTTCGCCGAGGCGGGCGCGCGCGTGGTGGCCGTCGACCGGGACGCGGAGGCCGCGGCGCGCACCGCCGAGTTGTCCCGGCTGGTCGGCGCCCCCGAGGCCTGGGCGGAGACCGTCGACGTCTCCGACGAGCAGGCCATGGAGCAGCTCGCCGAGAAGGTCGCCGCCGAGTACGGCGTGGTGGACGTGCTGGTGAACAACGCCGGGGTCGGCCTGTCCGGCTCCTTCCTGAACACCACCCCGGAGGACTGGAAGAAGGTCCTCGACGTCAACCTGTGGGGCGTGATCCACGGCTGCCGGCTCTTCGGGAAGCAGATGGCCGAGCGCGGACAGGGCGGCCACATCGTCAACACCGCGTCGGCGGCGGCGTACCAGCCCTCCAAGGCGCTGCCCGCCTACAGCACCTCCAAGGCGGCCGTGCTGATGCTGAGCGAGTGCCTGCGCGCGGAGCTGGCCGGACAGGGCATCGGCGTGACGGCGGTATGCCCCGGCTTCATCAACACCAACATCACCTCGACCGCACGCTTCGCCGGGGTCGACGCCGCCGAGGAGAAGCGGCGCCAGAAGAAGTCCGCGCGTCTGTACGGGCTGCGGAACTACCCGCCGGAGAAGGTCGCCGACGCGATCCTGCGGGCGGTGGTGAAGAACCAGGCCGTCGTCCCGGTGACACCCGAGGCGCGCGGCGCCCAGCTCATGTCCCGGTTCACGCCCCGCGCACTGCGGGCCGTCGCCCGGCTGGAGCCACCGCTATGAGCGATCACCGGTACGCCATCACCCCACGCCGCGTGTCCTTCGACTGGGCCCGCACACCACTGCACTGGATCCCCGGCGAACCGACCGCGACGCACGTCATCAACGTGCTGCACCTGCTGCTGCCGGCGGGGGAGCGGTGGTTCGTGAAGGTCTTCAAGGAGGGTTTGCCGCTGGTGCGGGATCCCGAACTCCTTGCGGACGTCAAGGGGTTCATGGGCCAGGAGGCCACCCACAGCGTGCAGCACGCGCATGTGCTCGACCACCTCAAGGCACAGCAGCTGGACACGGCGGAGTTCACCCAGTACGTCGACTTCCTCTTCGAGCGGCTGCTCGGCGAACGCCCACCGCTCGGCGCACCCATACCGCAGCCGGAGTGGCTGCGCTGGCGGCTGGCCGTCGTCGCGGCGATCGAGCAGTTCACGGCCGTGCTCGGCGACTGGGTGCTGGCCGCCGACGGCCTGGACCGTGCCGATGCCGACGAGGTCATGCTCGATCTGCTGCGCTGGCACGGCGCTGAGGAGGTCGAGCACCGCGCGGTCGCCTTCGACATGTACCAGCACTGCGGCGGCCAAGGCACACCCCGCTACGCCCGCCGCCTCGCCGCGATGGCCGTCACCGCGCCGGTGATGCTCTACCTGTGGGTGTGGGGCACGGCGTACCTGATACGTCACGATCCGCAGCTCGCCGGCCGCCTGCGCTACTCCCTCGCCGAACACAACGTGGCGGTCCGAAAGGGCCTGTTGCCTGCGTGGCGGGAACTGGGCGCCGCGATACCCCGCTACTTCAAGCGGTCGTACCACCCTTCGCAGGAAGGGTCGCTGACCCGGGCGGTCGAGTATCTGCGGAGGTCACCCGCGGCGAGGGCGGCGGCATGAGCGAGGAGGGTGCCGGAGTCCCGGGGCCTCGCGCCGCAGCCGGGGCGGGGACCGCGCCCGCCTACCGGATCGAGGACCTCGCGCACCTCAGTGGCGCCACGGTCCGCACCATCCGTGCCTACCAGGACCGCGGCCTGCTCCCCCGCCCCGAGCGCCGTGGCCGGGCGAACGTGTACGGCGACGCGCATCTCGCCCGTCTGCGCCAGATCGCCGATCTCCTGGACCGCGGCTACACCCTGGCCTCCATCAAGGAGCTCCTGGAGGCCTGGGACGCCGGACGGGGCCTCGGCGGCGTGCTCGGGCTGGTCGCCGAGGTCGACGGTCCGTGGACCGACGAGGAGGCGGTACGGATCTCTCGCGCCGAGCTGGACGAGCGGTTCGGCGGCTCCCCCGACGACGCGGCGGTCGCCGACGCGGTCGAACTCGGTGTGCTGGAGCCGGTGCCGGGCGACGACGACTCGTTCCTCGTGCCCAGCCCCCAAGAACTCGCCGTGGCCGTCGAGTTGCACGCGGCCGGTGTCCCCCTGTCCGCGATCTCGGGCCACCTACGGGAGTTGAGGGGCCAGGTCGAGCACATCGCGGCCCGTTTCCTGGAGTTCACCACCGAGCACATCTTCGCCCGCTACCTGGACGGTGCGCACCGTCCGACCGACGCGGACGCCGCTGAGGCGGCCTCGCTCGTACGACGTCTGCGGCCCCTCGCCCGCCAGTCCGTGGACGCCGAACTCGCCCGCGCCATGCGTCTGTTCGCAGTGCGGCACCTGCGGCAGCACCTCGGCACGGACGAGGCTCCGCAAGCGAGCGAGGAGTCACGATCCGTGACAATTCCGGCGGGGGCGATGCGGGCCGTGGAGAAGCTCGTTGGTCCGGGGAAGGCAGCCGAGTTCATCGCGCTGGCCGCCGAACGCGAGGTGCGGGCCCGCGCCTTGGACGATCTTGCCGCAAGTCCGGCCACACCAGCTGATCTTGACGAAACCCCTTGAATCGACGGCTCGTTGTCCACAGAGTCGCCAAATCCCCTGTGGATAACTTGACTTGGTTGTGGATCAAACATCCGGAGTCAAATCATTCGCGTGATCCACGTCTCTGGCGGCACCCTGACAGCATGGATGAAAGACGCACCGTGAAGGTGTCGAAGTACCTCTCCAAGCATCTGCGCCATCAGCCCGAACGCATCGGGCTCGTGCTCGACGAGGGCGGCTGGGTCGAGATCGAGACGCTGATGGCCGCGGCAGCCGCGCACGGCTTCCGTTTCACGCGGGACGAGCTGGACCATGTGGTCGCCGCCAACGACAAGAAACGCTTTGCGATCGACGGCTCGCGGATCCGCGCCAGCCAGGGCCACAGCGTCGAGGTCGACCTCGGACTGCCCCCGGCCACCCCGCCGCCGCACCTCTACCACGGGGCCGTGGCCCGGAACCTGGACGCGATCCGCGCCGAGGGGCTCCGCCCCATGAACCGGCACGACGTGCACCTCTCGGCCGACCGTGAGACCGCGACCCACGTCGGCGCCCGCCGCGGCAGCCCCGTCGTCCTGGCCGTGGACGCCGCCGCCATGCACCGGGACGGCCATGTCTTCCACGTGAGCGCGAACGGCGTGTGGCTGACGAAGGCCGTACCGCCGGAGTACCTGAGGTTTCCGGAGCGGCACTGAACTCTCTTCCGGCATGATCGGTGGTATGGACCACCTCCCCAGCACCGAGGCCGCCGTCACCGCGCTCCGAGAGATCGCCGCCGAGTACGCGCGCGAGATCGAGGTGAGCCATGACATCGGCGCCGACCAGACCTCGCGCCGCACGGCCGCGGGCATAGGCGTGGCCACCGACCCGGACGGCTCCCTGCCCCACGAGGCCTACGTCGAGTTCGGCGGCTCCCCCCGGGTGAGTGTCCGCCTCTACCCCGAGGACGACGCGCTGATCATGGTCGAGGGCGTCGAGTGCCCCGACATCGCGCGCGACGACGTCCCGGCCTTTCTCCGCTCCGTCTTCGGTGGGCTGGCGTACGTCACCGCGCGCCGCTTCCCGCCCGGCTACCGCCTGGTCGTGCCGCTGCCCGGAGACCGTGTGCACAAGGAGTGGACGGAGATGATCTCCCTCACGCCGTGGCTGAGCAGCCGCGTGCGGTGACCGTTTCACGTGAAACCCGTCGGCCGCTTACGCTCGACCCATGAGTCTGCGTCTGAGCACTGTGATCCTCCCCTACCGCCGCTGGCACGAAGGCGGCCGTTCGGCATGGCAGCGCGCTGAGCAGCTCGGCTTCCACACCGCGTACACCTACGACCATCTGTCCTGGCGCAGCTTCCGGGACGGCCCCTGGTTCGGTGCCGTGCCGACGCTGACCGCCGCCGCGGCCGTGACCGATCAGCTGCGGCTGGGCACCCTGGTCACCTCGCCGAACTTCCGGCACCCGGTGACCCTCGCCAAGGAGCTGATCTCCCTCGACGACATCTCGGGCGGGCGCGTCACGCTCGGCATCGGTGCCGGCGGTACCGGCTTCGACGCCACCGCGCTCGGCCAGGAGCCGTGGACGCCGCGCGAGCGTGCCGACCGGTTCGCCGAGTTCGTACCGCTGCTGGACCGGCTGCTGACCGAGGACACGGTGTCGTACGAGGGCGACTTCTACGCGGCGCACGAGGCGCGCAACATCCCGGGCTGTGTGCAGCGGCCCCGGCTGCCGTTCGCGGTGGCCGCCACCGGGCCGCGTGGGCTGCGGCTCGCCGCGCGGCACGGGCAGGCCTGGGTGACCACCGGTGACCCCAAGCTGTACGAGAACGGCACTCCTGAACAGTCGATTCAAGCCATTCGTGGACAGGCGGAGAAGCTCGCCGACGCATGCGCCGCCCTCGGCCGTGATGTGTCCGGGCTGGACAAGATCCTGCTCACCGGTTTCACGCCGGACCGTGGCCGCCCGCTGCAGTCGCTCGACGCGTTCGTGGACTTCGCGGGCCGGCACCTGGAACTGGGCTTCACCGAGATCGTGATCCACTGGCCGATCCCCGACTCGGACTTCGCCGCCGACGAGAAGGTCTTCGAGCAGATCGCCATGGAGGCACCTGCGCAGCTCAGCTGAACCGTCGCTGCGACAGCGAGGGCTGGTGGGCGCAAGGGTGCAGGTGAGAGCCCTCACCACTCACATGTGCGGAGTCCCGCACGGCCGTGCAGGCATATGCGGGAGAATGGCCGGGTGACCTCAGCGACCAGACAGCCCGAGACCCCGGCCACCACCGTCCCGCCGCGCCTGATCGCGACCGATCTCGACGGCACCCTGCTGCGCGACGACAAGTCGGTCTCCCCGCGTACGGTCGCCGCTCTGGCCGCCGCCGAGGAGGCGGGCATCGAGGTCTTCTTCGTCACGGGCCGCCCGGCCCGCTGGATGGACGTCGTCAGTGACCACGTCCATGGCCACGGGCTGGCGATCTGCGGAAACGGCGCCGCGGTGGTCGACCTGCACGGCGGCCCCGGCGCCCACCGGTTCGTGAAGGTGCGGGAGCTGTCGCGGCCCAACGCGCTGGACGCCGTACGACTGCTGCGTGAGGCGGCGCCCGGCACGGTGTACGCGGTCGAGCAGACGTATGGCTTCCACCAGGAGCCGGACTACCCGAAGCTGCACATGGAGGTCCCGGACAACTTGGCGCCGGCCGAGCAACTGCTGGCTGCGGACGGTCCCGGTGCCGATGAGCCGGTCCTCAAGATCCTCGCGTACCACCCCGAGATCGATCCGGATGCCTTCCTGAGCCTCGCCCGCCTCGCTGTCGGCGACCGTGCCAATGTCACCCGGTCCAGCCCCAGCGCCCTGCTGGAGCTCAGCGGCCCGGGTGTCTCCAAGGCCAGCACGCTCGCCCTGTGCTGTGCCGAGCGCGGCATCTCGCACGAGGAGGTCGTCGCGTTCGGTGACATGCCGAACGATGTCGAGATGCTCACCTGGGCGGGCCAGTCGTATGCGATGGGCAATGCGCACCCGGATGTGATCGCGGCCGCGTCGGGGCGGACGGTCGCCAACAACGAGGACGGGGTGGCGGTCGTGATCGAGCAGATGCTGGCGGAGCGGCTGTAACAGGCGTCGTCCAGGCGCACGCCCCTTACGTGCGCTCCGCGCGAGCGGCGGTCACAGCTGCACCCCGCGCGCTTCCAGCCACGGCACCGGATCCACCGATGACCCCAGCTCCGGCGTGATCCGTACCTCGAAGTGCAGATGCGGACCGGTGGAGTTGCCGGTGCTGCCGGACTGCCCGATCCACTGCCCGGGGGAGACTCGCTGGCTCTGGTCGACGGTGACGGACGCGAGGTGCCCGTACTGCGAGTAGTAGCCGCCGGGGTGCTCGATCACGACCTGCATGCCGAAGGCACCGCCACACGACACCCCGACGACGCGTCCCGTACCGACCGACCGTACCGGCGTGCCGATCGGCACCGCGAAGTCCTGCCCGGTGTGCCGGTGCGCCCACCGCTCTCCGCCACTGCCGAAGCTCGCGGACATCTCGTACGTCTCCACAGGCGCGACCCACGCGCGCGTGCCCCTCACCTGTGGCCGGTCGATTCGGGCGGCACGGCCACAGTTGCCCGCGGCGACCGATGCATCCGCCTCGCCCTGCAACTGCCTGCGCGCCTCCTCCAGCTTCCGCTCGATGTCCTTCTTCACATGCGCGAGTCGGGCGTTGCGTCGCTCCAGGTCCTGCCATGCCGCCTCCGCGGTGGCCTCGTCGGCGGCCAGCCGCGTCTCGGCCCGGCGGCTCTTGTCGAGGGCGTTGTCGACGGCCAGTTGCGCTTGCGAGAAGACGCGCTGACCGCGCATCAGCTCGTCCGGGCTGTCGGCGAGGATGATCTGCGCGGTCAGCGGCACCCCACCGCCCGTGCGGTACTGGGCGCGTGCGATACGGCCCAGGTCCTTGTGGAGCACGGCGATCTCCCGCCGCCCGCGGTCGAGGAGTGCCTCGTATCGCTCGGCCTTGGCCCGCTGCGCCTCGGCCTCCTGCCGCACCGCCTCGTACTGCCCCGTCGCCACCGCCGCGTCCTCGTACAGCCGCGCCACCTGAGCGCTGATGCCGGAGGGGCCGTCGCCCGAGGCGTGGTCCGCGGCGTCCGTGGGGCGGGCCACGAGGACGGCGAGTGCGCACAGCAGCACCGGAACGACCAGCGGACGACAGCGAGATGAGCGCATGTCAGCGATCGTGACGCTCTGCCGCGGCTGCGGGCCTGTTCACGTCGTACGCATGGGGGACGCGTTGCTGCGGACGGAGCACACCGGGCGAACCGCCCGGCAGTGCCATGGTCGTGTCGACGACCGGATGGGGATGCCCTTTGCTGCGGAGAGCCGGTGGATCAGCACGCCGCTAGTGCACGCCGACCAGCAGCTCCGACTCCGCCTCCCGCTCCGCCATCCGCCGCAGCGGCCCCTCCACCACGGCCAGCTCCCCATACGTGCCCCGCTGCGCCACACGCCCCTCCTCCAGCACGATCACCTCGTCCACCGTCTCCAGACCGGCCAGCCGATGGGTGATGAGCAGCGTCGTACGGCCCTCGGTGGCGGCCAGCAGATCGGCGGTGAGCGCATCCGCCGTCGGCAGGTCGAGATGCTCGGCGGGCTCGTCGAGCACCAGGACCGGGAAGTCGGCGAGCAGTGCACGGGCCAGCGCGAGCCGCTGCCGCTGCCCGCCGGACAGCCGCGCCCCATGCTCGCCGACCAGGGTGTCGAGCCCGTCGGGCAGGCTGTCGGCCCAGTCCAGCAGCCGGGCCCGCTTCAGGGCGTCGCGCAGTTCGCCCTCGGTGGCGTCCTTCCTGGCGAGCAGCAGGTTCTCCCGCACCGAGCTGTCGAAGAGGTGCGCGTCCTGAGCACACAGCCCGACGAGCCGCCGTACGTCGTCGCCGGCCAGCGCGCCCGCGTCCACGCCACCCAGCGTGTACGAGCCCGCGTCCGCGTCCAGGAAGCGCAGCAGCACCTGCGCGAGCGTCGTCTTGCCGGACCCGGACGGGCCGACCACGGCGATCCGGCGCCCCTCCGCCAGCGTCAGGTCGAGGCCGGCGAGAGCGTCCCGGTCCTGCCCCGTGTGCCGTGCGGCCAGGCCCTTGACGACGACCGGGAACGGCGACGCGGGCGCCTGCCGGGGCCGCTCCCGCTCCTGTACGGGCTCGGGCGCGTCCAGTACGTCGTACACGCGCTCCGCGCTCCTGCTCACCCGCTGCCGGAACCGGGCAGCCAGCGGCATGCCGAGCACGGCCTCGAAGGCGGCCAGCGGGGTGAGGACGACGACAGCCATCGCAATGCCACCCAGGCGGCCGTCGGCGACCGCCTGGGCGCCCACGAGGGCGGTGGCGGCGACGGTCAGGCCGGAGACGAGCGCGGTGAGCCCGTCACCCAGCGCGGTGGCAGTGGCGGCGCGCGAGGCGATCCGGGTGAGCGTGCCGTCGGCCCGCCGTACCTCGGCGGTACGTGCGGACAGCGCGCCGGCGACGGTCAACTCGGCGGTGCCGGTGAGCAGATCGGCCACCCGGGTCGCCAGCACTCCACGAGCGGGGGCCAGTCTGCGCTCCGCTCGCCGGGCGACGGCGCCGGTGAGCAGCGGGACACCGGCTCCGGCCGCCAGCAGCCCGACGGCGAGCGCGGCACCGGCCTCGGGCAGCAGCCAGGCCGTGAATCCGACCGAGGCGGCGGACACGGCGACGGCGGCACCGGCGGGCAGCAGCCAGCGCAGCCAGTAGTCCTGCAGGGCGTCCACGTCGGAAACGAGCCGCGACAGCAGGTCGCCCCGCCGGGTCCGGCGCAGTCCGGCGGGCGCGAGCCGCTCCAGCCGCCGGTACACGGCGACCCGCGTATCGGCCAGCATCCGCAGCACGGCGTCGTGCGACACCAGCCGCTCGGCATACCGGAAAACGGCGCGCCCGATCCCGAAGGCCCGCGTCGCCGTGACCGCGACCATCAGATACAGCACGGGGGGTTGCTGCGAGGCCCGCGAGATGAGCCACCCGGAGGTGGCCATGAGCCCGACGGCGCTCCCGAGGGCGAGGCTTCCGAGCAGCAGGGCAAGGGCGAGTCGTCCGCGGTGGGCGCGGGCCATGGCGCGGACGCGGGCGAGCACACCGCCGGCGGTCGTGGGGACCTCGGTTTCCGGCTCGGCGACGAGGTCGTCCGCCGCTGCTTCCTCGATGCGGTGGGCCGCCGCTCCCTTGGACACGGCCTCCGCCTCCGCGGGCACGTAGGCCGTGGCTTCTTCCAGCCGTACCACCCGATCCGCGACCCCCAGCAACGCCGGCCGATGCACCACCAGCAGCACTGTCCGTCCCACGGCCAGGCGCCGGACCGCCTCCACGACGTCGCCCTCGGTCTGCCCGTCCAGTGCGGCCGTCGGCTCGTCGAGCAGGAGCACAGGCCGGTCCGCGAGGAAGGCCCGGGCGAGCGCGAGCCGCTGCCGCTGACCGGCGGACAGCCCTGCCCCGTCCTCGCCGAGCAGGGTGTCCAGACCCTGGGGCAGCGCGTCCACGAACGCCAGGGCTCCCGCGTCCCGAAGCGCCTGCCGTACGTCCGTGTCGTCCGCGTCGGGACGAGCCAGCCGTACGTTCTCCGCGATCGTCCCGGCGTACAGATGGGGGCGCTGCGGCACCCAGGCGATCCGTGACCGCCACTCCTCGAGGTCGACCTCGGCGAGATCGACTCCCCCGAGCAACACACGCCCCTCAGCGGGCCGTACGAACCCCAGCAGGACGTGCAGAAGCGTCGACTTGCCCGCGCCGCTCGGACCGACAAGTGCGACCGTCTCTCCGGACTCGACGGTGAAGGACGCCTCGGAAACGGCGGCCATGGACCGGCCGGGGTACCGGACGGTGACGCACTCGAAACGCACCGGCCCGGTCGGCACAGCAGCGGTTCCCGACGCCGGCACCGGCGTCTCCAGCACCGCAAAGATCTCCTCAGCGGCCGCAAGCCCTTCCGCCGCCGCGTGGTACTGCGCCCCCACCTGCCGCAGCGGCAGATAGGCCTCGGGTGCGAGCACCAGGATGACCAGGCCGATGTAGAGGTCCATCTCGCCGTGGACGAGCCGCATGCCGATCGTCACCGCGACCAGGGCCACCGAGATCGTGGCGAGCAACTCCAGAGCGAAGGAGGAGAGGAACGCGATCCGCAGGGTGCGCATGGTCGCCTGCCGGTACTCGCCGGTGATGCGCCGGATCGAGTCGGCCTGTGCCTTGGCCCGCCCGAACACCTTCAGGGTGGGCAGCCCGGCGACGACGTCCAGGAAGTGTCCGGACAGCCGGGACAGCAGCTGCCACTGACGGTCCATCCGGGACTGCGTGGCCCAGCCGATCAGCATCATGAAGATCGGGATGAGGGGCAGGGTGCCGACGATGATCGCGGCAGAGACCCAGTCTTCGGTGACGATCCGGGCCAGCACCGCGACAGGGACGACGACTGCCAGCCCCAACTGCGGTAGATAGCGCGAGAAGTAGTCGTCGAGGGCGTCGACTCCGCGGGTGGCCAGGGCGACCAGCGAGCCGGTCCGCTGCCCGCTCAGCCAGCCCGGCCCCAAGGCCCCGGCCCGCTCCAGCAACCGCCCCCGCAGCTCCGACTTCACCGCCGCACTCGCCCGATGGGCGGCCAGCTCGGTGAGCCAGGCGACAGTGGCGCGGCCGACGGCGACGGCCACCAACAGCAGCAGGGGAGTGCGGAGTTCACCGACCGACTGCCCGTGCTGGAACGCACCGACCACCACCTCGGCGATGAGCATGGCCTGCGCGATGACCAGCACCGCTCCGACAGCCCCCAGGCCGACGACGGCCAGCAGAAAGAGCCGGGTGGCGCGGGCGTACCGGAGCAGTCGCGGGTCGATCGGTTTCACGTGAAACACACCCTCTTCTCACGAGGTCTCATGGGGCGTGTTTCACGTGAAACACGCCCCAATGCGGACTCAGTGCACTGCCCCGGCAGCAGCGTCGGCGGCGATGTGCTGCGTACCGATCCGCTTGCGGAACACCCAGTACGTCCACGACTGGTAGAGCACCACGATCGGCGTCGCGATCCCCGCGCACCAGGTCATGATCTTCAGCGTGTACGGGCTCGACGAGGCATTGCTGACCGTGAGGCTCCAGTCCTCATTGAGGGAGGACGGCATGACGTCCGGGAAGAGCGACAGGAAGAGCATCGCCACGGCGGCCACGATCGTGATCCCGGACAGGGCGAACGACCAGCCCTCACGCCCCACCTGATTCGCCACCAGCGCCGCGACCAGCGAGACGACCGCCACGATCAGGGCGACCAGGCTCTGACCGTCACCACTGTCGACCTGCGTCCAGAGCAGGAAGATCGACGCCAACACAGCGGTGACGAGGCCGACTTGCAGCGCCAGCTTCCGTGCCCGCATCCGGATGTCCCCGACCGTCTTGAGTGCCGTGAACACCGCACCGTGGAAGGTGAACAGCGTCAGGGTCACCAGCCCGCCGAGAAGGGCGTACGGGTTGAGCAGGTCCCAAACGGTGCCGGCGTAGTTGAAGTCCTGGTCGATCTTCACGCCCCCCACGATGTTGCCGAAGGCCACTCCCCACAGGAACGCGGGAATCAGGGAGGTCCAGAAGATCGCGGTCTCCCAGTTGCGCTGCCAGTTCTCCTCGGGCCGCTTCGCCCGGTACTCGAAGGCGACGCCTCGCACGATCAGGCAGACCAGGATGAGCAGCAGCGGCAGATAGAAGCCGGAGAAGAGCGTGGCGTACCACTCGGGGAAGGCGGCGAAGGTCGCGCCGCCCGCCGTGAGCAGCCACACCTCGTTGCCGTCCCAGACGGGCCCGATGGTGTTGATCAGCACCCGCCGCTCGGGCCGGTCCCGCGCGAGCAGCTTGGTGAGGATGCCGACCCCGAAGTCGAACCCCTCCAGGAAGAAGTAGCCGGTCCACAGGACGGCGATGAGGACGAACCAGACATCGTGAAGTTCCATGACTGTGCAGCTCCCTCGGCCTAGTACGAGAAGGCCATCGGCTTGTCGGCGTCACGGGAGTCGCCGCCGATCTTCGTGGGCGGGTTCAGGTCGGCCTCGGTGAGCTCGGGCGGGCCGGCCTTGATGTACTTCGCGAGCAGCTTGACCTCGATGACGGCGAGGATCGCGTACAGGGTGGTGAAGACGATCATCGAGGTGAGGATCTCGCCCTGGGAGACGCCGGGGGAGACCGCGTCACGGGTCTGCAGGACGCCGTAGACGACCCATGGCTGGCGGCCCATCTCGGTGAAGATCCAGCCCCAGGAGTTGGCGATCAGCGGGAAGGCCAGGGTCCAGATGGCGATGCGCCAGTACCACTTGGTGAGCGTCGGGCCGAGCGGCTTCTTCCGGAACAGCACGAGATGCGGCACCTCGTCATCGCCCACCCGCAGATGCTGCGGCAGCAGGAACTTCTTGCGGGTCAGCCAGAGTCCGATAAGGCCGATGGTGAAGGAGGTCATACCGAACCCGATCATCCAGCGGAAGCCCCAGTAGGCGACCGGGATGTTGGGCCGGTAGTCGCCGGGCCCGAACTGCTCCTGCTCGGCCTTCTGGACGTCGTTGATGCCGGGGACGTACGAGGTGAAGTCGTCCTTGGCCAGGAAGGACAGCAGGCCCGGGATCTCTATGGCGACCTTGTTGTGGCCCTTCTCCACATCGCCGTACGCGAAGACCGAGAAGGGGGCCGGCGCCTCGCCGTCCCACAGCGCCTCGGCCGCGGCCATCTTCATCGGCTGCTGCTCATACATGATCTTGCCGAGCGTGTCGCCGCTGACGGCGGTGAGCAGACCGCCGATCGCGACGGTGACCAGGCCGAGCCGCAGCGAGGTCTTCATCTCACGGATGTGCTTCTTGCGGAGCAGATGGAAGGCGGAGATGCCGACCATGAAGGCACCGCCGGTGAGGAAGGCCGCGGAGAGCGTGTGGAAGGCCTGGGCGAGCGCGGTGTTCTGGGTCAGCACCAGCCAGAAGTCGGTGAGCTCGGCCCGGCCCTTCGCCTCGTTGATCTTGTAGCCGACCGGGTGCTGCATCCAGGAGTTGGCCGCCAGGATGAAGTACGCCGAAAGGATCGTGCCGATCGAGACCATCCACATGCAGGCCAGGTGGATCTTCTTCGGCAGTTTGTCCCAGCCGAAGATCCACAGGCCGATGAAGGTCGACTCGAAGAAGAACGCGATCAGGGCCTCAAAGGCGAGGGGGGCACCGAAGACGTCACCGACGAAGCGGGAGTAGTCGGACCAGTTCATGCCGAACTGGAACTCCTGCACGATGCCGGTGACCACCCCCATCGCGATGTTGATCAGGAAGAGCTTTCCCCAGAACTTGGTCGCCCTGAGGTACTTCTCCTTCTCCGTGCGCACCCAGGCGGTCTGCAGTCCGGCCGTGAGGGCGGCCAGCGAGATTGTCAGGGGGACGAACAGGAAGTGGTAGACGGTGGTGATGCCGAACTGCCATCGCGCCAAAGTCTCCGGCGCCAGAGCCAGGTCCACGTCGTCAGTCTCCTTACGTCGCCGTGGTCACAGCGGCAGTTTGCCCCGCTTGTTCCGTACATCTCGGATGGAACCAGGACACGCTTGTGAACGCGTTCACATTCACAAGCAATTATGACGCACCCGCTTTCGATGTCCGCAAGGGGGTCCCCCTCTCTCGTCGTCTCCGTTCCACGTGAAACATCCACACCGAGCAGTCGTTGACTATCTCGCTTGCCCCACCCACTGGCCTCACGCTTGGATGGCGCCGGTCAAGGCGAGGCCGTTCGCGCCTCGAACGAGGAGGTCCGGGGGCATGCTCGATCGGCGGTTCGAGTGGCTCTGGGCGTCGTACGCGGTCAGCACCTTCGGCACCTTTTTCGCCTTCGACGCCTTCCGTCTGATCGCCATCCTCGTCCTGGACGCCGGTCCCACAGAGGTGGCGCTGCTGGCCGCCGCGGGGCTGGCCGTGGGGGCGGTCGTCGCGGTCCCCCTCGGTCCGTGGGTGGAGTTCCGCCGCAAACGGCCGGTGATGATCGCGATGGACCTGGTGCGGTTCACTGCGCTGCTGAGCATCCCCGCCGCGTACGCGCTCGGCCTGCTCACCTTCGCCCAGCTCGTGGTGGTGTCGGTCGTCGTCGCCGTGGCCGACATCGCCTTCATCTCGGCGAGCGGGGCCTTCCTGAAGAGCCTCGTACAGCCGCAGGACCTGCTTGTCGCGAACGGCCGCTTCGAGTCCACGACCTGGACCGCCACCATGCTGGGACCACCGCTCGGCGGGGCCGCGGTGGGCCTGTTCGGGCCGGTGACGACCGTGACGGCCGATGCGGTGAGCTACCTGCTCTCCGCACTGGGGATCCGCGCGGTGGGCGCCAAGGAGCCCCGCCCCGTACGTGACGAGGGACCGCGACTGCGCGCCGGCGACCTGCTCGACGGCTGGCGCCACATCCTCGGCCACTCGACGCTGCGCCCACTGTTCTTCAACACGGTGCTGGTCAACAGCCTGATCATGGCGCCGGCGCCGCTCCTCGCCATCCTCATGCTCGGCTCGCTCGGCTTCGCACCGTGGCAGTACGCCCTCGCTTTCGCGGTGCCCTGCACAGGCGGCCTGATCGGCTCACGGCTGGCCCGCCCGTTGGCCGCCCGGTTCGGCCGGCATCGGATGATGCTCACCGCCGGGGCGCTGCGCGCCTGCTGGCCGATCGGACTGGCCTTCATCGGCCCCGGCACGGCCGGGCTCGTCCTCGTCATGGTCGTGGAGTTCGGGCTGATCATCTGTATCGGGGTGTTCAACCCGGTGGTCGCCACCTACCGGCTCGAGCAGACCCCCAAGGAGCGCGTCGCCCGCACCCTGACGGCCTGGTCGATCACCGGCAAAGCCGCCACCGCGACCATGACGGCCGTATGGGGCCTGTTGGCCGCCGTCACCGGCACCCGCACCGCGATCGCCATCGCCGGTCTCCTGCTGCTGGCCACCCCGCTCCTGCTGCCCCGACGCGACGACGCGCAGCAGCTCGAGCCGGACGAGGCGGCCAACACCCGTATCTGACGCGGACACAGCCTCCCTGCGTCCGCCGCGGCCACAGCGCCCTGCGTCCCGCTACAGCTCCTTGCGGAACCCTTCGGCCGCCTTCAGGAAGATGTCGTTCCCCTCGGTCTCGCCGACCGTCACCCGCACGCCCTCGCCCGGGAACGGCCGGACGACGACGCCCGCCTGCTCGCACGCCGCCGCGAACGCGACCGTGCGCTCCCCCAGCCGCAGCCAGACGAAGTTGGCCTGGGTCTCGGGCACGGTCCAGCCCTGGGCGCGCAGTCCGTCGACCACACGCGCGCGCTCGCACACCAGCGAGCCGACTCGGCCGAGCAGTTCGTCCTCGGCACGCAGCGAGGCGATGGCCGCGTCCTGCGCGAGCTGGCTCACACCGAACGGCACGGCCGTCTTGCGCAGCGCCGCCGCCACCGGCTCATGCGCGATCGCGAACCCGACGCGCAGTCCGGCCAGTCCGTACGCCTTCGAGAACGTCCGCAGTACACAGACATTCGGCCGGTGGCGGTACAGCTCCACACCGTCCGGCACCTCGGCGTCGCGGATGAACTCCCGGTACGCCTCGTCCAGCACCACGAGCACATCGCTCGGCACCCGGTCCAGGAAGCGCTCCAGCTCGGCCCGCCGTACGACCGTGCCCGTCGGGTTGTTGGGGTTGCAGACGAAGACCAGCCGCGTCCGGTCGGTGATCGCGTCCGCCATCGCGTCCAGGTCGTGCACGTCGCCCTTCGTGAGCGGCACCTGCACCGAGGTGGCGCCGCTGACCTGCGTGATGATCGGATACGCCTCGAAGGACCGCCAGGCGTAGATCACCTCGTCGCCGGGGCCGGCGGTGGCCTGGATCAGCTGCTGGGCGACGCCGACCGAGCCCGTGCCGGTGGCCAGATGGGTGACAGGGACTGCGAACCGTTCGGACAGCTCGTTCATCAGGCCCGTGCAGGCCATGTCCGGGTAGCGGTTGAACGACGAGGCGGCGGCCGTCACGCTCTCCATCACGCCGGGCAGCGGCGGATAGGGGTTCTCGTTGGAGGACAGTTTGTACGCCACCGGACCGCCGGCGGCAGCGGGCCGCCCCGGCTTGTAGGTGGGGATACCCTCCAGCTCGGCGCGCAGCTTGGGGCTGATCTCGCTCACCGCAGTCCTCCTCGCGACCACCGGCGGCCCCTGACCGCCGCCGGCTTCCAATGCTTCTCACCTTATGAGGATTCGGCGCTGCTGCGTATGGGGCGGCGGTCACGTCGTGCAGCCAGGAGGAGCCAATCCCATCTGCCCCACTGACATCAGGGGCATCACTGTACGAAGGTGTGCGAATTCCGGGGCGCTCACACATATATCTATGCGCCGGTGGCTCGCGCGGTGGCGCGCATCACCCGTGAAGGTGAGTTGAGACCTCTTCGAAACATCGGCTACTTGGCAGGTATGCACACGCCGACAAGTTACGTGTTGGCGTGAAAGCGCCCAACTCCCTTGTTTTCCAAGGAAATTGACGGGCTATGACCTTGCAGAAACGTGCCTGTCAACGGGTGCATATGCGTCCGCACTACCCCACCGCATGAGCCCTACTATCGGCTCGCCATGACAGCAGCAGGGAAGCACCAGGTGAGCCGCGCGGAAACCTCACGTCGAGGCAGTCGGCCGGGCCGGGCAGGCATCAGAGACGTAGCCGCCGCCGCCGGAGTCTCCATCACGACCGTCTCCGACGCCCTCAACGGCAAGGGCCGGCTCCCGGACGCCACCCGACGCCATGTCCGCGAGGTCGCCGACCGACTGGGTTATCGCCCATCGGCCGCGGCCCGAACCCTCCGTACCGGCAAGTCCGGGCTGATCGGCCTGACTGTGACGACATACGGGGATGAACCTTTCACCTTCACCGAGTTCGCGTACTTCGCCGAGATGGCCAGAGCCGCCACCTCGGCCGCGCTCGCCCGCGGCTACGCCCTCGTGATCCTCCCCGCGACCTCCCGCCACGACGTGTGGTCGAACGTCGCCCTGGACGGCACGGTCGTGATCGACCCGTCCGACCAGGATCCGGTCGTCAGCGAGCTGGTCCGGCAGGGTTTACCGGTCGTCTCCGACGGCCGCCCGGCCGGGTCGCTGCCGGTCACGGCGTGGGTCGACAACGACCACGAGGCCGCGGTCATGGGCATCCTCGACCACCTGGCCGACGCCGGCGCCCGCCGCATCGGCCTGCTGACCGGGACGTCGACGGACACGTACACCCATCTGTCGACCACGGCGTATCTGCGCTGGTGCGAACGGGTCGGACAGGATCCGGTGTACGAGGCCTACCCGGCGCACGATCCATGCGCGGGCGCCGTCGCCGCCGACCGGCTGCTCGCCCGCCCCGACCGGCCCGACGCCGTCTACGGCCTGTTCGACCCGAACGGCACCGATCTGCTCGCCGCCGCCCGGCGCTACGGTCTGCGCGTGCCGGACGACCTGCTTCTGGTCTGCTGCAGCGAGTCCACCGTGTACGCCAACACCGAGCCGCCCATCACCACGCTCTCCCTGAAGCCGCGCCGCATCGGCACGGCAGTGGTCCAGCTCCTCATCGACGCCATCGAGGGGGTCGATTCGGACCAACCGGTCGAGCAGGTGATACCGACCGAGCTGATCGTGCGTACCTCGTCCCAGCGACGGCCGCCTCGTACGACCGTCAGCCCGCCGCGGTCGCCCAAGAAGGAGTAGGACAAGGGCGGTCGCACGGCGGGCAAAGCCCGGCCCAATCGGGGCGAAAGCCGCGATGAACTGGAGTCTTGCGCTGATTCACCACCCCTGGGTCATCACATGGCGCGATCCGCATTCCTATGATGGGCCCACGACACCGCGGGCCGCTGCGACCAGGCAGTCCGATGCGGTGCAGCTGCGGCGCGATGGTGGAGGGGTCGATGACTCAGGGGGCCGGTCAGGGACCCGAGGTGGAGCGGACGGCGACGTTGCGCGACTTCCGGGTACCCGCGTATGTCCACGAGACCGGTCCGTACGTCCACAGCATGCGCCCCGGCGAGGCCGTCAGCCCCGTCGAGGAGCCTGTGGACTACCCGGACGGCTACACACCCACGCAGCGCGACCTGCCCGTCATCAACCGCGGTGACACGCTTCAGGTGACCGTCGACCCCGTGTCCGAGCCGGCCCCGCAGTCGACTGCCGGGCCCGGTCCGCTGTACGTCGTCGGAGACGTCCACGGCTATCTCGACGAGTTGGTGGCCGCCCTTCAGGAGAAGGGCCTCATCGACACCGAGGGCAACTGGTGCGCGGGCACCACCCGGCTGTGGTTCCTCGGCGACTTCACCGACCGCGGCCCGGACGGCATCGGCGTCATCGACCTCGTGATGCGGCTGTCCGCCGAGGCCGCCGCGGCGGGCGGCTACTGCAAGGCCCTCATGGGCAACCACGAGCTGCTCCTCATCGGCGCCAAGCGGTTCGGCGACACTCCCGTCAACTCCGGCGCGGGCACCGCCACCTTCCAGGCCGCCTGGCTGCTCAACGGCGGACAGAAGACCGACATGGACCGCCTCCAGGACCACCACCTGCAGTGGATGGCCCGGCTGGACGCCATGGAAGAGGTCGACGGCCATCTGCTCGTCCACTCGGACACCACGGCCTATCTCGACTACGGCGACTCGATCGAGGCGGTCAACGACACGGTCCGCGAGACGCTCACACGCAATGACGCCGACGAAGTCTGGGATCTCTTCCGCAAGTTCACCAAGCGCTTCTCCTTCCGCGACGAGGGCGGCGCCGACCATGTGCGTTCACTGCTCGATACGTACGGCGGCACCCGCATCGTTCACGGCCACAGCCCCATTCCGTACCTCCTCGGCGAAGTCGGCTCCGAGGACGGCGAGGACGAGGCCGGTCCCCATGTCGAGGGACCGCACGTCTACGCCGACGGGCTCGCCATCGCGATGGACGGCGGAGTGACCATGGCCGGAAAGCTGCTGGTCCAGCAACTTCCTCTGGATATCTGAACGTTCACAGGGCAGGCGACCCGTCACGGAGGTACTACCGGAGACGGCGCAGGCCAAGGGGCAATTTTTGGAAACCCCCTGTCACCGTGTGCCGTCACCGCTCTACCATCGGCTTATCCGTAGCAGGCTCCCCTCCGTTTCTGCCATACGGCTCGTCAGCGTGCGAGCCCCAAGCCCTACGGAGCATCGGGGGATGCACATGAACAGCGTTCCGCAGCACCTGCTGAGCGAGGACCGCCAGGAATACGAGCGGATCCTCGATGAGGCGCTGCGCTCCGCCCCACACCGCCCTGAACTGACCGCTGTCGGACAGCGGCTCAACCCCGAACAGCTGCGCACCATGGCCCTCAACGCCTCCGCACTCATCACCGCGGCGGCGGCCACCGAGTACCAGCACTACGTGAAGGTCCGCGAGGAACTGCGCCAGCCGGCGCCGTCCACCCCGTCGTCCGTCCGCGAGTCCGGTTCCACGGAGCCGGCCGCGAACACGGTGGGGCTCGCCGCCACCATGGGCGAGGTCGCCGAGACCGCCGGCGCGGGCGCCGTCGCCGTCGTCGCGGTCCTGGCACCTGTCCTCGCCGGAACCGCAGCGGCGATCTTCCTGCTCGTGGGCTACATCCTGAAGATGCTGGACCCCGTGCCGAAGTTCGCCCAGACCATGCTGACCACCGGATGGGTGTTCGGCGCCATGACCGCGGTCGCGATCCTTGTCGCCGCCGTCGGGCTGCTGATCACCGCCCTGCGCAACAGGCCCTCGCTCGACACCGGCCCTTACGGCAAGCTGAGCGGGGAGGTGGCCAGGGCCAGGGAAGCCTGGCGCGAGGCCCTGCTGGAACGCGGCATCCTGCCGTTCCTGCGAGACGCCCTGGCCGAACCCGGCGCCGCCGCGGCACTGCACCGCACGGCACCACGGGCGACCACCAGCCGCATGCCGCATCTCGGCTACAACCGCCCGGGCTTCAGCAGCCCCGACGAGGGCCCCGCCCCGGGCCACCGCCCGAGCTTCAGCAGCCCGGACTACACCAGCCCGGATTTCGGAGGCCCGGAGCACCAGCCGGAGTAGCCCGCTCCGGCATGACGCCCCTCGGCTTGCGCCCCCACGGAGGGGAGCGCAAGCCGAACACGGGGCCACGGACGGCCTGTTCCGGAGGTCGACGTCAGTTCGCGATCGGCAGATACACACGGTTGCCCGCGTCAGCGAACTCCTTCGACTTCTGGGCCATACCCTCCTCGATCTCCGACTTGGTGCTGCCGTGCTCACGGCGGATGTCCTGTGAGATCTTCATCGAGCAGAACTTCGGCCCGCACATCGAGCAGAAGTGAGCGGTCTTGGCCGGCTCGGCCGGCAAGGTCTCGTCGTGGAACTCCCGGGCCGTGTCCGGGTCGAGGGCGAGGTTGAACTGGTCCTCCCACCGGAACTCGAAGCGTGCGTCGGACAGCGCGTCGTCCCACTCCTGTGCACCGGGGTGCCCCTTGGCGAGGTCGGCTGCGTGGGCGGCGATCTTGTAGGTGATGACGCCGGTCTTGACGTCGTCACGGTTGGGCAGGCCCAGGTGCTCCTTGGGCGTGACATAGCAGAGCATGGCCGTGCCCCACCAGGCGATCATCGCGGCACCGATGCCGGAAGTGATGTGGTCGTACGCCGGCGCGACGTCCGTCGTCAGCGGGCCGAGCGTATAGAACGGAGCTTCATCACAGATCTCCTGCTGAAGGTCGATGTTCTCCTTGATCTTGTGCATCGGGACATGTCCCGGGCCCTCGATCATGGTCTGTACGTTGAAACGCTTCGCGATCTGGTTGAGTTCCCCGAGAGTTCGGAGCTCCGCGAACTGCGCCTCGTCGTTGGCGTCCGCGATGGAGCCGGGCCGCAGTCCGTCGCCCAGCGAGTACGTGACGTCGTAGGCGGCGAGGATCTCGCAGAGTTCCTCGAAGTTCTCGTACAGGAACGATTCCTTGTGGTGCGCCAGGCACCACGCCGCCATGATCGAGCCGCCGCGCGAGACGATGCCGGTCTTGCGGTTGGCGGTGAGCGGTACGAAGGGCAGGCGGACGCCCGCGTGGACGGTCATGTAGTCCACGCCCTGTTCGGCCTGTTCGATGACCGTGTCCTTGTAGATCTCCCAGGTCAGCTCCTCGGCGCGGCCGTCGACCTTCTCCAGGGCCTGGTAGAGCGGGACCGTGCCGATGGGGACGGGGGAGTTGCGCAGCACCCACTCACGGGTCGTGTGGATATTGCGGCCGGTGGACAGGTCCATGACCGTGTCGGCGCCCCAGCGGGTCGCCCAGGTCATCTTCTCGACCTCCTCCTCGATGGAGGAGGTCACCGCGGAGTTGCCGATGTTGGCGTTGACCTTCACCAGGAATCGCTTGCCGATGATCATCGGCTCGATCTCCGGGTGGTTGACGTTCGCGGGCAGCACGGCCCGGCCCGCCGCGATCTCCTCACGGACCACCTCGGGCGAAACGTTCTCCCGGACGGCCACGAACTCCATCTCGGGCGTGATCTCGCCCCGGCGCGCGTAGGCGAGCTGGGTGACGGCCTTGTCGTCGCGGCTGCGGCGCGGCTGACGTGGCCGTCCGGGGAAGACCGCGTCGAGATTGCGCAGGCCGCCGCGCGGCGAGGTGTGCTTGATGCCGTCGTCCTCGGGACGGACGGGACGGCCCGCGTACTCCTCGGTGTCGCCGCGGGCGATGATCCAGTTCTCCCGCAGCGGGGCGAGCCCCCGGCGGACGTCGGTGTCGAAGAGCGGATCGGTGTACGGGCCGGAGGTGTCGTACAGCGTGACCGACTGCCCGTTGGTGAGATGCACCTGGCGGACCGGCACCCGCAGATCAGGGCGTGAGCCCTCGATGTACGCCTTGTGCCAGCCGATGGACTTCCCGGCCTCCCCGCTGGTCGGAGTCGGCGACGGAACGTCCGTCGCGTTCTGCGTGGAGGCAGGCGTGCGTGTGTCCTTGATGGTCATGAGACCTACTCCCTACGCCGGCATTACCCGGTAACAGGTTCAGCGGTCGACGCAGCGGTTTCCGTCTGCCGACGTTTCATGGGGAACATCACTCGATTCCGATGACGTTCCACGTGAAACATTGCGAAGACGGAGGTCAGCGCCCTCTCAGCCCGGTGCTCCGAGCTCCCGCGTGTACAAAGGTGCCTACACGCTAGCGTCAATTCGGGCGTGCTGAACAGTGGGCCCCGGCCGTTCTTGCGATGATCGGGCGGTGACCACGACACCTCAGTCCCCGTACCCACCGCCCGAGCCGCCCCGCGGCCCCGGCTCCGGAAGCGGCCCCGCGAACGGCAACAGCCGTGGAAACGGGCCCGTTTCCGGCGGCGGTCGCGAGACTGGAGCCGGAATGAGATCCGGCGACTGGCCTGAGCACGGGCCCGCCTCCGACGCCGGGCCCGACCAGAGTTCGGGTGCCGGTGGCGGCCACGGTCACGGCGGCGGGGGCGGACACGGACCCGGGGGCGGCGGCGGGCATGGCCACTCGCACAGTCACGGTCCCGCCGCGCCCGTCTCCCAGCACCTGCGCAAGATCATCGCGGCGATCCTCATCCCGTTCGCCGCGGCCGTTGTCGTAGGGCTCGCAGTGCTGTGGCCCGGCGGAGCGCCGCCGCACGAGCGCACCGGGGTCGGCTTCGACCGGCAGACCCAACAGGCCACGGTCACCAAGGTGGTCGAGGTCAGCTGCAAGGACGTCAACGCCTCGGGTGAAACCCCGACCGGGGACACCTCCACCGCGGAGGGTTCCTCGGCGCAGCAGCAGGCGAACGGCACGTGCAAGAGGGCGACGATCCGGGTCGACACGGGCAAGGACGAGGGCCGAACGTTCACCGAGATCGTGCAACCGGACCAGTCGCGGCAGCTACACGAGGGCCAGAAGGTCGTCGTCGCCTACGAGCCCTCCGCGCCCAAGGACTTGCAGTACTCGGTCACCGATGTGAACCGTCGCCTTCCGATGATGGTGCTCGCCGGGATCTTCGCCCTCGCCGTGGTGGTCGTCGGACGGTTGCGGGGTGTCATGGCGCTCGTCGCGCTGGCCATCAGCTTCCTGGTGCTGAACTTCTTCATCCTGCCCGCCATCCTGCAGGGCTCGAACCCGCTGGTCGTGGCGGTGATCGGGGCGAGCGCCATCATGCTGGTCGCCCTGTATCTGTGCCACGGCCTGTCCGCGAGAACCTCGGTGGCCGTGCTCGGCACCCTCATCTCGCTGTTGCTGATCGGCATCCTGGGCTCACTGTTCATCGACTGGGCCGCGCTCACCGGCAACACGGACGACAACACCGGTCTGATCCACGGCCTCTATCCGTCGATCGACATGAGTGGTCTGCTGCTCGCCGGCATCATCATCGGTTCGCTCGGTGTGCTCGACGACGTGACGGTCACGCAGACGTCAGCGGTCTGGGAGCTGCACGAGGCCAACCCGACGATGGGCTGGCGCGGGCTGTACCGCGCGGGCATCCGCATCGGCCGGGACCACATCGCATCGGTTGTCAACACGCTCGTCCTCGCCTATGCGGGCGCCGCGCTGCCGCTGCTGCTGCTCTTCTCGATCGCGCAGAGCAGTGTCGGCACCGTCGCCAACAGCGAGTTGGTCGCGGAGGAGATCGTGCGCACGCTGGTGGGCTCGATCGGCCTGGTCGCGTCGGTGCCGGTCACCACCGCACTCGCGGCGCTGATGGTCTCGGCCGACCGCCAGGGAGGAGAGCAGGCCGCGCCGTCCGGCGCGACTGTCGCGGCTCCGACACGAGGCGGGAAGGGGCGACGCCGCAAGCGGTGAGGGGAGCGGCCACCGGGAGCGGTTACCACCGGCGACATACCGAGCCTGCAATCGCTCGCACCGACCCGCCTCGCAAAAGCGTTCCTGCACGGCTGCACAGCCCCGGCGAACCGTTGCGTCACCGCCGCCCCCCACACCCTTCACCCCGCGCTCTGCTCCTCCGCCAGGATGCGGTCCAGCGCCTCGTCGAGGTGGGCGTCGAAGTCGGCGAGGGCACCTTCCTGGCCCAGCGGCACCAGCTTGTCGGTGCGGTCGAGAAAGGCCACGAGCGGTGCCGCCGAGGAGCGGAACACGGCCTGGTCGCCCCCGACCTGAAGCCGGATCAGGACGTCGCCGAGCGTGTCGGCTTCGGCGGGCGAGACACGAACGTCGCCCTCGCCGCACGGCCGGCCCACCCCGTCGATCAACAGCTCCCGCCCGAACGCCCAGGTCACAGGGGCGTCACCGGGCAGATGGAACGTCAGCCGCACGGCATAGGGATCATCGGTCTCGTAGCGCAACTCCACCGGGATACGGAAGGAGAGCTCCTCGGACACGAGAAAGCTCATCATGACCTCTGCCTGTACGGACTCGCGCATCGCCTGTCCCGTCATTTGCCATCGTCTGGCCGGGTATGGACCCCCCGGCACTGAAGGCATCTTGCTGAACGTACACAACAGATCACAAGGAGTGAGTTTTCAGATGCTGATAGAGATCGCCAGCGAGCCCAGGAGCCGCCCGATCTCACCCTGCAACTGCCGCACCGCGGGCAGCAGCCGATCGGCTTGATGGGAGGGCAGCGAGATGGCCATCGTCGCGGCCGTGGTGCCCACGCTGATCGGAATCGCCGCGCACACGGTCCCGAGCGCGTACTCCTGCCGCTCCGTCACCGGCTGCGTCCGCCGCGTCCGTTCCAGGCGCCGTAGCAGCGCGTGGTCGTCCCGCACGGTGTAGGGGGTGATGGACTGCACGGGATAGCGGGCGAGATGGTCGCGGCGGGCGTCCTCGTCGAGTTGGGACAGCAGGCACTGCCCGATGGCGTGCGCATGGCCGGTCTCGCGGAAGTCGGCCCACTCCTCGACGGCCGGATTGCCCGGGGTGTCGGAGACACACATGACTTCGATCTCGCCGTCCTGGTACATCGCGTAGTACACGGGTACGCCGATGGCGTCGCGCCATGTCGCGAGTGTCTCGACGACCGTGCTGCGACGTTTCTGCCGGGCACCGCTGCTGCTCAGCCGCTCAGCGGCCTCCCCGAGGAAGAACAGCCCTTTGTCACGGCGCAGATAGCCCTCGTGCACGAGGGTGCGCAGCAGGTGGTATGCCGTGGGCAGCGCCAGGCCGGTCTCGCGGGCCAGCTGCTTGGCGGGGGCGCCGTGCGCATGCCCGGCGACCGATTCGAGGAGGCGCATGGCGCGCTGAACGGATCCGATGAGCGTCGCGGAGTGCGGCTGCTCCTCAGGGGCCGCTGTCTGCTGCCGGGGCTGTCGCTCCCGGGGGCCGGGCTGCTCCGGGGGTCTGATGCGGGTGCCCGGAGTCAGAACGGCTGTGGGGGGTGCGTGGGGGTCTGCCGGTGCGGTGTCAGCCGTGGCCAAGGGTCACTCCCGATGCGAGGGGGCAGCCCGTGCGGGGGGAACACGGGAGGGGGTGTGCGCCGCTCGCGGGGTTCGTACGCCCCGCGTCGAATTCCGGACTTTAACCGTCTGCCACCGCTCACAGTCGGCCCGTCCGGAAAACTTCCCTCGCCCGAGGGAACCGGTGATTCCTGTTACCGCTCACCGGCTCCCCGCGTGCTCACCAGTCGCTGCGTGAGGACGAGCTCGAAGTGAACTTCCGTACGACGTAGATGAGTCCACCGACCAGTGCCACGAAGACCAGCAGCTTGAACAGCAGCCCGATGACGAAGCCGACGACGCTGGCTATCAGCCCGCCGAACACGACCAGGGCGATGACAGGCACCGCGATCCACTTCACCCACCACGGCAGTCCCGTGAAGATCTCTCGCATCGCCCTTGTCCTTACTTCTCCGCCCGCCGCTGTGCCGGGTCCGTCGATATCCGGTCCTGTCGGTACCGGATCCTTCTGATGTCCTGCACTCGATGCTAGGGCCGCGAGGGGGCCCGGCGGGGGCCTCGCAGCCCTTGTCCTCCCCTGATCGATCCCCTAGGGAATCCCGGGGTGCCAGGTCAGCTCTCGGGCGGAGAGAACACCACCAGCACCCGCAGATCCTCACTGATGTGGTGGAACTTGTGGGCGACACCGGCCGGCACGTACACCACGCTGCCACGCGCCACTTGCGTGGTCTCCAGACCGACGGTGATCGCTGCACGGCCGCTCACAACGAAGTAGACCTCGTCCTGGTTGTGCGGCTTCTGTGGATCATGCTCGCCCGCGTTGAGCGCGTACAGGCCGACCGACATGTTCCGCTCCCGCAGAAACTGCAGGTAGGCGCCCTCATTGGCGGCGCGCTCCGCCTCCAGTTCATCCAGCCGGAATGCCTTCATCGCCCTCGTCCGCCCTTGTCCCACTGCTAGTAGCCGATCTCGTCTGCCACGATCAGACACATGAAGAATTTCGTAGTCAAGACGATCGCCAACGCGGGCGCCCTGGCGGTCGCCGTATGGTTGCTCGACAAGATCACCCTGACCGGGGACAGCACGGGCAAGAAGATCTGGACGCTCATCCTCGTCGCCCTGGTCTTCGGCCTGGTGAACTTCCTGGTCAAGCCCATTGTGACGCTGTTCAGCCTGCCGCTGCTCATCCTGACGCTCGGCCTGTTCACCCTGGTCGTCAACGCGTTGATGCTGCTGCTCACCTCGTGGCTCGCCGACAAGCTGGATCTGAGCTTCCACGTCGAAGGCTTCTGGACCGCGGTCCTGGGCGGCCTGATCATCTCGGTCGTGTCCTGGGCACTCCACGTGGTCCTGCCCGACGGCAAGGACTGAGTACGGCATGCCCTACCGCGTCTGCTTCGTCTGCACCGGCAACATCTGCCGCTCCCCGATGGCCGAGTCCGTCTTCCACGCGCGCGTGGTGGAGGCTGGGCTGGACGAGCTCGTCGAGGTCGACAGCGCCGGCACGGGCGGCTGGCACGAGGGCGACGGAGCCGACCCGCGCACCGTCGCCGTACTCGAGGAGCACGGCTACGACAGCGCGCACACGGCCCGCCAGTTCCAGGCGTCCTGGTTCTCCCGCCTCGACCTCGTCATCGCCCTCGACACCGGCCATCTCAAGGCCCTGCGCCGCCTCGCGCCCACCGAGCAGGACGCGGAGAAGGTGCGGCTGCTGCGCTCGTACGACCCCGCTGCGGGCCACGACGTCGACGTCCCGGACCCGTACTACGGGGGGATGGACGGCTTCGAGGAGTGTCTTGAGATGGTGGAGGCAGCGAGCGTAGGGCTGCTCGCCGCGGTCCGTGAGCAGGTGGAGGGAGAGGCAGCGTGAACGATTCCGCAATGGACAGGGGCGGTTCGAGCACCGGCGAGGGCACGCGCGCGGTGCGGGCCGGCCTCCCTGAACCGGTCAAGTACGAGCCGGCGCTGCCCGGTCCGGTGTTCGCCGCGCACTACCATCTGCCGGGCGACCCGACGGGCCCGTACAACTACGGCCGCGACGAGAACCCGACCTGGACGCATCTGGAGCGTGCGATCGGCGAGCTGGAGGCTCCCGGGCAGGACGGCGTCGAGACGCTGGTCTTCGCCTCCGGCATGGCCGCCATCTCCTCCGTCGTCTTCTCCCAGCTGCGCTCCGGCGACACGGTCGTCCTGCCCAGCGACGGCTACCAGGCACTGCCGCTGTTGCGCGCGCAGTTGGAGTCGTACGGCATCGAGGTGCGCACCGCTCCCACCGGAGGCGACGCCCAACTGGACGTCTTGGACGGCGCCAGGCTGCTGTGGATCGAGACCCCGTCGAACCCCGGGCTGGACGTGTGCGACATCCGGCGGCTCGCCGAGGCGGCACACGCGCGTGGCGCCCTCGTCGCCGTCGACAACACGCTCGCGACGCCGCTCGGGCAACGTCCGCTGGAGCTGGGCGCCGACTTCTCCGTGGCCAGCGGCACCAAGCAGCTCACCGGGCACGGAGACGTCCTCCTGGGCTACGTCGTCGGCCGCGACGCCGAGGCCATGGCGGCCGTACGCCGCTGGCGCAAGATCGTCGGGGCGATCCCGGGGCCCATGGAGGCCTGGCTCGCGCACCGTTCCGTCGCGACGCTCCAGCTGCGGGTGGACCGGCAGAGCGCCACTGCCCTCGCGGTCGCCGAAGCGCTGCGCGACTGGCCCGAGGAACTCGGGGTGCGCTACCCGGGACTGATGAGCGACCCCTCGTACAAGATCGCCTCACAGCAGATGTACCGCTATGGGTGCGTCGTCTCCTTCACGCTGCCCACGCGCGCGCGTGCCGACCGTTTTCTCGACGCCCTGCGGCTCGTCGACGACGCGACGAGTTTCGGCGGGGTGCGCTCCACGGCCGAGCGCCGCGGCCGCTGGGGTGGGGATGCGGTGCCGGAGGGCTTCATCCGTTTCTCCGTCGGCGTGGAGGACCCCGAGGATCTGGTGGCCGATGTGCTGCGCGCGCTCGACGAGTCGGCGGGCTGACCGCGTCTGACCGGCCCGGACGGGGTCCGGATACGTACAACGGACGGTCCGAGCCTCCCCCCTCGTGGCTCGGACCGTCCTCGGTTCCGCGCGCGAAGAACCGCGCGAACAAGGCTAGTTGACTCTGTGTCAGTGTCCAATCACAGTAGCGACAGCGACCTATCGACTTATTTATAGTTGGGCGCGGCCGGGGGGTCAGGGGAAAGCAAAGAAGGGGAGGGTGCGCCATGGATCTGGCCTTGCTGCGCACCTTTGTGACCGTGCACAGGGCCGGCTCCTTCACCCGCGCCGCCGCACTGCTAGGACTGTCGCAGCCGGCCGTCACCTCCCAGATCCGCACCCTGGAGCGGCAGCTGGGCCGCCCCCTGTTCCTGCGGCAGGCGCGCGGTGTGACACCGACGACCATCGGCGACGAGCTTGCGCACAAGGCCGCGCCGCATCTCGACGCGCTGGTCGAGATCGCCGAGACGGGGATCGACGACGAGTCCTCCTTACGCACCCTGCATCTCGCCGGTCCCCCCGAGTTCACCGCCGAGCGAGCGCTGCCCGTGCTCACCGAGCTGACCGGCGAGGACGGCCAGGGCTTCGCGCTCCGCGCCTCCTTCGGGAACGCCGAGGAGACCTTGGAGGGGCTCGCCGCTGGGCATCACGATCTGGCCATCACTACGGCACGTCCCCGAGGTGCTCTGCTCACGGCGACTGCGCTCTGCGACGAAGAGCATGTCCTGGTCGCCGCCCCGCGCTGGGCCGAGCAGATCGACTCCGGGAAGCTGCACCACATGGGGGCGCCCGTCCTGGAGAACCTCCCTGTCGTCGAGGTGCACGAGTCACTGCCCTTCGTCTCCCGCTACTGGGCCTCCGTCTTCGACTCCCGCCCGGCGGCCTCCGGCTCCGTCATCGTTCCCGATCTGCGCGCGGTGCTTGCCTGCGCGTCCGCGGGCGCCGGGCTCGCAGTGCTGCCTCGCTATCTCTGTGCGCTCGCTCTGGAGCGCGGGGAGGTCGTGGCCCTGCACGAGCCCGCGGTCCCACCGCTGCGGACGTACTTCCTGGTGGTGCGTACCGGCACGCTGGCGATGCCGCACATCGCACGAGCCCATGAGTGGCTGCAACAGGCCGCCACGGACTGGTGTTGAGGCGCCGACCACGAGGCATCACGCCCCGAGCCCAGGCGATGACATGCCGCGATGTTTCACGTGGAACATCGCGGGCCACATTTCTCCCATGACCGTCCGACCCGTGGTCAAGCGCACCGCCCGCGCCGTTCTCCTGGACGGTGACGACCTGATCCTCATCAAGCGCACCAAGCCTGGCGTCGATCCCTACTGGATCACCCCCGGTGGTGGGGTGGAACCGGAGGACACGACCGTCGTCGAAGCCTTGCACCGTGAGGTCTACGAGGAACTCGGCGCCAAGATCATCGATGTGGTGCCCTGCTTCGTGGACACCGTGGAGCACATCGGCGAGGACGGCGGCGCGACCGGAGTGAAGGTGCAGCACTTCTTCGTCTGCCGTCTGGGGTCCATGGACCCGGCCCTGCGGCACGGACCCGAGGTGGACGAGCCCGCGGGCGAGTACGAGATCGTCCGGGTGCCGTTCACCCGCGTCGGCATCGCCTCCGTGCACCTCGTCCCGCTGTCACTGCGGCACTACCTGGACGGGAACATCGAGGGCGTACGCGCGATGCACGCCCCGGACCTTGGCTGATATCGCGCTGGGGCATCAGTCCCCGGCGGCGACGAGCTCCTCCACCGAGTCATGCCGTATGCGCTCCGACGGGATGCCGACGTCTCTCAGGGCGTCCACACCGCTGCGGATCATTCCGGGCGGGCCCGAGAGATAGGCGTCGTACTCGATCCAGGGCCCGTACTCGCGTACGGCGTCAGGGAGCTGGAGATGCGCCTGCTGGTCGACGATCGCGCGGACCGAGAGCCAGGGGTGCGACTGCTGGAGTCTGAGCATCGTGTCGATGTCGTACAGGTCGTGATCGGTGCGGGCGCCGTAGAACACCTCGACCGGTCGCCGCTCGCCGTGCTCGGCGACGTCCTCGACCAAGGCCTTGATGGGCGCTATTCCGGTGCCGCCGCCCAGACAGAGCAGCCCGCTGTCCGTCGTGTGGTCCACCGTCATCGAACCGGCGGGCGGGCCGAGCCGGATGATGTCGCCAGGCCGGGCGCGATGCACCAGGGCGTTGGAGACCCAGCCGGCGGGGACGGCCTTCACATGGAACGACAGCAGGCCGTCGGAACGGGGCGCCGAGGCGAAGGAGTAGTGCCGCCATATTCGCGGCCACCACGGTGTCTCCAGGCTCGCGTACTGCCCGGCGAGGAACGGATAGGGCTGGTCCGGGCGGACGGTGACCACCGCGACGTCCGGCGTCCTGAGATCGTGCGACACGACCTCCGCGTACCACCAGGCCGGGGCGCGCAGTTCATCCGCGGCCGCCGCGTCGATCATCACCTGCGAGATCGTCGTGTACGTCCGGACCCAGGCCGCCTCCGTCTCCGCGTCCCAGATGGGCTCGGCGTATCTGCTCAGGGCGCCGATGAGGCACTCGCCGACGGCCGGGTAGTGCTCGGGACGGGTGCCGTACTTGCGGTGGCCGCGACCGAGGTTCTGCAGATACTCGACGAGGACCGGGGTGTTGTCGATGTGCTCGGCAGCGGTGAGCAGCGCCTTGAGCAGCCGGTCCCGTTGGGTGTCCATCGCGGCCGGGAACAGCGACCGCAGGTCGGGATGGCGTACGAAGAGCAGCGCGTAGAAGTACGAGGTGACCTTGTCGGCCACCGGGCCGACCTCGGCCATGGTCCGGCGGACGAGAATGGCGTCCGGCGAGGCGGCGTCCTCGGGCGGTTCCGACCGCTGGACGGGTACGCGCTGCTCGGAGGGCGGAGGGTCGGCCGGGAGGGCTTGCGGTGGCGGGGGAGCAGCCGGGGTGCCTGCCGGGGAGGGGGGCGGTGAGGTGGGACCTGCCGTGACGTGAAGTGGCGGCGTGGCAGCCCGTGTGGGGGCGGGCGCCGACGGCTCCTCGGTGGCCGTCTCGGGCGTACCCTCCGGGGCTGTGACGGAGGCGGACCTGCCCATCGGCCGCATTCCGGCCAGACGGCTGCCCTCCGCCGCGTCCTGCTCACCGCCCGGAGTCGCCGACGGCTGCTTGCGCGGCGTGAACCAGCCGCCACCGCCGCCGGAAGTGCCATTGTCGGCCGACGTGGTGGTCGGAGCGTCCATGGTGTGCCTCGCCTCGAACATCTTTCGGTCGGTCTGCGCACTTCCCCAGTCGGAAGGTGCCTGCTTTCCCCCGCAGACGGTTGTGCTGTCCCGTTCGGCGCCGCGGCCAATGCGGCCACATTCAACCCGCATTCGTGCTGCGTACGGACAAGTAAGGCGAGAGTGTGACATTGGCCGCAGTACTGTGACCGCAGCATCCCACCCCGCGTGGAAGCCTCAGCCGTATAACCCGGAATGCGGGTCTTCGATCTCTCCGTCCCGTTAGGCTGCATTGCCCTGCTCTCGGCCCGGGCCAAGAGCTGCGTGCCCCGCCCCGGAAGCGAACCGGAGTCGACCATACCGGCCGCCGCCCCGATCACAAGTCCCCCCTTGCTCCCCCACGAATGAGACGAGAGGGCGAACCAGCAATTCCCTCAATTACCGGGCGTGACGCACCAATTCATAGGCTTCCCACAGATCTCTCCCCTTGTAGGAATGCGTCGCGAGACCGGAGAGCACAGGGTCCGCGTTGACCGCGACGGAGACCGGCACCACGCCGAACAGAGCCGTGTCCGACGATGAGTCGCCATAAGCGATGCAATCGCCGCGGGTCACTCCGAACTTCTCGCACAGCATGTCGGCGATCTCGACCTTGGCTGCGGCACTGAGCACTCCGGCAGGGTCCACAGGCTCGGTGAACGGAAGGGCGGGAAAGCGGGATCCATATGCCGCGTGCGCGCCCCAGGCGGTGAGGCGCTCGACAAAGAACGACGGAGAGAGCGAGACAACGGCGCAGTAGTCGCCCTGCGCCGTGATCTCCGCCCAGACGTCACGGATTCGCGTCAGCCACGGTGCACCCTCGAAGGCGGCGGACACATGTTCCTCGGTGAGATCCGCCCACAGCCCATGCACCCTCGTCGCATACTCCGGCGGCCCGATTCGCCCCGCCGAGATCGCCCGTTCCAGCAGCACCGTCTCGGCCTCGAGTCCGAGCTGCCGTGAGATCTCCATGGGAGCGGAGGTGCCATGCAGCAATGTGCCGTCCAAGTCGAAGAGATGAAGTCTCGCCATGGGCCTTGAGGCTAATGGGACGCGCACGCCGCACTTAGCACGAGTACAGTCCGGACGAGCCGAGTCCGAGCGCCCGATGCCCGCCGTTCGCCCATGTTTCACGTGAAACATCCGGCACACATGGACGCGCTGTGCACGTCGCTATGACATGGCCAAAAGGTCGCACAACTCCCCGGAAACAGGTGGACGCAGAGGGTATCCGTCGGACAGCCTGACCTGCGTGCCGACTCCTTTCCTCACCGCTCTGCCCATCCGCCGTCTGACGCTCCGTGATCTCACCGCCTGCGCCGACTTGTCCGAGGACCGGGGGTGGCCACGCGAGGAGCACAAGTGGAGCTTCCTCCTCACAGCCGGAAAGGGCTACGGCATCGACGACCCCGACGGAGGACTCGTCAGCGCCTGTGTCGTCACCGAGTACGGTCCCCCGGAACGCCCCGACCTCGGCGCCATCGGCATGGTCCTGGTCGCCGAGCGGTACGCCCGCCAGGGCGTCGGTCGCCGGTTGATGCGGCATGTCGTGTCCGAGCTGGGCACGACGCCGCTGACATTGCACGCCACGCCGAACGGCCGCCCGTTGTACGAGGAAATCGGCTTCAAGGTCACCGGCCGGGCCGAGATGCTGCGCGGCCACTTCACGCCGGGCGAACGCACGCCTGAGGTCACCACCCGCGCCGCCACCGCCGAGGACCTCACGGCGATCGTCCGGCTCGACGAGGAGGTGTTCGGCGCCGATCGCACGCACATCATCACCCGGCTGCCCGCCTTCGCCGATCGGCTGTGTGTGGCCGAGGAGCACGACCGAATCGTCGGATACGCGGCCGCCTGGCCCAACATGGACACGCATGTCGTGGGCCCGCTGATCGCCCGTGACACGGAGATCGCCAAGGCCCTCATCGCCTCCCTGGCCGCCCATACGAACCGCCCGCTGCGCACGGACATCGATGTGCGCCATGAGGAGCTGCTGGCGTGGGCGAAGGACCGTGGTCTGGCCTCCATCGCCTTCAATGCGGTCATGACGTACGGCATTTCTGAACTGCCCGGCGACTGGACCCGGCGGTTCGCCCCACTGACGGTGGCCGCCGGCTGAGACCCTCCGATACGCCGACACCGGCCCCGTGGATGTCGGGGACCGGTGCAGCGTGGGGGCACATCAGCGGTGTACGGCGCTCTGCCGCTCGGCGGGCACGGCACCGGCCACAACGGCACTGGGTGCGCTCTCGCGGCGCTCCAGAGCGGCTGAAAGGACTGCCAGGACCAGCGCCGCCGCAGCCAGGATGGCGCCCACCCAGTTGGGTGCGGTGTAGCCGAGACCGCCCGCGATGACGAGGCCACCGAGCCAGGCGGACAGCGCGTTGCCGAGGTTGAAGGCGCCGATGTTCACCGCCGAGGCCAGAGTCGGGGCGCCGTGCGCCTGGTCGAGGACACGCTTCTGCAGGGGCGGGACGGTGGCGAAGCCCAGGGCACCGATGAGGGCGATCGTGACGGCCGCGAGGACCTTGTTGTGTGCGGTGAGCGTGAACAGCGCGAGGACGACCGCCAGGGCGCCCAGCGAGACGTACAGCATGGGCATCAGGGCTCGGTCGGCGTACTTGCCGCCGATGAGGTTGCCGCCCACCATGCCGAGGCCGAAGAGGACCAGCAGCCAGGTAACAGAGCCGTCGGCGAAGCCGGCGACGTGGGTCATCATCGGCGCGATGTAGGTGATGGCCGCGAAGACCCCGCCGAAGCCGAGGACGGTCATCGCCATGGCGAGCAGGACCTGGGCGTTCTTGAACGCGGCCAGTTCATGGCGCAGGTGCACGCCTTCGGGCTTGGGCAGGTCGGGGACGAGCTTGGCGATGCCGACCAGGCCGACGACGCCGAGAGCGGCGACGATGCCGAAGGTGACGCGCCAGCCGACGGACTGTCCGACCAGCGTGCCCAGCGGAACGCCGACGACATTGGCGACTGTGAGGCCGGTGAACATCATCGCGATGGCTCCGGCTTTCTTGTCCGGGGCGACCAGGTCGGCCGCGACGACCGAGCCGATGCCGAAGAAGGCGCCGTGGGCGAGCGAGGCGATCACCCGTCCGGCCAGCATGACGCCGAAGGCCGGGGCGAGGGCGGAGAGCAGGTTGCCGGCGATGAACAGGACCATCAGCAGCATCAGCATCCGCTTGCGGGAGATCTTGGTGCCGAACACGGTCATCAACGGTGCGCCGAACATGACGCCGAGCGCATAGCCCGTCACCAGGAAGCCGGCCGTGGGGATCGAGACGCCGAAGTCTCCGGCGACCTCGGGCAGCAAGCCCATGATCACAAACTCGGTCGTTCCGATCCCGAAGGCCCCGATCGCGAGGGCCAGAAGCGCGAGAGGCATGACGTGGTGAACCTTCCAGACGATTGCAGGAGCGCTTTGCGTACGCCCACAATAATTGCAGACGCCTGATATTTGCAAGCGCAGGCTATTGCGAGTCTGGTCTATCCTGGTGTCAGCCGCTCCGGGACGGAGGAACACGCCAATGACAGCGACGGACCCCGCGCTCACCGCCCTCGCCCAGGGCTGGTGCGCGCTCTCCCTGCTGCACGGGAGGATCGAGGCCCACATCGAGCGGGCCCTGCAGGCCAAGCACGACCTGAGCGTGCGCGAGTACTCCCTGCTCGACGTCCTCAGCCGTCAGCACGACGGGGACGGAGGCCATCTGCAGATGAAGCAGGTCGCCGACGCCGTCGTTCTCAGCCAGAGCGCCACCACCCGGCTGGTCACACGGCTCGAGGACCGTGACCTGCTCACCCGCTACCTCTGCCCCACCGACCGCCGCGGCATCTACACCAATGTCACAGAGGCAGGGCTCAAGCTCCTCGCGGAGGCGCGGCCGACCAACGACGCCGCCCTGCGTGAGGCCCTCGACGAGGCAGCCAGAAACCCCGAACTGGTTCCGCTGGTACGTGTCGTGGAGTCGCTGAACGTGCCCGCGTAGGGTGCGGGCATGGGAGATCTTGAAATACGTCCCGCCACCACGGGCGACGTCCCGGCGATCGTGGCCATGCTCGCCGACGACCCCTTGGGCGCCCAGCGCGAGTCCCCGGACGACCTGACCCCTTATCTGACGGCTCTCGAGCGCCTCAGCGCCGATCCGAACCAGCACGTGGTCGTGGCCGTAAGGGAGGGCCGGATCGTCGGGACCCTGCAGCTCACGATCATCCCCGGGCTGTCCCGCAAGGGAGCAACCCGCTCGATCATCGAGGCAGTACGCATCCACGCGGACGAGCGCGGCAGCGGTCTCGGCACCCAGCTCATCGAGTGGGCAGTCGACGAATCCCGTCGTCAGGACTGCCAGTTGGTGCAGTTGACCTCCGACGCCTCCCGGACCGACGCGCATCGCTTCTATGAGCGGTTGGGCTTCGAGGCCTCGCATGTGGGCTTCAAGCTCGTGCTGTGACGGAGGGTCCTGTTTCACGTGAAACAGGACCCTCACCTGCCGTACGCACCGAGCCGGTGGTTACCGAATGCCTCGCCAGCCCTCCGGATCGACTCCACCCGGCACAGAAGCCGCCTCGTCGTACGGCTGACGCGTGAACACGAACGACCCGAGGTCCAGATGGTCCACCGTCCCGTCCGCGCGCCGTACGGCCCGTAGAAGCTCTCCGGCGTAGTAGCCCTCCAGGCCGGTCCAGGTGCCGTCGCCGTTCGACCGGAAGCGAGAGCGACGGCCGGTGCCGGACAACGGCTCCAGTGAGACGCCCTCGGCTGCTGTGAGCCGCAGTGCGAAAGCGTGCGTCCCCCAGTACCACTGGCCCGTCAACTCCAGTGCAGCCCGGTCTACTTCGGGCAAGGGGCGCCACGGTGCGGGAATGCGCGGCTCAGCGTCGGCGACGATGCATACGAGGTCGGCGCCGACCGAACCCAGCAGGGGCCCGGAGGTGCAGTTGGCCAGCACCACCGCGGCGACGTCGTCCTCCACGCTCATGGTGAGGTTCGCCAGGAAGCCCGGCAGCGAGCCCGAATGCCCCACCAGCAACCGACCGTTCCGGCTCTGGAGCTGCATGCCGAGACCATAGATCGCACCGTCCACGACATCCGCGGCCTCAGCGGGTGCCGCCGGAGTCCGCATCTCCCGTACCGTCTCCGCACTCAGCACCCGGCTGTCCCCCTTGTTCAGGAAGACCGCGAATCGCGCCAAGTCCTCGGTAGTGGACCAGAGTTGACCTGCCGGAGCCATCCGCCCCAGGTCCTCCGTCGGCTCAGGCAACATCACATCGGCCCAGGGATGCACGGCCCAGCCGCCGGCATACGGCGCCTGGGGGTGAGCACTCGTCCGCTTCAGGCCCAGGGGTTCGAGCACTTCACGCCGAAGTACGTCCTCCCAAGCAGCACCCCGCAACTTCTCGACGAGCGCACCCAGCATCGTGTAGCCGGGGTTGGAGTAGTGGAAGCGGCGGCCTACGGGGTGCACGAAGGGCTGTTTGCCGAGCACGTCGGCGAGGTCGGGGCGCAGGGTCCCCGGCGTCCGCTCCCACCACGGCGCGGGCGACTCGGCGGCCAACCCGCCGGTGTGCGCGAGGAGTTCGGCGATGGTGGCCTCCCCCGCGCCCGTACCCGGCAGATGCTTCTCCAGTTGGTCACCGAGGTCGAGCACTCCCTCGTCGCGCAGCCTCAGCACGAGAACGGCCGTGAAGGTCTTGGTGATCGAGCCGATTCTGTACTGCACGTTCTCGTCGGGCGCGTGCCCGTCCACCGAGGTCCGGGCACCGTGCCACACCGTCCGGCCGTCTCGTACAACGGCGGCGACCAGCGACGGCGCACGCCCTTCGGACTGGGCAACCGCGATCCGGTGCAGCAGCGCCCGGCGCGTGCCGGGAAGAAGCTCATCCTGAGTTGTCGTCATGCTGCCCAGTCCATCCGGCGGGACGGCACACGTCGAGCGCATTTCCGCGTGCCCGCCCGTCGGCGTCGGATCAGGTCTGCGCCATGTCCACGAAACGCGAGTAGTGCCCCTGGAAAGCGACCGTGATCGTCGCTGTCGGGCCGTTACGGTGCTTGGCCACGATCAGATCGGCCTCGCCCGCACGGGGCGACTCCTTCTCGTAGGCATCCTCGCGGTGCAGCAGGATGACCATGTCGGCGTCCTGCTCGATGGAGCCGGACTCACGCAGGTCGGAGACCATCGGCTTCTTGTCGGTCCGCTGCTCGGGACCACGGTTCAGCTGGGAGAGCGCGATGACCGGAAGCTCCAGCTCCTTGGCCAGCAGCTTGAGGTTACGGGACATGTCCGAGACCTCCTGTTGACGGCTCTCGGCTCGCTTGGAGCCGCCGGACTGCATCAGCTGGAGGTAGTCGATGACCACCAGCTTGAGGTCGTTGCGCTGCTTCAGTCGACGGCACTTGGCGCGGATCTCCATCATCGACAGGTTCGGAGAGTCGTCGATGTAGAGCGGGGCGGCCGAGACGTCCGGCATCCTGCGGGCCAGCCGCGTCCAGTCCTCGTCGGTCATCGTGCCGGACCGCATGTGGTGCAGGGCGACACGGGCCTCGGCGGACAGCAGGCGCATCGCGATCTCGTTGCGGCCCATTTCCAGGGAGAAGATGACGCTCGGCAGATTGTTCTTGATCGACGCGGCGCGCGCGAAGTCCAGCGCGAGCGTGGACTTACCCATGGCGGGACGCGCGGCGATGACGACCATCTGCCCCGGGTGCAGGCCGTTGGTCAACGAGTCGAAGTCGGTGAATCCCGTGGGCACACCGGTCATCTCGCCGCTACGCGAACCGATCGCCTCGATCTCGTCGAGCGCGCCCTCCATGATGTCGCCGAGCGGCAGATAGTCCTCACTGGTGCGCTGCTCGGTGACCGCGTAGATCTCGGCCTGGGCGCGGTTGACGATCTCGTCGACGTCGTCGTCGGCCGCATATCCCATCTGGGTGATGCGGGTGCCTGCCTCGACCAGGCGGCGCAGGACAGCCCGCTCATGCACGATCTCGGCGTAGTACTCGGCGTTCGCCGCCGTCGGCACGGTCTGGACGAGGCCGTGGAGATACGACGCGCCGCCGACCTTGTTGATCTCGCCGCGCTTGGTGAGCTCGGCGGCGATCGTGATCGGGTCGGCCGGCTCCCCCTTCGCATAGACATCGAGGATCGCCTGGAAGATCGTTTCGTGCGCGGGCTTGTAGAAGTCGTGGCCCTTGAGGATTTCGACGACGTCGGCGATGGCGTCCTTGGACAGGAGCATGCCGCCGAGGACGGACTGCTCTGCGTCGAGATCCTGGGGCGGTACACGCTCGAAGGCCGTGCCCCCGCCGTCCCATGCGCTCTCCCGGCCGCGGTCGTGCTGTTCGTCGCGGCCACGGCCGCCGTCACCGCGTCGGCGAGACGCGGGGAGACGATCACCTGGACCGCTGTCGGCCCACGGGTCGTCCAAGGGCTCGGAAATACTCACCGAGCCACCTCCTCCCGTCCGCCCAGCGGACCTCGCCGCGCCCCTCTTTTCTACGGCACGGCACTGACAAATAAGAGGCCCAACTCCGGTTGTCTCGCGTCGGATTTGTGATGGTTTCCAAGCCGACGGGCGGGGCAGGCGTCGGACCACCGTAGGCCCCTGGGCACCGTCAGCCAATCTGGTTATCCACAGGCCATGTGGACGACGGTCCCGATGCTGTGGAGAACTCCGCAAAACCTGTGCACGACACGGTGGACAGGCCTGTGAACAAGCCCCCACCTCCGCCCCAAAGGCCGCCATGACCTGCACTTTTCCCATCCACCGGCTGTGCAGAAGAAAAACTTTCCCCGTGGGACCAAGATCACTTCAAACTGTGCACGAGAGCGCACAGGCCGAGACGGCAAGTAAGGGTCCTATTGGCATTGCATCTCTTACCTGTGGACGATTAGATTGATGCTCATGACACAGGCTTCCGCGACCCCCAAGGCCGCCCGGCGACAGCACGATCGGGAGATCGTCGCACTGGCCGTCCCGGCCTTTGGCGCACTCGTCGCCGAGCCCCTCTTCGTCATGGCCGACAGCGCGATCGTCGGCCATCTCGGCACGGCGCAGCTCGCCGGACTCGGGGTCGCCTCAGCCCTCCTCATGACAGCCGTCAGCGTCTTCGTCTTCCTGGCCTACGCCACCACGGCGGCCGTTGCCCGACGCGTCGGCGCCGGCGATCTCCAGTCCGCCATCCGCCAGGGCGTGGACGGCATCTGGCTCGCGCTACTCCTCGGCGCAGCGGTCGTGGCCGTCGTCCTGCCCACGGCACCAGCCCTCGTGGACCTCTTCGGCGCCTCAGACACCGCGGCACCGTATGCGACCACCTATCTGCGGATCTCGGCCCTCGGCATACCGGCGATGCTCGTCGTACTCGCCGCGACGGGTGTCCTGCGCGGACTGCAGGACACCAAGACGCCTCTGTACGTCGCGATCGCGGGCTTCATCGCCAACGGCGCCCTGAACATGGGACTCGTCTACGGCGCCGACCTCGGCATCGCCGGATCCGCCTGGGGCACTGTCATCGCCCAGTGCGGTATGGCGACGGCCTACCTTGTGGTGGTCGTCCGGGGCGCCCGCAGTCACGGCGCTTCGCTGCGCCCCGACATCGCCGGGATCCGGGCTTCCGCACAAGCAGGTCTGCCCCTGCTGGTCCGCACCCTCTCCCTGCGGGCGATCCTGATGATCGCCACGGCTGTAGCAGCCCGCCTCGGCGATGCCGATGTCGCAGCGCACCAGATCATCCTGTCCCTGTGGAGTCTGCTCGCCTTCGCGTTGGATGCCATAGCGATCGCCGGGCAGGCCATCATCGGACGCTATCTGGGCGCCGGAGACACCGAAGGTGCCCGAGCCGCATGCCGACGCATGGTGGAGTGGGGTATCGCCACCGGAGTCGTACTGGGACTGCTGGTGATGCTCACCCGCCCGCTGTTCCTGCCACTGTTCACCAGCGACTCCGTGGTCAAGGAGACTGCGCTGCCCGCTCTGCTGATGGTGGCCCTCTCACAGCCGATCTGCGGCATCGTGTTCGTCCTGGACGGCGTCCTGATGGGCGCAGGAGACGGCCCTTATCTGGCGTGGGCGATGGTTGTCACCCTCGCGGTCTTCGTCCCCGTCGCGCTACTCATCCCCGCACTCGGCGGAGGGCTCACCGCGGTCTGGGCCGCCATGACACTGATGATGACCGTCCGGATGTTGACGCTGTGGCTGCGCACCCGCTCGGGCCGCTGGATCGTCACCGGCGCGACGCGCTGAGCGTTTCACGTGAAACATGCGGGGTCGGCGGTTCGCGGTGTTTCACGTGAAACACCGGAAAGCAGAGAGGGGCCGCACCCCGAAGGGTGCGGCCCCACACACTGCTCTCGCGAGCGCAGCACTTACGCCGCGACAACCTCGATGTTGACCTTGGCGGCAACCTCGGGGTGCAGACGAACGGACGTCTCGTGAGCGCCGAGGGTCTTGATCGGCGCACCGAGTTCGATACGGCGCTTGTCGACCTCGGGGCCACCGGAAGCCTTGATCGCGGAAGCGATGTCGGCCGGGGTGACGGAACCGAAGAGACGACCGGCGTCGCCGGAGCGAACGGCCAGACGGACCTTGACGCCCTCGAGCCGGGCCTTCACAGCGTTGGCCTGCTCGATGGTCTGGATCTCGTGGATCTTGCGAGCACGACGGATCTGCTCGACGTCCTTCTCGCCACCCTTGGTCCAACGGATCGCGAAGTTCCGCGGGATCAGGTAGTTGCGAGCGTAACCGTCCTTGACGTCAACGACGTCGCCCGCGGCACCGAGGCCGGAGACCTCGTGGGTGAGGATGATCTTCATGTGTCGGTCACCCTTCCCTTATCGCGCGGTGGAGGTGTAGGGCAGCAGCGCCATCTCACGGCTGTTCTTCACGGCCGTGGCGACGTCACGCTGGTGCTGCGTGCAGTTGCCGGTCACGCGGCGGGCACGGATCTTGCCGCGGTCGGAAATGAACTTCCGCAGCATGTTCGTATCCTTGTAGTCCACGTACGTGACCTTGTCCTTGCAGAAAGCGCAGACCTTCTTCTTAGGCTTGCGCACAGGCGGCTTCGCCATGGTGTTTCTCCTGTGTGATCAAGAAGTGTGGAGTACGACCCACCCTCGACCACGGGCACATGGGCCCGAAGGTCTAGAAGGGGGGCTCGTCCGAGTAGCCGCCGCCACCGCCGCCGCCGGAGTTTCCACCCCAGCCGCCGCCACCGCCGCCCTGCTGGCCGCCGGCGGGAGCGCCGGTCGCCCACGGGTCGTCGGCGGGAGCACCGCCGCCGCCCTGCTGACCGCCGCCGGGGCCACCGCCCCAGCCGCCGCCACCCTGGGCGCCACCGCCACCGCCGCCGTAACCACCCTGGCCACCGCGGCCGGCGGTCTTGGTGACCTTGGCCGTGGCGCTGCGCAAGCTGGCGCCGACTTCCTCGACGTCCAGCTCGTAGACCGTGCGCTTGACGCCCTCACGGTCCTCGTAGGACCGCTGCTTCAGCCGGCCCTGCACGATGACGCGCATGCCTCGCTGAAGCGACTCGGCGACGTTCTCCGCCGCCTGACGCCAGACCGAGCAGGTGAGGAAGAGGCTTTCGCCGTCCTTCCACTCGTTCGTCTGGCGGTCGAAGGTGCGGGGAGTGGACGCGACACGGAACTTCGCGACCGCCGCACCGGAGGGGGTGAAGCGCAGCTCGGGGTCGTCGACAAGATTGCCGATGACCGTGATGACGGTCTCGCCTGCCATGGGGGAACCTCTCGGCGGGTTTGCTGCTGCTGGCTGCTAGTGCTGCTACTCAGAGTCCCGAGTTCAGCTGAGCGGGAGAGCTCAGTGGGTCTCGGGGCGGAGGACCTTGGTCCGGAGGACCGACTCGTTCAGGTTCATCTGGCGGTCGAGCTCCTTGACGACCGCAGGCTCGGCCTGCAGGTCGATGACCGAGTAGATGCCCTCGGGCTTCTTCTTGATCTCGTACGAGAGACGACGACGGCCCCAGGTGTCGACCTTCTCGACCTTGCCGTTGCCCTCACGGACGACGGAGAGGAAGTTCTCGATCAGGGGGGCGACAGCGCGCTCCTCCAGCTCGGGGTCGAGGATGACCATCACCTCGTAGTGACGCATGTGGAACCCACCTCCTTTGGACTCAGCGGCCACGGTCGTTCCGTGGCAGGAGGGTTGTGATGCGTACGCAACGGTATCGGCCGCCACTGACAATCGGGGTTCCCCTCGGGATTCCGTGCCGTGGCATGGGCAGACACCAGTGCAGAGGGTACAGAGTACCCGCACACCGGCTTCCGGTTGAAATCCGGCCGCCGACACCGACAATCTGTACACATCGGGTGTGTATGGCGCTACGATGCGCCGTCTTCCGCAGGAGGTGCCCTATGGCACAAGCATTGCGACCCAACACCGTCGGAGGCCTCTTCGCCACCGACGGCAAACCCCACCCGCTCCAGGACACGCTTCTCGCGGTGACCCTGGTGCTGGGCATCATCTCCTTCGTCACAGCGATGTTCCACAGCCTGCACCTGCTGAGCTCCTGGACAGGCTTGGTGGGGATCATCACCGGCGCCTACGGGCAGTGGATCTCGGAGACGACCCGCGAACGCTTCGGTCTGATCCTGGGCCTCGGCGCCTCAGGGGTCGGCTTCTTCCTCGGCATGGCGCACGGCGGTCTCTTCGGCGGAGTCTTCTGACGGCACCGCCACTGTCTCCTCAACACCGCACAACGCCCCGGCGGCCAACAGGCCGGGGCGAAGCTTCCGTATGCCCAGTCGGGGCGCTCGCAAGGCGCAGTAGGCTTCGGCGCTAGAGCCGGAGCCCCTGTACCCATGGGGACACACCAGCCCGAGGAGCGCCCCGAATGAGCCTGACCCTGAGGACGATCAGTCGCGAGCAGCATCTGGCGTACATCCAGAGCCTGCCAGCGGCGAGCCACATGCAGGTCCCGGCCTGGGCCGACGTCAAGGCGGAGTGGCGCTCCGAGAGCCTCGGATGGTTCGACGACCGCACCGGTGAATTGGTCGGTGCGGGGCTCGTCCTCTATCGGCAACTGCCCAAAATCAAGCGCTACTTGGCCTATCTGCCCGAGGGCCCGGTCATCAACTGGTTCACGCCGAACCTCACCGAGTGGCTGGAACCGATGCTCGCGCACCTCAAGCAGCAGGGTGCCTTCTCCGTGAAGATGGGCCCGCCGGTGATCATCCGGCGCTGGGAGGCCGGCTCCATCAAGCAGGGCATCCAGAATCCGGACGTGAAGCGCCTGCGCGACATCGAGGCCGACTTCATCGAACCGCGCGCTTTCGAAGTCGCCGACAAGCTCCGCCGCATGGGCTGGCAGCAGGGGGAGGACGGGGGCGCCGGCTTCGGTGACGTACAGCCCCGATACGTCTTTCAGGTGCCGCTGGCCAACCGCTCCCTGGAAGACGTCCACAAGAACTTCAACCAGCTCTGGCGCCGCAACATCAAGAAGGCCGAGAAGGCCGGCGTCGAGGTCGTCCAGGGCGGCTACCACGACCTCGAGGAATGGCAGCGGCTGTACGAGATCACCGCTGTGCGCGACCACTTCCGGCCCCGCCCGCTGTCGTACTTCCAGCGCATGTGGACGGCCCTCAACACCGAAGACCCCAACCGCATGCGGCTGTACTTCGCGCGCCACAACGGTGTGAACCTGTCGGCCGCGACCATGCTGATCGTCGGTGGGCACGTCTGGTACTCCTACGGCGCTTCCGACAACATCGGCCGCGAGGTCCGGCCCTCGAACGCGATGCAGTGGACGATGCTGCGCGACGCTTATGCGCTCGGCGCCACCGTCTACGACCTGCGCGGTATCTCCGACTCGCTGGACGAGACCGATCACCTCTTCGGCCTGATCCAGTTCAAGGTGGGCACGGGCGGGCAGGCCGCCGAATACCTCGGTGAGTGGGACTTCCCGCTCAACAAGCTGCTCCACAAGGCGCTCGACATCTACATGTCCCGCCGCTGACACACCACAATTTGCTTTCACATCTCTGATACACCGCAGCCACGAGAAAGGTTCCAGGTCCGGCCATGGCGCTCACGCTCTACGTCGACACCGCGCGCTGGCGGGCGCACCACAAGCACGTGCAGGAGCAGTTCCCGGGCCTCGTCCCGGTCTGCAAGGGCAACGGCTACGGCTTCGGACACGAACGGCTCGCCGAGGAGGCCACCCGGCTGGGCTCGGAGGTCCTCGCCGTGGGCACGACGTACGAGGCCGCGCGCATCAAGGACTGGTTCGGCGGCGACCTGCTGGTGCTCACGCCGTACCGGCGCGGTGAGGAGCCGGTACCGCTGCCGGACCGGGTCATCCGCTCGGTGTCGTCGGTGGACGGCGTGTACGGCCTCGTGGGCGCCCGGGTGGTCATCGAGGTGATGTCCTCGATGAAGCGGCACGGCGTCAACGAGCAGGACCTGCCGCAGCTGCACGCCGCCATCGAGAACGTCCGCCTGGAGGGCTTCGCCATCCATCTGCCGCTGGACCGCACCGACGGCTCGGACGCCGTCGAGGAAGTCATCGGCTGGATGGACCGGCTGCGCGCGGCCCGTCTGCCGCTGCACACGATGTTCGTCAGCCACCTCAAGGCCGAGGAACTCGCCCGCCTCCAGCAGCAGTTCCCGCAGACACGCTTCCGCGCCCGCATCGGCACCCGGCTGTGGCTGGGCGACCACGAGGCCACCGAGTACCGCGGCGCGGTCCTGGACGTCACCCGCGTCTCCAAGGGCGACCGCTTCGGCTACCGGCAGCAGAAGGCGGCCTCGGACGGCTACCTCGTGGTCGTGGCGGGCGGTACGTCGCACGGAGTGGGCCTGGAAGCCCCGAAGGCGCTGCACGGCGTCATGCCCCGCGCCAAGGGCGTCGCCCGCGCCGGCCTCGCCACCGTCAACCGGAACCTCTCGCCGTTCGTCTGGGGCGGCAAGCAGCGCTGGTTCGCCGAGCCGCCGCACATGCAGGTCTCCATCCTCTTCGTGCCCGCGGACGCCCCGGAGCCGACGGTCGGCGACGAGCTGGTGGCCCATCTGCGGCACACCACCACACAGTTCGACCGGCTCGTCGATCGCTGAGCAGCGGCGCCGCAGCAGAAAAGGCCGTACACGGAAACACCGTGTACGGCCTTTTGCGTAGCCCGCGTCCGCTCTGTTCGCTCAGAGCGAACGCCCCTCTGGCGGCCCCGGGTGTGCGCTGCCCCACTCCACCTGAGCTCCTTCGAACTGAGCCGCGTGCCGCGGCGGATGGGCGGCAGCGCCGAGCACGAAGACGTCCTCAGCACCGTCGAGTACCCCTCCCGAGGGGTCGTCGTCGCCCGCCCTGCGCACCATGTCCCGCTCCGGCATGAGGATGTCGCGCACGATCACCACGCACAGGTACAGCGTGCCCAGCAGGTGCACGGCGATGGCCCAGTGGTAGCCGTCGGTCGGAAGGCCCTTGTGGGCGTCTCCGCTGGTCGTGTAGGCGAGGTACAGCCAGATGCCCAGGAAGTACGCCACCTCGCAGGCCTGCCAGATCAGGAAGTCCCGCCACTTCGGCCGGGCCAGCGCGGCCAGCGGGATCAGCCACAGGACGTACTGCGGGGAGTAGACCTTGTTGGTGAGGATGAAAGCCGCGACGATCAGGAAGGCGAGTTGGGCGAAGCGCGGACGGCGCGGTGCGGTCAGCGTGAGCGCCGCAATGCCCGCGCAGCACACCAGCATCAGCAGTGTGGCGAGCGTGTTGACGGTGTCGGTGCTGAGCGGGTTGGACGAGTTCTGGGCCATGATCAGCCAGAAGGAGCCGAAGTCGACGCCCCGCTCCTGGCTGAACTCGTAGAACTTCGACCAGCCTTCGAAGGCGAACAGCATCACCGGCAGGTTCACGACCAGCCAGGCGACGACCGCCCCTCCCAGCGCCGTGCCGAACTCCCGCCATTTGCCCGCGCGCCAGCAGAGCACAAGCAGCGGCCCGAGCAGCAGGAAGGGATAGAGCTTGGCGGCCGTGGCAAGCCCCAGGAGGACACCGAAGGCGAGCGAGCGGCCCCGCGACCACATCAGCATCGCCGCGGCCGTCAGAGCGACCGCCAGCAGGTCCCAGTTGATGGTGGCGGTCAGCGCGAAGGCGGGCGCCAGAGCGACCAGCAGACCGTCCCAGGGCCGCCGGGCATGCGTACGGGTCACACAGACGGCGATGACGACGGCGCACACCATCAGCAGCCCGGAGTTGACCATCCAGTACCACTGCTCCTGGTCCTGGATGCTGCCGCTGCCGGGCGTGAGCCAGGCAGCCACCTCCATGAACACTCCGGTCAGCACCGGGTACTCGAGGTACTGCATATCGCCGGAGAGCTTGTCGAAGTACGGCACAAGCCCGTCGGCGAACCCGCGCCCCTGATAGAGGTGCGGGATGTCCGAGTAGCACGCGTGCGTGTACTGCGAGCTGGCGCCGAAGAACCAGGCGCCGTTGTAGCAGGGCGCCTTCTGGACCAGGCCGAGGGCGAACATACCGATCGCCACTAGCGCGACGACCCGCACGGGGGTCCACCAGGACGTCCCGAGCAGGGCGCGCCGGCCGATGGGCCCGCCGATCAGCTCACTGCCGGTGGCCGCGACCTCATCGGTCTTGGTCGGCGGTACCGGGGCCGGCTCGTGCACGCTCGCTTGCGTCGATTCTGCGCTGGGCATAGGGCACATCCTGCCGTACCGACCTAGGAATACGCCGAGGGCCGCCGCACCTCGTGGGTGCGGCGGCCCTCGTTTCACGTGAAACATCCGGGTGTTTCACGTGAAACACTCACACCGGACGATCCGGCGGCTAACCGGTTGAGCCTCCCAAGAAGCCTCCGTTGCCATTGCCGTTGTTTCCGCCCTCGTCGCCCGTATCTGTAGGCGTCGGTGAGGCCGTCACACCTCCGTCCGCACCTCCGGCGTCCGCACCACCCGTCTCGGTGCCGCCGTCCTCACAGCCGAAGAAGCCACAGTTCTCGCTCTCCGTGGGCGTAGGCGACGGAGAGGGCTGACTGGGCGTCGGAGTCGGCGTCGGGCTCTCCTCCTGCGTTTCCGTGATGGTGGGAGTGGGGGTCGGCGTTGGCTCGTTGATGACCTTTCCAATGGGCTTGGGCGTCGGGAAGTCCATCGCAGGCTCGCCCTTCAGCGCCGCATCCATGTAGTCGTGCCAGATCTCGGCCGGGAACGAGGCGCCGTGGATCGAATCCTGGTCACCTGTGCCGTACATCTCCAGGAACGTACGGTTCTTCTTGGTCTCATCGTCGTCGTACCGGAACATGGTGATCGACGTGGACAGCTGCGGGGTGTAGCCGACGAACCAGGCGGACTTGTTGCCGTCGGTGGTACCGGTCTTGCCGGCCACATCGCGCCCGGTCAGCTGGGCGTTGGTACCCGTTCCGTCATCGACGACCGTCTTCAGGACGTCCGTGACGTTGTCGGCGACGTCCTCGGTGAACGCCTCCTTGGTCTTGGTCTCGTGCGTGAAGATCGTGCCGTCCTTGCTCGTGACCTTCTCCACGGAGAACGGTTCACGCTGCTTGCCGCTGGCCGCGAACGTTGCGTACGCACCCGCCATACGGATCGCGCTGGGGTCGGAGGTGCCGATGGAGAACGTCGGGTAGTTGGTGCCGGCCAGGCTGTCCTCCTTGAGGCCGGCGTTCATGGAGGCCTCCTTCACCTTGTCCAGGCCGACGTCCATGCCGAGCTGCACAAAGGCGGAGTTCACCGACTCCCGCATCGCCTCACGGAGATCGATCTGGTAGTCGGGCGGAGTGCCGTACGACTTGTCGCCGTCATTGACCTGCAGCCACTCCTTGCCCTTCTCGTTCTGCCAGACCTCTCCGGTGTAATCCTTGATCTTCAGCTTGTTCTTGCCGCTGAACAGGCTCTTCGGGGACACCTGGGTCCGCTCGTCCTGCGCCTGGGTCGGACCCAGCTCCGGGTCCCGTACCCCCCACGTCATCGCCGCCGCGAGCACGAACGGCTTGAACGTCGAACCGACCTGGGCGCCGGTGACATCGGCGTTGTTGGTGAAGTGCTTGGTCGCGTCCTCACCACCGTAGATGGCCTTGATCGCGCCGGTCTTCGGGCTGATGGAGGCACCGCCGAACTGGACGTGGGTGTCCGTCTTCGGGCGCTTCTTGGGGTCGATGTTGGCCTTCTGGACCTTCTTGACCGAGTCCTCGAGCTCCTTGACCTTCTTCTTGTCGAAGGTCGTGTAGATCGAGTAGCCGCCCTTCTGCAGGTCGTCCTCAGTGATCTTCGTGTTGTTGACCAGATACGCTTTGGCCAGGTCGACGAGATAACCGACCTGGCCGCTCAGCGCGGCGTTCGAGCGCGGACTCTGGGTCTTGGGAAGCTCGGTGTACTTGGCCCGCGTCGCGGCATCCAGATGGCCGTACTCGACCATCTTGTCCAGGGTGTCCTGCATCTGGATCTTTGCGCGCCGCTTGTTCGCGTCGGCACTGGCCCCGACCGGGTCGATGGAGGGCGAACCCGCCGGGTCGTAGTACGTGGCGCCCTTGAGCGTCGCCGCCAGGAAGGCACACTCGCCCTCGTTCAGGTCGACGGCGTCCTTGTTGAAGTACGCGCGCGCGGCCGCCTGGATGCCGTAGGCCCCGCGGCCGTAGTAGGCGGAATTCAGGTAGCCGGCCATGATCTCGTCCTTGGAGAGCTTCGCTCCCACCTTGACCGAGACGAAGATCTCCTGGAACTTCCGGGAGACGGTCTGCGACTGATCGTTGAGCATCGCGTTCTTGACGTACTGCTGGGTGATCGTGGAGCCACCCTGCGTCTCGCCGCCCCGGGCCATGTTGAACACGGCACGGCCGATGCCCTTCAGGTCGATGCCGTTGTCGGTGTAGAAGGTCTTGTTCTCCTGGGAGATGACCGCGTACTGCATCGCCTTGGGGATCTGCGAGAGGTTGACGATCTGACGGTTCGTCTCACCACCCGTGGAGACCATCTCGGTGCCGTCGGCCCAGTAGAAGACGTTGTTCTGCGCCTCGGCAGTCTTCTGGATGTCGGGGATGCCCACCATCGCGTAGCCGATGCCCGCCACGGCCACCAAGCTGCCGAAGAAGCCGATGCACAGGCCGGAGACGAGCTTCCAGGAGGGCACCCAGCGGCGCCACCCGTACTTGCCGGCCCGGGGGTAGTCGACGAGCCTCTTCCGGCCCGGAGGAGCCGATCGCCCTCTTCCTCGTCCAGGACCATTCGGACCGCCTGGGCCGGCGCCTCGGGCGCTCCGGCCAGGGTCGGCCGCTCTGCGGCGGCCGCCTGCGCTTCTCTGGGCCGCACGCCGGGCCTCGGCGCGGCCGCCGTACGGCCGCTCCTCGGCTCCCGACCCGGAACCCGACCCGTACGAGTCGGAAGGCGACCCGGTTGCGCCTCGCGGTGCCGCGCGGCGGCCGGTGGGCAAGCCGGACTGGCCGCGTCGGGCCGCGGCACGTCCGCCTCCCTGCGGCTGCGGCGGTTTGCGACGGTGCTCGCTCATCGAACGACTACTCCTAGGGCAGGCGCACCGTGGCGCGCCTGGAAACGGCGGCAGGTTTCCGGTCCCCCCGAAGTACGGATGTGGTCGGTCCTGCATTCACCCGTACTGCACCAGGGACGAGGACGTCCCCAGGCGTCACTCGGTTCCCGGTGGTCTGCATGCCGCACAGACTACGCACCGTCAAAACCCACCTAGCACCGAAGTTCACCCCAAAACAGGCAACTTACTTCCTACGAATCGGTGATGTGATCCCGTTCACCGTCCTCCCTCTTGTCGCATCCGGAAGGCCGTTCTATCGTCGTGATGTATCGAGTCGATACATCAGCACGACATAAGGGCCGTCAAGGCGCCCGTCGCACGGGCCGCGGCAGAGAGGAGGCGACGATGAGCCGGCGTTCCGGGATCCTCGAGTTCGCCGTACTCGGCCTGCTCCGCGAATCCCCGATGCACGGCTACGAGCTGCGCAAACGACTCAATACGTCACTGGGTGTGTTCCGTGCGTTCAGCTACGGGACGCTCTACCCCTGCCTCAAGACGCTGGTCGCCAACGGCTGGTTGATCGAAGAGCCGGGGAACACCACCGAGGACGCCCTCGCCGCGCCCCTCACCGGCCGCCGCGCCAAGATCGTCTACCGGCTGACGGCGGAAGGTAAGGAGCACTTCGAGGAACTGCTCTCGCAGACCGGGCCCGATGTGTACGAGGACGAGCACTTCGCCGCTCGCTTCGCCTTCTTCGGGCAGACGTCGCGCGACGTACGCATGCGCGTACTAGAGGGGCGACGCAGCCGGCTGGAGGAGCGCCTGGAGAAGATGCGCGCCTCTCTGGCGCGCACCCGGGAGCGCCTCGACGACTACACACTCGAGCTCCAGCGCCACGGGATGGAGTCCGTGGAGCGCGAAGTGCGCTGGCTGAACGAGCTCATCGAAAGTGAGCGGGCGGGCCGGGACCTGAAGGGTCCCGCCCACGGAGAAGTCGCTCGCGACACCACAGAGGGAGCGCCGGGCGTCCTGCCCCGGCCCGGGGACACCCCCGGGCCGGATACGCCCGGCGACACCACCACGTGAGACCCCTGCCAGGGCCTCACTCGTACACACAGGGAGCAACCGGAATGGGTTCGGTTCGCGTAGCCGTCGTCGGCGTGGGCAACTGCGCCGCGTCGCTGGTGCAGGGAGTCGAGTACTACAAGGACGCCGATCCGGCGTCGAAGGTGCCCGGCCTCATGCACGTGCAGTTCGGCGAGTACCACGTCCGTGACGTGGAGTTCGTCGCCGCGTTCGATGTCGATGCGAAGAAGGTCGGCCTCGACCTCGCGGACGCCATCGGCGCCTCCGAGAACAACACCATCAAGATCTGCGACGTGCCGAACACCGGCGTGACCGTCCAGCGCGGCCACACCCTCGACGGCCTCGGCAAGTACTACCGCGAGACCATCGAGGAGTCCGCCGAGACGCCGGTCGACGTCGTCCAGATCCTCAAGGACAAGCAGGTCGACGTCCTCGTCTGCTACCTGCCCGTCGGTTCCGAGGACGCGGCGAAGTTCTACGCCCAGTGCGCCATCGACGCCAAGGTCGCCTTCGTCAACGCCCTCCCGGTCTTCATCGCCGGCACCAAGGAATGGGCGGACAAGTTCACCGAGGCGGGCGTGCCGATCGTCGGCGACGACATCAAGTCGCAGGTCGGTGCCACCATCACGCACCGCGTCATGGCGAAGCTGTTCGAGGACCGCGGCGTCGTCCTGGACCGCACGATGCAGCTGAACGTCGGCGGCAACATGGACTTCAAGAACATGCTCGAGCGCGAGCGCCTGGAGTCCAAGAAGATCTCCAAGACGCAGGCCGTCACCTCCCAGATCCGCGACCGCGACATGGGCGCGGACAACGTCCACATCGGCCCGTCCGACTACGTCGCCTGGCTGGACGACCGCAAGTGGGCGTACGTCCGCCTGGAGGGCCGCGCCTTCGGTGACGTCCCGCTGAACCTGGAGTACAAGCTCGAGGTCTGGGACTCCCCGAACTCGGCCGGCGTCATCATCGACGCCCTGCGCGCCGCGAAGATCGCCAAGGACCGCGGCATCGGTGGCCCGATCCTGTCGGCGTCGAGCTACTTCATGAAGTCCCCGCCGGTCCAGTACTTCGACGACGAGGCCCGGGAGAACGTGGAGAAGTTCATCCAGGGTGAGGTCGAGCGCTAAAGACCCAGGTCTTGCTCGATGGTGAGGGTCCCCGAGGCATTCCGCCCGGGGACCCTCCCCGTATGTGAGGCTGTGCCCCATGGCCGTCGTCCGTGACCTGCGCGTCCTCCTGCGCTTCCAGGGCTTCCGGCGTCTGCTCGCCGTACGCCTGCTGTCCCAGGGAGCCGACGGCATCTACCAGGTCGCACTCGCCTCCTACGTCGTCTTCTCGCCCGAGAAACAGACGTCGGCCGCCGCGATCGCCTCCGCGATGGCGGTCCTGCTCCTGCCGTACTCCCTGGTCGGCCCCTTCGCCGGCGTCCTGCTGGACCGCTGGCGCCGCCGTCAGGTCCTCCTGTACTGCAGCCTGCTGCGCGCCCTGCTGGCGTCGGCGACCGCCGCCCTGATCGTCAGCGACGTCCCGGACTGGCTCTTCTACGTCTCCGCCCTGTGCGTCACCGCTGTCAACCGCTTCGTCCTGGCGGGCCTGTCCGCCGCGCTGCCCCGCGTGGTCGACGCCGACCGGCTGGTGATCGCCAACTCCCTGTCCCCGACCGCCGGAACGCTCGCCGCGACCGTCGGCGGCGGCCTCGCCTTTCTCGTACGCCTGCTGGGCGCCGACTCCGACGCGGCCGTGGTGCTGCTGGGCGCCGTGCTGTATCTGTGCGCCGGGCTGGCTTCGCTGAGCATGGCCCGGGACCTGCTGGGTCCCGACCGGGAACTGGTCCAGCCCCGCCTCACCGCCGCACTCTCCGGCACCGCACGCGACCTGGCAGCAGGTGTACGCCATCTCGCCGCGCCGCAGCGCCGGGAGGCGACGTGGGCGCTCTGCGCGATGACGATGATGCGGTTCTGCTACGGCGCCCTGACGGTCATGCTGCTGATGCTCTGCCGGTACGCCTTCACGTCCACCTCGGAGGACGGACTCGCCCTGCTGGGACTGGCGTTGGCCATTTCCGGTGCCGGCTTCTTCGCGGCGGCGGTGCTGACGCCCTGGGCGGCGGGACGACTCGGACCCGGCCGCTGGATCGTCGTGTGTGCCGCGGCGGCCGCGGTCCTGGAACTCGTCCTGGGCCTGCCGTTCGCCACGGCTCCCATGCTGGTCGCGGCATTCGTCCTGGGCCTCACCACGCAGGGGGCGAAGATCGCCACGGACACGATCGTGCAGTCCTTGGTCGACGACGGCTTCCGCGGTCGCGTCTTCTCCGCCTACGACGTCCTGTTCAACGCCGCCTTCGTCGGCGCCGCAGCGGTGGCCGCCGTGATGCTGCCGCCGGACGGTCGGTCGGTGCCGCTGGTGGTCACAGTGGCCGTTATCTACGCGGCAGTTGCCGCCACTTTGGCCCGATTTGAACGCCAGTAAGTGTCACATCAGTGCCACAGAGTCACTCCCGGATACGGAATTGTCAGCGGAGGCCGATAACTTACGTGCGTCTTATTTCGACGCCATGTCCGCGTCACGCATCCTTTTTCAGGGGGGACCCCAGTGACAACTCCGCCGCCCCAGGGCCAGAACCCATTCGCGCAGGGCCAGAACCCTTACGGCCAGCCGCAGGGCCAGGCTCCGTACCCGCCCCAGGGCGGCTATCCGCAGCAGGGCGCCTCGCCCTATGCGCCGGTCCCACCGCAGCCGTCCGGCCGCAAGCTCAGCTTCAAGACGATCAAGAACATCGTGATCGGTGTGGTGGTCATCGGTGTGGTCATCGGCGGCATCCTCGCCAGCCGGGATGACGCCAACACCGCCGCGGTGGGCGACTGCATGCACCGCGGCAGCACCAGCGACAGCAACCCGGACCTCGAGGTCGTCGAGTGCGGCTCTGCGGACGCCGAGTACGTGGTGCTGGCCAAGATCGAAGGCTCGTACACCACTGACGCCGTGGCCAGCTCAAAGTGCGAGGCCAAGGCCAAGGACTTCCAGTACGTGTACACCGAGAGCGGCGATGGCAGTGACTTCCTGCTCTGCCTGAAGGACTACGCCAAGTAGGGCAGACATCGAGAGGGGCGATGTTTCACGTGAAACATCGCCCCTCTCGTGCGTCCTGAACGGGGGCATGTTTCACGTGAAACATGCCCCCGTTCCACATCCTCAGCCCTGCTCGGCCCACCACTCCTTGAGTGCCGCCACCGCTGCGTCATTGTCCATCGGCCCGTTCTCCAGCCGAAGCTCCAGCATGTGCTTGTACGCACGCCCGACGACCGGCCCCGGTCCAACCCCGAGGATCTCCATGATCTGGTTGCCGTCGAGGTCGGGGCGGATCGAGTCCAGCTCCTCCTGCTCCTGGAGTTGAGCGATGCGGTCCTCCAGTCCGTCGTACGCCCGCGCCAGGGCCGCCGCCCTGCGCTTGTTGCGGGTCGTGCAGTCCGAGCGGGTCAGCTTGTGCAGGCGGTCGAGGAGGGGGCCGGCATCACGGACGTAGCGGCGGACCGCGGAGTCGGTCCACTCTCCGGTGCCGTAGCCGTGGAAGCGGAGGTGGAGTTCGACCAGACGGGAGACGTCCTTCACGAGCTCGTTGGAGTACTTCAGCTCCGTCATCCGCTTCTTGGTCATCTTCGCGCCGACCACTTCGTGGTGGTGGAAGGAGACCCGGCCATCGCTCTCGAAGCGACGGGTGCGGGGCTTACCGATGTCATGCAGCAGCGCGGCGAGGCGGAGCGTGAGGTCCGGGCCGTCGTCCTCGAGCGCCATCGCCTGTTCCAGAACGATCAGCGTGTGGTCGTAGACATCCTTGTGCCGGTGGTGCTCGTCGCGTTCCAGACGGAGTGCCGGAAGCTCGGGCAGTACGTGGTCGGCGAGTCCGGTGTCGACCAGCAGCGTCAGCCCCTTGCGCGGGTGCGCGGAAAGGATCAGCTTGTTCAGCTCGTCCCGGACCCGCTCGGCCGAGACGATCTCAATGCGCCCGGCCATCTCGTTCATCGCCGTGACGACCTCGGGAGCCACCTCGAAGTCGAGCTGTGCGGCGAAGCGCGCGGCCCGCATCATCCGCAGCGGATCGTCCGAGAAGGACTCCTCTGGGGTGCCCGGAGTACGCAGCACACGCTCCGCGAGGTCCTTGAGACCACCGTGCGGGTCGATGAACTCCTTCTCCGGAAGCGCGACCGCCATCGCGTTCACCGTGAAGTCGCGCCGGACGAGGTCCTCCTCGATGGAGTCGCCGTACGACACCTCGGGCTTGCGTGAGGTCCGGTCGTACGCCTCGGACCGGTAGGTGGTCACCTCGATCTGAAAGCGTCGATCAGTGTCTCCGACGCGGGCGTCCTTCTGGACCCCGACGGTCCCGAAGGCGATCCCGACCTCCCACACGGCGTCCGCCCACGGGCGCACGATCTTCAGTACTTCCTCGGGGCGGGCATCAGTCGTGAAGTCGAGGTCGTTGCCGAGCCGGCCGAGCAACGCGTCCCTGACCGATCCGCCGACCAGAGCGAGTGAGAACCCGGCTTCCTGGAAGCGGCGGGCGAGGTCGTCGGCGACAGGAGCGATCCGCAGCAGTTCACTGACCGCGCGGTGCTGCACCTGGCTCAGGGCACTGAGGTTGTCTTCGTTGGCGTTCGGCACAACAGAAGAGGGTACGTGGCCCGGGCGACCCCCAGCGCCCTTATTAAAGGGGGGAAGACATCACACCCCAAAGCGGACGGGCACCTCGCCTCCCTGATACGCGCACAAGATCCGTCCTTGCGGCGAGCGGAGACACTCCTCCTTTATACGGGCACATACGGGACAGCCCGGCGCCGTCCACCGATCTTGTGGAGCGGTCCGCGGCACTTCCTCTCAGCGCGCATCGTTACCATGCGTGGGCGGACATTCCGACGACCACTGACGACGACGAGGGACGGACGAGCGCGTGGCCGAGGCGGCAGAATTCCAGGGGACCAGTCCCTCACCTGCCCGCCGGTGGCTGCGGCGCACGGCAGCATTGCTCGCCGGGGCGCCCCTGCTGACCGGGCTGCTCCAGCTGCCCGCCGCCACGCCGGCGGACGCCGCCGGACAGACCTCCCTGAAGGCCGCCTCCGGCTCGAGCACGGTGGCCGTCGCCGTCGACTCGCTCACCCCCGTCGCCCCCGTCGAGGGCGACACCCTGACCGTCTCCGGCACGGTGACCAACAACGGCAAGCAGGACGTCACCGGCGCCGAAGTCGACCTGCGCCTGGGCCCCCGGCTGACCACTCGCTCCGCCATCGACAGCGCCGCCCAGCGCACCGGCTACCAGGAGGGCGCCGACGGCTCACCGGTCGGCGGGGAGTCCGTCGAGGAGTTCTCGAAGCTCACGCCGGGCGTCTCCGAGCGCTTCAGCATCTCCGTCCCGGTCGACGAGCTGGATCTCGGCGCGGACGGGGTCTACCAGTTCGCCGTCTCACTCTCCGGCGAGACGTCCGCGCAACCATGGGATCAGGTACTCGGCATCCAGCGGACCTTCCTGCCCTGGCAGTCCGGCGAGGCCGACACCAGGACGAAGACGACCGTCCTGTGGCCACTCGTCTCCACGGTCCACATGACGGCGGAGACGGGATCGAACGAGCAGCAGACTCCGGTCTTCCTCAATGACGACCTCGCCAAGGAGATCTCCCCGGGCGGCCGGCTGAACCAGCTCCTGGCCCTGGGCAAGAACCTCGACGTCACCTGGGTGATCGACCCGGACCTGCTGGCATCGGTCGATGCGATGACGCGTGGCTACCGGGTGAAGAACGAGGACGGCACCACCACGGCCGGCGCCCATCAGGCGGTTGCGAAGAAGTGGCTCGCCTCGCTTCAGGAGGCGGTCGTCGACAAGGAGGTCGTCGCTCTTCCCTTCGCCGACCCGGACCTGGCCTCCATCGCCCACAACGGCACCAGCGTCACCGGCTCGCTGAGCCATCTCAAGGAAGCCACCGACGTCGCCGCCAACACGGTCGAGACGATCCTCCACGTGGAACCGATCACGGACTTCGCCTGGCCCGTGAACGGCGCCGTCGACCCGTCGATCGTCAAGGTCGCCACTTCGGCCGGAGCGGACAAGGTGATCGCCCGCAGCGACAGCCTGGAGGAGACGGGCGGACTGCCGTACACGCCCTCGGCAGCGCGCCCGATCGGCGGGGGCATCACCGCGGTGGTCGCGGACACCCGGCTGTCGATGGCCTTCCAGGGCGATCTGACGAAGGCGTCGGCCTCCACGCTCGCCGTGCAGAAGTTCCTCGCCCAGAGCCTCACGATGAACCTCCAGACGGACAAGCAGCGCAGCGTCGTCGTCGCCCCCCAGCGCATGCCGACGGCCCGGCAGGCCCGGGCGATGGCCGAGGCGGTGACGGCGCTCCAGGGCGGCGCCTGGTCCGAGTCCCAGGAGCTCACGGCCGCCGCGGCAGCCGAGCCGGACGAGGGCGCCACCACGGACGTGCCGTCGAGTTCCGCGTACCCCTCGTCGCTGCGCAAGCAGGAGCTGCCCCGGTCGGCCTTCCAGCAGATCGCGACGACGCAGGACAAGCTCAACAACTTCAAGGTGATCCTCAGCGACCAGTCCCGTGTCGTGACCCCCTTCGGGCGGGCCATGAACCGCGAGATGTCCACCTCCTGGCGCGGCCGGGCCGAGGAGGCGGCAAGCTTCCGCGAAGACGTGGAGAAATATCTCGACAACCTCGCCGGCCAGGTCACGCTGATCGACAAGTCCGAGACCAAGCTCTCCGGACGCAGCGCCACCATCCCCGTCACCGTGCAGAACAATCTGGTGCAGGGCGTCGACCACCTGGTGCTGCGGCTCACGTCGACAAGCCCGAACCGGCTCGAGATCGGCGGAGATTCCTACGAGGAGCAGCCCGTCACGGTCTCCGGCGGCCACAGCCAGACGGTGAAGTTCACCACCTCGGCCAAGGCCAACGGCCGCGCGACGGTGATCGCCCAGCTCTACACGGAGGACGGCCAGCCGTACGGCCGGCTGGTCACCTTCGACGTGAAGGTCACCGAGTTCACGGCCACGGTCATGCTGGTCATCGGCGGCGGTGTCCTGCTGCTCGTCCTGGCCGGCTTCCGCATGTACACCCAGCGCAAGCGCGCCGCCGCCCGCGAGGCCGATGGAGACGGCCCCGACGAGGCGAGTGAAGGCGACGACACCCCGCAGAACCCCGACGGGCCCGAAGACCGTCTCAAGGAGGAGTCCGGCACCCGGACCCGGGCAGGCGACCCGGAGCAGCCGAGTGACCCGGCACCGGACACCCCAGCGGAAAGCGCAGACCCGTCCGGCACGGGTGAGAGAGTGGACCGTTGAGGATGTCGTGGCCGGTGGGCCCGGGACGATGAGGTGGGGTAACCATGAACGCGCCGCACGACGGTGACCGCGGCCAGGCCGCGGGCAACTCGGGGCACCCCGAGGGCCCGCCGCCCGAGCACGGCCAGGTGCCGCCGCAGCCCCCCGCGGACATGTACCTCCAGGACGCCTACGACCAGGATCCCTACCGGGCGCAGGACCTCTCGGCCCAGGACCCGGTCGCCGAGGCGCTCTACGACCGCGCCGCGCACCCTCCGCCGCCCCCCGGCACCTACCCGCCGCCGCAACAGCTCTACGCCCAGCCGCCACAGTCCCCGTACGCCCCCGACCCGCGCGTCTGGGCCCAGACCCCACCCCCCGAGCCGGACGGCCCGACCCAGTACCTGCCATACGGCGACGATCCCCGCACCACCCAGTACGTCGGCGTCGACGACCTCGTCACCCACTCCTCCGAGGAGCGCCACGAGCCGGACGCCTTCGCGCATCTCTTCCGGGACCAGCAGCAGGGCAGCGGCCATCCGCAGTACGAGCAGGCGTCGGTACCCGGCCAGTACCCGGCGCAGGGACAGTACGGCCAGTACCCCCCGGCGACCCCGCCGCCCGCGCCTGAAGCCCCCGCTCCAGCGCCAGCCCCGGCGGCGGCCAAGAAAGCCGGCCGGGCGGGCGGTCTGCTGAAGTCGAGCGCCGTGATGGCGGCGGGCACGATGGTCTCCCGCCTCACCGGCTTCATCCGCTCCGCGCTGATCGTGTCGGCGCTGGGCCTGGGCCTGCTGGGCGAGTCCTTCCAGGTGGCGTACCAGCTGCCGACGATGATCTACATTCTGACCGTCGGCGGCGGCCTCAACTCCGTGTTCGTCCCGCAACTGGTCCGTGCCATGAAGGACGACGAGGACGGCGGCGAGGCGTACGCCAACAGACTGCTGACCCTGGTCATGGTGATCCTCGGTGCCCTCACCGCGCTCGCCATGTTCGCCGCCCCACTCCTGGTCCGGGCACTGTCGACACCCCTGGCCAACAATCCTGCGGCAAACGACACCGCCGTCACCTTCACCCGGTTCTTCCTGCCCTCGATCTTCTTCATGGGCATCCATGTGGTGATGGGGCAGATCCTCAACGCCCGGGGACGGTTCGGCGCGATGATGTGGACGCCGGTCCTGAACAACATCGTCATCATCGCGAGTCTCGGCGCGTTCCTGTGGGTGTACGGCACCGCTGAACACTCCGGCATGCAGGTCACGAACATCCCGCCGGAGGGCGTTCGGCTGCTGGGCCTCGGCGTCCTCCTCGGTCTCGTCGTCCAAGCCATCGCGATGATCCCGTATTTGCGTGAGACCGGGTTCAAGCTGCGGCTCCGCTTTGACTGGAAGGGCCACGGTCTCGGCAAGGCCGCGATGCTCGCGAAGTGGACGATCTTCTTCGTCCTCGCCAACCAGGCGGGCGCTCTCGTCGTGACGCAGCTCGCCACCGCGGCCATCACCGACTCCGGTGTCCCCGGCACCGGCTTCAGCGCCTACGCCAACGCCCAGCTCATCTGGGGCCTCCCGCAGGCCATCATCACCGTTTCCCTGATGGCTGCCCTGCTGCCCCGTATCTCCCGCTCGGCGGCCGAGGACGACACAGGTGCCATCCGTGACGACATCTCGCAGGGTCTGCGTACGACGGCGGTGGCGATCGTGCCCCTCGCTTTCGGATTCCTCTCGCTCGGCATCCCGATGTGCACGCTGATGTTCGGCTCCTCCGGCACGAGCGAAGCAACGAACATGGGCTACATGCTGATGGCGTTCGGCCTCGGCCTGATTCCCTACTCGATTCAGTACGTCGTCCTGCGCGCCTTCTATGCCTACGAGGACACCCGCACCCCGTTCTACAACACGGTCATCGTGGCTGCGGGCAACGCGGGAGCCTCAGCGCTCTGCTACGTCCTGCTCCCGGCCCGCTGGGCCGTGGTCGGTATGGCAGCCTCGTACGGCCTGGCCTACGCGATCGGCGTCGGCGTCGCCTGGAACCGGCTGCGCAAGAAGCTGGGCGGGGACCTCGACGGGACTCGCGTGATGCGGACGTACGCCAGACTGTGCATCGCCTCGGTGCCCGCGGCGCTGCTCAGCGGCGCGGCCTGCTACGGCATCAGCCGCTCGCTCGGCCAGGGCGTCATCGGCTCCTTCGCCGCGCTCCTCGCCGGCGGAGCCGTACTGCTGGGCATCTTCTACGTGGCTGCCCGCCGCATGCGCATCGAGGAGCTCAACTCGCTCGTCGGCATGGTCCGCGGGCGTCTGGGGCGCTAGAGCTGGGGTACGCGCACAACCATCGGCCCCCACCGTGTGTCGTGCATAGCGGCGGACTGTGGGCACAATTGGTTTCGGCGTCGGACGGCGCGCACGGCAGTCGAACGGCGCGTAATGGATGGGGAGGCAGGAACGACGGTGGCGGAACGGAGCACGGCTGCCGTCGACGTGGCAGACAACAGCGGCGACGAGCCGCTGACCGCACAGGCGGACCAGTCCACGGCCGACGGGGTGGCCCAGAATCGGGAGCTGGACACGGACATCGACGAGGCACAGGGGAGCGGCGGGACCGAGCGTCCCGGAAAAGCCTCACCACCCGAACTGCACAGCGGCCACAAACTCGCCAGACGCTACCGACTCGAGGAATGCGTCACCCGTCTGGACGGATTCAGCAGCTGGCGCGCGGTGGACGAGAAGCTCCGTCGCGCGGTCGGCGTCCATATCCTGCCCGCGGACCACACCCGGGCGCGTTCCGTCCTGGCAGCGGCCCGCTCCTCCGCCCTGCTCGGCGACCCCCGGTTCGTCCAGGTCCTCGACGCCGTCGAGGAGAACGACCTCGTCTACGTCGTCCACGAGTGGCTGCCCGACGCCGTCGAGCTGACCGCGCTCCTCGCCCCCGGGCCGCTGGAGCCGCACGACGCCTACCAGATGGTCAGCCAGGTGGCCGCCGCGATGGCCGCAGCCCACCGCGAGGGCCTCGCCCATCTGCGCCTGAACCCCAACGCCGTCCTGCGCACCTCGTCCGGTCAGTGGCGTATCCGCGGCCTCGCCGTGAACGCCGCGCTGCGCGGCATCAGTTCCGACACTCCCCAGCGCACCGACACGGAGTCCATCGGCGCCCTGCTGTACGCGGCGCTCACCCAGCGCTGGCCGTACGAGAGCGACGCCTACGGCCTGTCCGGGCTGCCCAAGGACGTGGGTCTGATCGCCCCCGACCAGGTGCGCGCCGGCGTACACCGCGGTCTGTCCGAGCTCGCCATGCGCGCACTCGCCAACGACGGCGCGACCGCCTCCCGCCACGAGTCCCCGTGCACCACGCCGGAGGAGCTGGTGAAGGCGATCGGCGAGATGCCCCGCATCCGCCCGCCGGAGCCGGCGTTCACGGCCCCGCCCGAGTATCAGCGCACGACCTACCAGCAGGGCACGTACGGCCGTCAGGCGCCGCGCCCCGGAGCCACCCAGCCGGTACAGGCGCCGCCGCCTCCGCTGCAGAGCCGCACCGGCAAGGCGCTGAAGTGGGCTGTCTCGGCCCTCCTGATCGCGGCCCTGGGCCTGGGCAGCTGGCAGCTCGCCGATGCGCTCATGGACCAGGGCAACAAGTCCGAGGACACCAACCAGACGCAGACGGAAGAAAACGAGAAGAACGGCGACAAGAACAAACCCGTCAAGCCGCTCCCTATCGAGGGTGCCCAGGAGTACGTGGCCGAGGGCGACGCCCAGCATCCCGGCGACGTGGACCTGACGTACGACAGCAGCACCACGACGGGATGGCGGACCAACAGCTACAACGACGGCCCGAAAATAGTGATCAAGCCCGGTGTCGGCATCGTCTACGACCTCGGCTCCGCCCAGGAGGTGTCGACCGCGACGCTCTCCCTCCGCTACGGCGGCCCTCACACCACCGCCAAGCTGTACGCGACCGAATCGCTGGATTCGTCCACACCGCTGAGCTCGATGAAGGAGCTGGGCGAGGCAACCACGAGCGGCACCTCCGCAAAGGTGACGGTCGACAAGCCGGTGAAGAGTCGCTACGTGCTGGTCTGGCTGACAGCGATGCCGTATTCGGGAGAGGATTCCGCCAACTACAGCAGCGCCGGTTACAAGCAGGCCATCACCGACGTGAAGTTCACCGGCTGACAGCTCACCGCATTCCAGGGGAGGGGGTCCGATGGCAGATGGCACCGCATACGGCGACGCAAGCGACCAGGACCTCCTCGCTCGCCATGTGGAGGGCGACCCCGACGCCTTCGGCGAGCTCGTACGGCGCCACCGTGATCGGCTCTGGGCCGTGGCCCTGCGGACGCTCGGTGACCGCGAGGAGGCCGCTGACGCGGTCCAGGACGCCCTCGTCTCCGCCTACCGGGCCGCCCACACCTTCCGCGGCCAGTCGGCCGTCACGACATGGCTCCACCGCATCACGGTGAACGCCTGCCTCGACCGCGCCCGCAAGGCGGCCTCACGCAAGACCTCTCCCGTCGACGACACCGAGCGTCTGGAGCAGCTGCTGGAGCCGCATGAGTCAGCCTCGGCTCCCGCGGAGCGCAACGATCTGAACCGCCAGCTCCTCGAAGCGCTCGGTACGCTTCCACCCGACCAGCGCGCGGCCCTCGTCCTGGTGGACATGCAGGGCTACCCCGTCGCCGAAGCCGCCCGCGTCCTCGACGTTCCGACCGGCACGGTGAAGAGCCGCTGTGCCCGTGGCAGAGCCCGGCTTCTGCCCCTTGTCTCTCATCTGAGGTCCGAAAACGCCGACGACGACAGAGAACCCGGCCGGGGACGGAACCGGGTGCACGGGACATCCGTCCCACCGGCAGCGGATCCGCATGACGCCGGTTCCCGCGATACAGGACCCAGTGATTCAGCTGCTGTGAAGGGCGGAGGTGGGCGAGCGTGACATCCACGACAGACACGGCCGGGCACCCGGACGTCGCCGAGATCTCCGACCTCACCGAGGGCCTGCTGCCTCCGGACCGGACCGCGGACGTACAGCGGCATCTGGACGAGTGCGAGCTCTGCGCGGATGTGCACGCATCACTCGAAGAGATCCGGGGCCTCCTCGGCACACTGCCGGGTCCGCAGCGCATGCCCGACGATGTTGCGAGCCGTATCGATGCCGCCCTTGCCGCTGAAGCTCTTCTCCAGGCCACCGCACCCGATACCGCGGATGACCCGGCACCCGTCGGCGCTTCCACGCCCGACCATCGTGCTCATGTTTCACGTGAAACATCGGTCTCCCCAGCCCGTCCGGCAGGGCACGCCCGCACCGCGACCACGGGCCCGGGCCGCAAGGAACGCAAGAGGGGCGTGCGCCGCAGGGCCACCGTCCTCGGTGCCGTCTTCGCAGTGGCCGCTCTGGGTCTCGGTTCCGTGCTGGTGGCGTATCTGAACGACGGCAAGCCGTCCGACGACACGACCACCGCGACCGACACATTCTCCGAGGGGAAGCTGGAGAACCAGGTCGCCGATCTCCTTGCCGAGAATCAGAGCGCCGGGAACGGCTCCCGCGCTCCACACAGCCTCGGTATGGAGTCGACCCCCGACAGCGCGAGCCCTCGCATCTTCAGGGAGCCCACAGTCCCGCCGTGCATCCAGCAGGGCATCGGCACCAACGACGCGGCAATCGCGACCGAGAAAGGCACCTTCCAGGGGACGGACGCCATGCTCGTCGTGCTGCCCGACCCCGCCGACCCCACTCGGGTCGTTGCCTACGTCATGGATGCCACCTGCGTCGCCCAGCCGTCGTCCGGCACAGCCAAGGTCCTGCTGAAGGACTCCTACACGCGCTCCTGAGCGCGAACGCTTCGTCTCTGTCCTGCGTGGTATCCCGTACGGTGTCCACTCTCCGTGTGCCCGGGCACACCGGGAATGCACGCCCCTTAGGATCCGTTGGGTGGGGTGAGAGTTCCGAGAGGGCTCCACTGGCCGTACTGACGCAGTCCAGAGACGAGGAATCAAGCCGTGAGCGACGTCCGTAACGTGATCATCATCGGCTCCGGGCCCGCCGGCTACACGGCGGCGCTGTACACCGCACGCGCGTCGCTGAAGCCGCTGGTGTTCGAGGGCGCCGTCACCGCGGGTGGTGCCCTGATGAACACCACCGACGTGGAGAACTTCCCGGGCTTCCAGGACGGCATCATGGGCCCCGAGCTCATGGACAACATGCGCGCCCAGGCCGAACGCTTCGGTGCCGAGCTCGTCCCGGACGATGTGGTGGCCGTCGACCTGTCCGGTGAGATCAAGACCGTCACGGACACCGCGGGCACGGTCCACCAGGCGAAGGCTGTGATCATCTCGACCGGCTCGCAGCACCGCAAGCTGGGCCTGCCGAACGAGGACGCTCTCTCCGGGCGTGGCGTCTCCTGGTGTGCCACGTGCGACGGCTTCTTCTTCAAGGACCAGGACATCGCCGTGATCGGCGGCGGTGACACCGCGATGGAGGAGGCGACCTTCCTCTCCCGCTTCGCCAAGTCCGTGACGATCGTGCACCGCCGCGACACCTTGCGCGCCTCCAAGGCGATGCAGGAGCGCGCGTTCGCCGACCCGAAGATCAAGTTCGTCTGGGACAGCGAGGTGGCCGAGGTCCAGGGCGAGCAGAAGCTGTCCGGTCTGAAGCTGCGCAACGTCAAGACCGGCGAGCTCTCGGACCTGCCGGTGACCGGGCTGTTCATCGCGATCGGCCACGACCCGCGCACCGAGCTCTTCAAGGGCCAGCTCGACCTGGACGAGGAGGGCTACCTGAAGGTCGAGGCCCCCTCGACGCGGACCAACCTGACCGGTGTCTTCGGCGCCGGTGATGTCGTGGACCACACCTACCGCCAGGCGATCACCGCGGCCGGCACCGGCTGCTCCGCCGCTCTCGACGCCGAGCGCTTCCTCTCCGCCCTGGCGGACGAGGAGCACGCCGAGCCCGAGAAGACCGCTGTCTGACCCCCTTCCGCCCCACGCACCAACCAGTTAAGGAGCCCGCCGTGGCCGGCACCCTGAAGCATGTAACCGACGACTCTTTCGAGCAGGACGTCCTCAAGAGCGACAAGCCCGTTCTGGTGGACTTCTGGGCCGCTTGGTGCGGTCCGTGCCGCCAGATCGCGCCGTCCCTTGAGGCGATCGCCGCCGAGTACGGCGACAAGATCGAGATCGTCAAGCTGAACATCGATGAGAACCCGGGTACGGCCGCCAAGTACGGCGTCATGTCCATCCCGACGCTGAACGTCTACCAGAACGGCGAGGTCGCCAAGACCATCGTCGGCGCGAAGCCGAAGGCCGCGATCGTCCGCGACCTCGAGGACTTCATCGCCGAGTAGTCGATGTTTCACGTGAAACACGAATGGGCCAGCCTCTGAGGGGGCTGGCCCATTCGTTTGTCGGAGTGGTCTCTACAGCGGCCGCAGCACCGGCTCCTTCTGCACCGCCCCCAGCAACCGGTCCAACGCCATCTCCACGTCTTCCTTCCAGGAGAGCGTCGTCCGCAGTTCCAGACGCAGTCGCGGAGATGTGGGGTGAGGCCGGACCGTCTTGAAGCCCACGGCCGTCAAATGGTCGGCAGGCAGAACACAAGCCGGCTCCGACCAACGAGCGTCCCCGAAGGCTTCGATCGCCTTGAAGCCCCGGCGCAGCAGATCCTTCGCGACCGTCTGCACCATCACTCGGCCCAGCCCCTGGCCCTGGTAGCCCGGCATGATGAATGCCGTCATCAGCTGCACGGCATCAGGGGAGACAGGGCTCGTGGGAAACGCCGTCGACCGGGGGACGTAGGCGGGAGGGGCGTAAAGCACGAAACCCACGGGCACTTCATCGACGTACACCACTCGGCCGCAGGATCCCCAGTCCAGCAGGACGGCGGAGATCCAGGCTTCCTTCTCCAGCGCTGGGGTGCCCGCCTTTACCGCGGCTTCGCCGCTGACTGGGTCCAGTTCCCAGAAGACACACGTGCGACAGCGCTTGGGAAGGTCCTGAAGGTTGTCCAGCGTGAGCGGTACGAGCCGGCGCCCCATGAAGGCTGTTCCTCGCTTCCTTCGCCTGCCGCGTCGCGGGCGGCCGTCAGGGCGCTTCGCTCCCGGAGCAGGCTGCCGACGAATCCGCCGACCGCGCCCAGCCCAAGGCCCGCGCTCACCAGTCCGGTGCGGCTCACCGTTCGCATGGCCCCTGCCTCCCCTGAGAGGTGCTGCCGGGTGGATGCGCCATACCCGAACGCATCGTATCCACGATTGCGATTCGATCGATACGGCCAAAAAGCAAAGAGCGGACCGTGTTCCGGTACACACCGGACACGGCCCGCTCTGCCGACCGCCCTAGCCCAACGACCGGACGGCCGAAGGATCAGTCCTCGGAGTCCTCAGCGTCGTCCTCATCCAGAAGACTCTTCTGCAGGACAGGACCCTCGCCGGGAGCAAGCGAGCCGAGGATGCGCTCAAGATCCTCTATCGAGGCGAACTCGACTGTGATCTTGCCCTTCTTCTGTCCGAGGTCGACCTTCACCCGAGTCTCGAAGCGGTCCGAGAGACGGCTCGCCAGATCGGTCAGGGCCGGGGAGACCCGGGCTCCGGCCCGCGGCCCCTTGGAACGCTGGGCCTTCTGCGGGCGGGAGCCCATCAGGGTCACGATCTCTTCGACAGAGCGGACCGAGAGCCCCTCGGCCACGACCCGGTAAGCCAGCCTCTCCTGCTCCTCCGGGTCGTCGACGGAGAGGAGCGCCCGGGCATGCCCGGCGGAGAGCACACCGGCGGCCACCCGGTTCTGGACCTTCGGCGAGAGCTTCAACAGGCGCAGGGTGTTGGAGACCTGAGGGCGGGACCGGCCGATGCGGTCGGCCAGCTGATCGTGCGTGCAGTTGAAGTCCTTCAACAGCTGATCGTAGGCAGCCGCCTCTTCGATCGGGTTCAGCTGTGCACGGTGCAGGTTCTCCAGGAGGGCGTCCAGGAGGAGCTTCTCGTCGTCCGTGGCCCGCACGATCGCCGGGATCGCCTCGAGCCCTGCCTCACGGCAGGCCCGCCAGCGCCGCTCGCCCATGATGAGCTCGTAACGGGCGGGGCCGATCTGCCGTACGACGACCGGCTGGAGGAGACCGACCTCCTTGATGGAGGTGACGAGTTCCTGCAACGCATCCTCGTCGAAGACCTCACGCGGCTGACGCGGGTTCGGCGTGATGGCGTCGAGAGGGATCTCGGCGAAGTGGGCGCCCATGGGAGCCGCGGGCGTCTCCGCCACGCCGTTCACCGACGGCTCCTCGGTTTCATGTGAAACAGGCGGCAGCGTGGCCACCTTGGCCGCGGCCACGCCACGATCGGTCGTCAGCACCGGTACCGCCGTGGGAGACGCGGAAGTAGCGCCCCCCACCGCTGGAGGCACCGTCTTCTCCGTCGGGGCAGCAGGGATCAGTGCGCCGAGACCACGGCCCAACCCCCTCCGTCGCTCGCTCACTGGATCCCCTCCACCATGCTCGGGTCGCTCTGTGCACCGATATGGGCATGCGTCGCTTCGTAGGTGACGCCCACGCCCTTCAGTGCGATTTCTCGTGCCGCCTCAAGATAGGACAGGGCACCGCTCGATCCGGGATCGTAGGTCAGCACCGTCTGCCCATAGCTCGGTGCCTCGGAGATACGGACCGAGCGAGGAATGCTCGTCCGCAGCACCTCGTCGCCGAAGTGGCTGCGCACCTCGTCCGCGACCTGGGACGCAAGGCGCGTCCGGCCGTCGTACATGGTGAGCAGAATCGTCGATACATGCAGGGCGGGGTTGAGGTGCCCCCGCACCAGATCGACGTTGCGCAGCAGCTGGCCCAGGCCTTCCAGCGCGTAGTACTCGCACTGGATGGGGATGAGGACCTCCGCGCCGGCCACCAGCGCGTTGACCGTCAAGAGGCCGAGCGAGGGCGGGCAGTCGATGAGGATGTAGTCCAGCGGCTGCTCGTAGGCCTGGATGGCTCGCTGCAGCCGGCTCTCTCGGGCCACCAGGGACACCAACTCGATCTCCGCACCGGCGAGATCGATCGTGGCGGGTGCACAGAAGAGGCCCTCGACATCAGGGACCGGCTGAACGACTTCCGAGAGCGGCTTGCTCTCGACCAACACGTCGTAGATGGAAGGAACTTCGGCGTGATGGTCGATCCCCAAGGCGGTGGACGCATTGCCCTGGGGGTCGAGGTCGATCACCAGGACACGGCCGCCATGCAGGGCCAGCGAAGCGGCAAGATTGACGGTCGTCGTTGTCTTGCCCACGCCCCCCTTCTGGTTGGCGACCACCATGACCCGGGTCTGCTCAGGCCGTGGCAGGCCCTCGCCGGCGCGGCCCAGAGCCTCCACCGCCAGTTGGGCAGCACGACCGATGGGAGTGTCGTCCATCGGGGGCGGTGTTTCACGTGAAACATCGTCCCCCATCGATTCGGTACGGGGACCGGGGACCGGATCGGTCATCGGTCCCGCGATGTTGGCGTCGGACCGCAAGGATTCACTCTCCTCGACTTCAGGCTCGCAATGAACAGAGCCTCCCATGCCTTCGGGGTCGTGAACCAGTGAGGCCTGTTGTTCTGTGGAGAATTCCACCTCTGTGGACAACTCCGTGCCCCCCGAGGGGGACCCAGAGCCGCCGGAATCGGAAGCTGGCGCCTCACCGAGTGATCCGAGAGGCTTTCGGTCGCGGGGTTCGGCCGCGGCGCGGCCGCGACTGATGATGCCGTGCAGCAGTGAGCGACGTTTCACGTGAAACACGATGCACAGCAGTTCTGGCCGGAGTGTCGCGACACTCCGGCATGCGTAGGTTTGGCAGCTTGTGTGGAGTACGTGTCGTCGTCAGGACGGATCAGCGGCGCCTCTCGCGCGCCCGCTCATCTCAACGGCGTCGGCGTGCCCGCCCCGTCCGGGCCGCCTTCGCCCGCTTCGCCGCGAAACGCACGCCTCCTGGGCTCTCCCCGACCTCTACGCGGACCACAGTGGACATCGGATCCACCACACCCTCACCCACATGGAGGATGGACGTCTCCACGGCTCCGAGCTTGCTCAGCGCCGTGGACGCGCTCTTGAGCTCCTCCTCGGCCGTGTCACCCTTCAGCGCGAGCATCTCGCCGTACGGGCGCAGCAGCGGGATGCCCCACGTGGCCAGTCGGTCCAATGGCGCCACAGCCCGCGCCGTCACGACATGCACCGGCGTCAGCTTCCCCATGACTTCCTCGGCTCGGCCGCGCACCACCGTCACATGATCGAGCCCCAGCAGCTCCACGACCTCGGTCAGGAAGGTGGTGCGCCGCAGCAGCGGCTCCAGCAGCGTGATCTTCAGGTCCTCCCGGACGAGGGCCAGAGGAATGCCGGGCAGACCGGCGCCCGAGCCGACATCGCACACGGTCACCCCCTCAGGCACGACCTCGGAGAGCACAGCGCAGTTCAGCAGGTGCCGCTCCCACAGCCGGGGCACCTCGCGCGGGCCGATCAGACCGCGCTGCACTCCCGCCTCCGCGAGCAGCTCGGCATAACGCACGGCATCAGCGAAGCGATCGCCGAACACCTCGCGCGCCTGCTCGGGCGCAGGGGGAAGCTCCACTGCCTCCGTCACGGGGACCGTCCTTCCGTACCGCCTCGGCGCACCGAACGCCGACCACGAGAACCACCACAACTATCAGGCTGACAAAGTTCGGCCCCGCCTGCCGGGCAGACGGGGCCGGAGAACCGTAGGGACCGATCAGGCGGGAAGTACAACGACGAACCGCTGCGGCTCCTCGCCCTCGGACTCGCTGCGCAGACCCGCGGCCTTGACCGCGTCGTGCACGACCTTGCGCTCAAAGGGACTCATGGGCTTCAGCTTCATGGGCTCACCGCTGCTCCTGACCTCAGCAGCCGCCTTCGCGCCCAGCTCGGAGAGCTCCGCACGCTTCTTGGCCCGGTAGCCCGCGATGTCCAGCATCAGACGGCTGCGATCCCCGGTCTCCCTGTGCACGGCCAGGCGCGTGAGCTCCTGGAGCGCCTCCAGCACCTCACCGTCACGGCCAACCAGCTTCTGCAGGTCACGGGTGCCGGAGTCGCTGATGATCGACACAGCCGCGCGGTCCGCCTCGACATCCATGTCGATGTCGCCGTCGAGATCGGCGATGTCCAGCAGACCCTCAAGGTAGTCCGCCGCGATCTCGCCCTCCTGCTCCAGGCGGGTCAGGGTGTCTGCGCCCTCGGCAGCGGCGGAGGTGGTGCCTTCCGTCACGGGATGGACTCCTTCTTACTTCTTGGTCGGGGACTTGGGCCGCTGCGGACCCTTGCGCTGCCCGGACTGGGCCTTGCTGCGGCCACCGCCACCGGGCTTCTGCGCGGCATTCTTCGCGGCTGGCTTGGCGTCCTCGGGCTCATCGGACTTGCTCAGTGACGTCTTCGGCTCGGAGGACTCTCCGGCCGCCTTTGCGCCGCCGGACTGCCGCTGGGACTTGGACTGCCGCTTCGGCTGCTGGCGCTTGGGCGTGGCGGTCGTCGGCGTACCGTCCTCGGTCTGCACGACGGTCGCGGTCTCGCCCTTCACCACAGTGCCGTCAGCCTGAGCCGCGAGGCCCGCCTTGCTCAGCCCGTTGATGAACTTCCGCTCGTACTCGTTGCGGTCACGGCCCTTGGCCACGATGGCCTTGACGATGGCCTTCTCACCGCGGCCACGCGTCTTGCCGTGGTGCGTGACGTGCTTGTGCAGGCGCTCCAGGTACGCGGCCTGGGCCTTGGAGCCCGGAGTCGGGTTGTTGCGGATGACGTACATCTGCTGACCCATGGTCCACACGTTGGTGGTCAGCCAGTAGACGAGCACACCCACCGGGAAGTTGATGCCGAAGACGGCGAACATGACCGGGAAGATGTACATCAGCATCTTCTGCTGCTGCATGAACGGCGTCTTCACCGTGGTGTCGACGTTCTTCGTCATCAGCTGACGCTGCGTGTAGAACTGCGACGCCGACATCAGGACGATCATGACCGCGGTGACGATGCGGACGGTGGTCAGCGAGGCGTCGAGAGCAGCGACGTCAGAAGAGCTGTCGGTGAACTTCGCGGCCAGCGGGGCGCCGAAGATGTGCGCCTTCTGCGCGCTCTCCAGCAGGCTCGCGTTGATGACACCGACGGTGTCGTTGTTCGCGATGCTGTTGAGCACGTGGTACAGAGCGAAGAAGAACGGCGACTGCGCCAGGATGGGAAGGCACGAGGAGAGCGGGTTGGTACCCGTCTCCTTGTACAGCTTCATCATCTCTTCGGACTGACGCTGTTTGTCGTTCTTGTAGCGCTCCTGGATCTTCTTCATCTCGGGCTGCAGCGTCTGCATCGCCCGGGTCGCCTTGATCTGCTTCACGAAGAGCGGGATCAGGCAGATACGGATCAGAATCACCAGGGACACGATGGACAGGCCCCAGGCCCACCCGGTGTCATCGCCGAAGAGGGCGCCGTACACCGTGTGGAACTGGACGATGACCCAGGAGACAGGTGTCGTGATGAAGCTGAAGAAGCTGGCAATCGTGTCCACTAATCATGCTCCTTGGGCATGGGACGGGGTCTCTGCGGCCGGGCTCGAAGGAGTCTGCCCCTCGGTGGCCGTTTCGGCGGCGGAGTTCCCGCCCCCGCGTGTGCGCCAGGCGTCACGCAGCATTTCGTGCCACCGCGGGCGCTTGCGCGGCGGGACATGGTCCACACCGCCCAGCGACCACGGATTGCACCGCAGGATGCGCCAGGCGGTGAGTGCCGTTCCCTTGACCGCACCGTGCCGGTCGATGGCCGTATAGCCGTAGTGGGAGCACGACGGGTAGTACTTGCAGACCGGCCCGAGCAGCGGACTGATCGTCCACTGGTAGAGCTTGATCAGGGCCAGTAGCGGGTACTTCATCGTGCGCCCCCTCCCAGCAGCCGCCGCAGAGCGGCATCCAGGTCTTGGGCCAGTTGTCCATGGTCGGCGTCGCCCGCGCCGGGCAACGCTCGTACGACTACCAGGCTACCGGGGGGCAACAGGGCGACTCGCTCCCGCATCAGATGACGGAGTCTGCGCTTCACCTTGTTCCGGACGACCGCGCCGCCCACCGCCTTGCTCACGACGAAACCCGCACGCGTCGGGGGAGCGCTCTCCCCAGGCGCGTGCGGGTCCGTGGCACCGCTTCGAAGGTGGACGACGAGAGTCGGGCGTCCGGCCCTGCGTCCTCGTCGTACCGCGGTCGCGAAGTCCTCGCGCCGCCTCAGCCGGTTCTCGGTGGGCAGCACGACGTCATGACCTGACCGGGATCAGGCGGACAGACGGGCGCGACCCTTGCCACGGCGGGACGCGAGAATCGCGCGGCCGGCACGGGTGCGCATACGCAGCCGGAAGCCGTGGGTCTTCGCGCGACGACGGTTGTTCGGCTGGAAGGTGCGCTTGCTCACTCGGGGGCTCCAGAAATCAATCGGTGGTGGCGGGTGCCGTCCTGGCTGTCACCGTGCGCCCACGAGTAGCTCGCATCACGCCCGAGTGCACCGCTTCCCGATCACCTTCAGCGATCTGTGCCCATCGGAGGCAGGCGGCAGCAGCCATCGACAACTCGACCTGGTTACGGTACGCGGGGCTACGCCATCCGGTCAAACCAGCGGCCCACAGGAGACACTATCCACAGCCTGGGGACAACAACTTGAACCGCACCCGTCGCCCTGACTACCTTGGCTGGACTCCGATTCGCCCGTCCCATCCGATTTGAATCCCAAGCCGTCCCACAACCACACGTTCGTGGGACCCACGAGAGAGCGTGCCCTGTGGCTGACGTACCTGCCGATCTTGCCGCAGTGTGGCCACGAGTACTGGAGCAACTCCTCGGGGAGGGCCGGGGGCAGGGCGTCGAAGCCAAGGACGAGCGCTGGATCCGCCGCTGCCAGCCCCTGGCGCTGGTCGCGGACACTGCCCTGCTCGCCGTACCGAACGAATTTGCGAAGGGCGTACTGGAGGGCCGTCTCGCACCGATCGTCAGCGAGACGCTGAGCCGCGAATGCGGCCGCCCGATCCGCATCGCGATCACCGTCGACGACTCCGTCGGCGAACCCCCGGCGCCGCCCCAGCGCCCCCGGTACGAGGAGCAGGAACTCCCCTCCTCCCAGTACGAGGGCTACGGCCGCCACCGCGCCGACGACCGCTCGGGCACCCCGAGCGACCAGCTGCCCCCGCCCCGCACGGATCAACTCCCGACGGCCCGCCCCGCGTACCCCTCGGAATACCAGCGCCCCGAACCCGGCGCCTGGCCCCGCGGATCCCAGGACGACTACGGCTGGCAACAGCAGCGGCTCGGCTTCCCGGAGCGCGACCCGTACGCGTCACCGTCACAGGACTCGTACCGGCCCCAGGATTCCTACGGCTCTCAGGACTCGTACGGATCCAAGGACTCGTACTCCCCGCCGTCCCAGGACTCGTACCACCAGCCCTCCCAGGACTACCGTCCGCAGTCCATGGAGCGCCCCTCCTACGACTCACAGCGCTCCGACTACGACCAGTCCCGCTCCGACTACGACCAGCGTGACGCCCGCCGGGAGCGGCCCGACCCGCCGTCCGGGTCCGGACATGTGCATCGCGGCGGACCGGTCGGACCCACACTCCCCACGACCGGCGCCCCCGGCCCGCTGGCCGCGCAGCCCGCGCCGGCGACCGGCCCCGGCGAGCCGACCGCGCGACTGAACCCGAAGTACCTCTTCGACACGTTCGTCATCGGCGCCTCCAACCGCTTCGCCCACGCGGCCGCGGTGGCCGTCGCCGAGGCACCGGCGAAGGCGTACAACCCCCTCTTCATCTATGGGGAGTCGGGGCTCGGCAAGACGCACCTGCTGCACGCGATCGGGCACTACGCCCGCAGCCTCTACCCCGGCACGCGCGTGCGGTACGTGAGCTCGGAGGAGTTCACCAACGAGTTCATCAACTCCATCCGCGACGGCAAGGGCGACAGCTTCCGCAAGCGGTACCGGGAGATGGACATCCTGCTCGTCGACGACATCCAGTTCCTCGCGGACAAGGAGTCGACGCAGGAGGAGTTCTTCCACACCTTCAACACGCTCCACAACGCCAACAAGCAGATCGTGCTGTCCAGCGACCGGCCGCCGAAGCAGCTGGTGACGCTGGAGGACCGGCTGCGGAACCGTTTCGAGTGGGGCCTGATCACCGACGTCCAGCCGCCCGAGCTGGAGACCCGTATCGCCATCCTCCGTAAGAAGGCGGTGCAGGAGCAGCTCAACGCCCCGCCGGAGGTGCTCGAGTTCATCGCCTCCCGGATCTCGCGCAACATCCGCGAGCTGGAGGGCGCGCTGATCCGGGTGACGGCGTTCGCTTCGCTCAACCGGCAGCCGGTGGACCTGGGCCTGACCGAGATCGTCCTCAAGGACCTCATCCCCGGCGGTGAGGACTCGACACCGGAGATCACCTCGACCGCCATCATGAGCGCGACCGCCGACTACTTCGGTCTCACGGTCGAGGATCTGTGCGGCAGCTCGCGCGGCCGCCAGCTCGTCACGGCCCGCCAGATCGCCATGTACCTGTGCCGCGAGCTCACGGACCTGTCGCTGCCGAAGATCGGCGCGCTGTTCGGCGGCCGCGACCACACCACGGTGATGCACGCCGACCGCAAGATCCGCAATCTGATGGCCGAGCGGCGCTCCATCTACAACCAGGTGACCGAGCTGACGAACCGCATCAAGAACGGCTGACGACCACAGGGTTACGGCATCGAGGGCGCCCTCCGGAGGAGATCCGGGGGGCGCCCTTCGTTATGCCGCAGCCACCCGGTGTTCGATTACGTGCCGCGTTACGGCCACTCTCCACAGATTCGGTGATTTTCTGCCGTCCACACCCTGGGGACTGGGGAGTTGTCCAGATCCTGTCCACAGCTGGCCCCGTTGACAGACCATCAAGCCAGCTCAAGTGGCTGTGGATTGGTGGACAAACGATCTCCACAGACTGTGGACAGCGAAAAGATCCACAGGGTGTGCACGAAGTTGTCCACCGGCAACCCACAGGCTGGGGTGAGTTGTCCCCAAGGATGGGCAGCTTCTCCACACCGCTGTCCACTGTTCGGCAACGCGACGCGCCTCCTCACCGGGACGAGTGAAAGGCGTCACACAAAGCTGCCGGGGTGGTCTGTGGGAAAGCTGCCCAAAGCTGGGGACGGCACTGGGGAGAAGTCACCCCAGGCTGTGCATGGGGTGTGCAGAACTTTCCGTTCTCCACAGATTCGCCTAGTTGTCCACCGGTGTCGCCCACAGGGTCCGTGGACAAAATCTTGCCGCTGAGCTGGGAAAACAGGGTTATCCACCGTATCCACAGGCCCTACTACTACTCCCAACTAGAGACAGAGCGGAATTCGCTTCGAAGGGGGTCCTGTGCACAACTCGCTCTTCGGCGCCCGACTGCCCCTCGTCACGACTTGCCCCCGAGAGGCACCTACTGTCAGTGCCGTGCGTCAGACTGTTCCCCGGTGTCCTTCCCCTCACAGGGACCGACCACACCGAGACAGACGACGAAGCCAGGCAGGCCGAGAAGCGCCGGCAACAGCAGGAGGCGGCAACAGTGAAGATCCGGGTGGAACGCGACGTACTCGCGGAGGCAGTGGCCTGGGCGGCGCGCAGCCTTCCGGCCCGTCCGCCGGCGCCTGTCCTCGCCGGCCTTCTGCTGAAGGCCGAGGACGGCCAGCTGAGCCTGTCCAGCTTCGACTACGAGGTCTCCGCACGCGTGTCCGTGGAGGCCGAGGTCGAGGAGGAGGGCACGGTCCTCGTCTCCGGCAGGCTGCTCGCCGACATCTGCCGCGCCCTCCCCAACCGCCCGGTGGAGATTTCCACAGACGGTGTACGGGCGACGGTGGTCTGCGGCTCCTCGCGGTTCACACTCCACACACTGCCTGTGGAGGAGTACCCGGCGCTGCCGCAGATGCCGTCGGCGACCGGCACCGTCCCCGGCGAGGTCTTCGCCTCGGCTGCCTCCCAGGTAGCCATCGCCGCCGGCCGTGACGACACGCTGCCCGTCCTCACCGGTGTGCGCATCGAGATCGAGGGCGACCGGGTCACCCTGGCCTCCACCGACCGCTACCGCTTCGCGGTCCGTGAGTTCCTGTGGAAGCCGGAGAACCCGGAGGCGTCCGCGGTCGCCCTGGTCCCCGCCAAGACCCTCCTGGACACCGCCAAGGCGCTGACCAGCGGCGACAGTGTGATCCTGGCGCTGTCCGGCTCGGGCGCGGGCGAGGGCCTTATCGGTTTCGAGGGCGCCGGCCGGCGTACGACGACGCGGCTGCTGGAGGGCGACCTGCCGAAGTACCGCTCGCTGTTCCCGACGGAGTTCAACTCCATCGCCGTGATCGAGACCGCGCCCTTCGTGGAGGCCGTCAAGCGTGTGGCCCTGGTGGCCGAGCGCAACACTCCGGTGCGGCTCAGCTTCGAGCAGGGTGTGCTGATCCTGGAGGCCGGTTCCAGCGACGACGCACAGGCTGTGGAACGGGTGGACGCTCAGCTGGAGGGCGACGACGTCTCGATCGCCTTCAACCCCACGTTCCTGCTGGACGGCCTGAGCGCCATCGACTCCCCGGTGGCGCAGCTGTCCTTCACGACGTCCACCAAGCCCGCGCTGCTCAGCGGCAAGCCGGCGCTGGACGCCGAGGCGGACGAGGCCTACAAGTACCTGATCATGCCGGTCCGCCTCAGCGGCTGACCACGCCCGACGAGAACACCGCAGGTCGGGGCATACGTTTGAGCGCGTATGCCCACAGGTGTGCGTGAGAGTCCGGGTTTAGGCTCGGACATGGGTACGAAGGTGCCTCACACGCCACACAGCAACCTAAGGAACAACTGATGGAGCTCGGTCTCGTCGGCCTCGGCAAGATGGGCGGCAACATGCGCGAGCGGATCCGCCGCGCAGGCCACACCGTCATCGGATACGACCGCAACCCGGATCTCGCCGATGTCCACAGCCTGGAAGACCTTGTGGGCAAGCTTTCGGGCCCGCGCGTCGTATGGGTGATGGTCCCGGCCGGTGCACCCACCCAGTCGACCATCGACGAGCTGGCCGAGCTGCTGGAGCCCGGTGATGTCGTCGTGGACGGCGGCAACTCGCGCTGGACGGACGACGAGAAGCACGCGGAGGAGCTGGCCGCCAAGGGCATCGGCTTCGTCGACTGCGGTGTCTCCGGCGGCGTGTGGGGCCTGGAGAACGGCTATGCGCTGATGTACGGCGGCGACGCGGAGAACGTCGCCAAGGTGCAGCCGGTCTTCGACGCCCTCAAGCCCGAGGGCGACCTCGGTGCGGTGCACGCCGGCAAGGTCGGCGCCGGCCACTTCGCGAAGATGGTCCACAACGGCATCGAGTACGCGATGATGCAGGCCTACGCCGAGGGCTGGGAGCTCCTGGAGAAGGTCGACTCCGTGACCGACGTCCGGGAGGTGTTCCGTTCCTGGCAGGAGGGCACGGTCATCCGCTCCTGGCTGCTCGACCTCGCGGTGAACGCCCTCGACGAGGACGAGCACCTTCAGAAGCTGCGCGGTTATGCACAGGACTCCGGGGAAGGCCGCTGGACTGTGGAAGCCGCCATCGACCACGCCGTGCCGCTGCCGGCGATCACGGCGTCCCTGTTCGCGCGGTTCGCCTCGCGGCAGGAGGACTCTCCGCAGATGAAGATGATCGCGGCGCTGCGGAACCAGTTCGGTGGCCACGCGGTCGAGACGAAGTAATCCACAGGGCTGCTGAGCGGTCCACAAGACTGGGGGAGGTCGGCGAACGACCATGCACGTCACGCATCTGTCGCTGGCCGACTTCCGCTCGTACGCCCGGGTCGAAGTTCCGCTCGACCCGGGCGTCACCGCCTTCGTGGGCCCCAACGGGCAGGGCAAGACCAATCTCGTCGAGGCGATCGGCTACCTCGCCACCCTCGGCAGCCACCGCGTCGCTTCCGACGCGCCTCTCGTCCGGATGGGCGCCGACCGTGCGGTCATCCGCGCGCAGGTCAAGCAGGGCGAGCGGCAGCAGCTGGTCGAGCTGGAGCTGAACCCCGGCAGGGCGAACCGCGCCCGCATCAACAGGTCCTCGCAGGTCAGACCCCGTGATGTGCTGGGCATCGTACGGACTGTGCTGTTCGCGCCCGAGGACCTCGCTCTGGTCAAGGGCGATCCCGGGGAGCGGCGCCGCTTTCTCGACGAGCTGATCACCGCCCGGTCTCCGCGTATGGCCGGTGTGCGCTCGGACTACGAGCGGGTCCTCAAGCAGCGGAACACCCTGTTGAAATCTGCCGCGTTGGCTCGTCGGCACGGCGGTCGTTCGATGGATCTGTCGACTCTCGATGTCTGGGATCAGCATCTTGCGGGCGCGGGCGCCGAGTTGCTTGCTCAGCGCCTGGATCTGATAGCCGCGATCCAGCCGCTGGCCGACAAGGCGTACGAGCAACTGGCGCCCGGTGGCGGCCCGGTGGCTCTGGAGTACAAGCCGTCGGCGCCGGGTGAGGCGCACACGCGCGAGGACCTCTACACGCAGGTGATGGCCGCGCTCGCCGACGCGCGCAAGCAGGAGATCGAGCGGGGCGTGACTCTCGTAGGGCCTCACCGAGACGATTTGAATCTCAAACTCGGTCAGCTGCCGGCCAAGGGTTACGCGTCCCACGGTGAGTCCTGGTCGTATGCGCTGGCGCTGCGGCTGGCGTCGTACGACCTGCTCAGGGCTGAGGGAAATGAGCCGGTGCTGATCCTCGACGATGTGTTCGCGGAGCTGGACACCCGGCGGCGTGAGCGACTGGCCGAGCTGGTGGCGCCCGGTGAGCAGGTGCTGGTGACGGCCGCGGTCGACGACGACGTACCGCACGTGCTGACGGGGACGCGGTACACGGTGTCGGACGGGACGGTGGAGCGCGCATGACGACCGACGATCCCAAGAGGGCATCCGAGCCGGGGGCCCCGGAGCCGTCCGGGGTGGATCTCGCGCGCGTGGCGTTGCGCGCGGCGAAGGAGCAGGCACGCGCGCGTGGGGATGCCGTGCAGCAGAAGAAGCAGGCGCGCCGTGGTGGCCTGCGCTCCGGCGCGGGTGCCGATGGACGCGACCCCATGGCGCTCGGCGCAGCGATCAACCGCCTGATCACCGAGCGGGGTTGGGAGGCCCCGGCCGCGGTGGGCGGTGTGATGGGCCGCTGGCCGCAGATCGTCGGGGAGGACGTCGCCAAGCACTGTGTGCCGGAGCGGTACGACGAGGACGAGCGTGTGCTGGTCGTGCGCTGCGACTCCACGGCCTGGGCGACGAACCTGCGTCTGCTCGCCCCCACGCTGGTCGCCCGGCTCAACGAGGATCTGGGCCATGGCACGGTGCAGTTGATCAAGGTGAACGGCCCCGGTGGTCCCCCTCGCCGCTACGGTCCGCTGCGTGCTCCGGGCAGCACGGGCCCCGGCGACACCTATGGGTGACAGACATCACGTCGAGGGAAGCGATCAACGCGCGTCGACGTCTGCGAAGTACCGGCGGACGCGGTTGCGAATCGCGACCTGACTCCGAAGTAGCCAAGGGTTGACAGCCGGAAGCGCTGAGTGCCGCTGTGAGCCTCTTGGAGCCCCGCTCCGCATATGGGGACCCGGCGGAGACCGATTCAGGGCGCCACATGCGGACTCAGGTACCGGCAAACCCCCATCACTGTCGGCGCTACCGGTAGACTGGAAGCTAATCCCGCCCCATCCGTGGGGACCGTCCGGGAAAAGCTGAGCAACGCTGATCAAGGCTTACCAACGCAACATGCCGCAGCCGCTCCGGCAACCTGCCGGCGAGCCTGGCTCGTGCTGTGCCAGAAAGGGCGCTTCGTGGCCGATTCCGGCAACCCCAACGAGAACATCCCGTCCACCGACGCCGGCGCCAGCGCCGCGGTGACTTCGTCGAACGGCGAGGTCACCGCCTCGTACGACGCCAGCGCCATCACCGTCCTCGAGGGTCTGGACGCGGTCCGCAAGCGACCCGGTATGTACATCGGCTCGACCGGTGAGCGCGGACTGCACCACCTCGTGTACGAGGTGGTCGACAACTCCGTCGACGAGGCGCTGGCCGGTCACGCGGACACCATCGAGGTGACGATCCTCGCCGACGGCGGCGTGCGCGTGGTCGACAACGGCCGTGGTATCCCGGTGGGCATCGTCGCCTCCGAGGGCAAGCCGGCCCTCGAGGTCGTGCTGACCGTGCTGCACGCGGGCGGCAAGTTCGGCGGCGGCGGCTACGCGGTCTCCGGTGGTCTGCACGGCGTGGGCGTCTCCGTGGTGAACGCGCTGTCCTCGAAGGTCGCCGTAGAGGTCAAGACCGACGGGTACCGCCACACGCAGGACTACAAGATGGGCGTCCCCACGGCGCCGTTGGTCAAGCACGAGGCCACGGACGAAACCGGCACGTCGGTCACCTTCTGGGCCGACGCCGACATTTTCGAGACCACGGACTACTCCTTCGAGACGCTCTCGCGGCGCTTCCAGGAGATGGCGTTCCTCAACAAGGGTTTGACCATCAAACTCACTGATGAGCGCGAGTCGGCGAAGGCCACCTCCGGGGCGGACGAGGCCGGCGCGGACGAGACCGCCGAGGTCAAGAAGGTCACGTACCACTACGAAGGCGGCATCGTCGACTTCGTGAAGTACCTCAACTCCCGCAAGGGAGACGTGGTGCACCCGACGGTGATCGACCTTGAGGCCGAGGACAAGGACAAGGCCCTCTCCCTCGAAGTCGCCATGCAGTGGAACAGCGGCTACAGCGAGGGCGTGTACTCCTTCGCCAACATCATCCACACCCACGAGGGCGGCACCCACGAAGAGGGGTTCCGCTCGGCGCTGACGAACCTGATCAACAAGTACGCGCGCGACAAGAAGCTGCTCCGTGAGAAGGACGACAACCTCACGGGCGACGACATCCGCGAGGGTCTGACCGCGATCATCTCGGTGAAGCTGAGCGAGCCGCAGTTCGAGGGCCAGACCAAGACCAAGCTGGGCAACACGGAGGCGAAGACCTTCGTCCAAAAGGCGGTCTACGAGCACCTCAACGACTGGCTGGACCGCAACCCGGTGGAGGCCGCGGACATCGTCCGCAAGGGCATCCAGGCCGCCACCGCGCGCGTGGCCGCCCGCAAGGCGCGCGACCTCACCCGCCGCAAGGGCCTGCTGGAGTCGGCGTCCCTGCCGGGCAAGCTCTCCGACTGCCAGTCGAACGACCCCACCAAGTGCGAGATCTTCATCGTCGAGGGTGACTCCGCCGGCGGCTCGGCCAAGTCCGGCCGTAACCCGCAGTACCAGGCGATCCTCCCGATCCGAGGCAAGATCCTCAACGTCGAGAAGGCGCGGATCGACAAGATCCTGCAGAACCAGGAGATCCAGGCGCTGATCTCCGCCTTCGGTACCGGAGTCCACGAGGACTTCGACATCGAGAGGCTGCGCTACCACAAGATCATCCTGATGGCGGACGCCGACGTCGACGGCCAGCACATCAACACCCTGCTGCTGACCTTCCTGTTCCGCTTCATGCGGCCGCTGGTCGAGGCCGGGCACGTGTTCCTGTCACGTCCCCCGCTCTACAAGATCAAGTGGGGTCGGGACGACTTCGAGTACGCGTACTCCGACCGTGAGCGTGACGCGCTGATCGAACTCGGCCGGCAGAACGGCAAGCGCATCCGCGACGACTCGGTCCAGCGCTTCAAGGGTCTCGGCGAGATGAACGCCGAGGAACTGCGCATCACCACGATGGACCAGGAGCACCGCGTCCTCGGCCAGGTCACCCTCGACGACGCCGCGCAGGCCGACGACCTGTTCTCGGTCCTGATGGGCGAGGACGTCGAGGCGCGCCGCGCGTTCATCCAGCGCAATGCCAAGGACGTCCGCTTCCTCGACATCTGAGTCGGTCTCAGCTGACCGCACCAGGAAGGATCTTCACCAGCAATGGCCGACGAGAACACTCCCTTCACGCCTGAAGAAGGCGGCGACATCGCCCAGCGTGTCGAGCCCGTCGGGCTCGAGACGGAGATGCAGCGCTCGTACCTCGACTACGCGATGTCCGTCATCGTCTCCCGAGCGCTGCCGGACGTCCGGGACGGGCTCAAGCCCGTCCACCGCCGCGTCCTGTACGCCATGTATGACGGCGGCTACCGACCCGAGCGCGGCTTCTACAAGTGCGCCCGTGTGGTCGGCGACGTCATGGGCAACTACCACCCCCACGGCGACTCCTCGATCTACGACGCCCTGGTCCGCCTCGCCCAGCCGTGGTCGATGCGCATGCCGCTCGTCGACTCCAACGGCAACTTCGGCTCTCCGGGCAACGACCCCGCGGCCGCCATGCGGTACACCGAGTGCAAGATGGCGCCGCTGTCGATGGAGATGGTCCGCGACATCGACGAGGAGACCGTCGACTTCACGGACAACTACGACGGCCGCTCCCAGGAGCCGACCGTCCTGCCCGCCCGCTTCCCGAACCTGCTGATCAACGGCTCGGCCGGTATCGCGGTCGGCATGGCGACGAACATCCCGCCGCACAACCTGCGCGAGGTCGCGTCCGGCGCCCAGTGGTACCTGGAGAACCCGGAGGCGTCGCACGAGGAACTGCTCGACGCCCTCGTCGAGCGCATCAAGGGCCCGGACTTCCCGACCGGCGCGCTCGTCGTCGGCCGCAAGGGCATCGAGGAGGCGTACCGCACGGGCCGTGGCTCCATCACGATGCGCGCGGTCGTCGAGGTCGAGGAGATCCAGGGCCGCCAGTGCCTGGTGGTGACGGAGCTGCCGTACCAGGTCAATCCCGACAACCTGGCGCAGAAGATCGCCGACCTGGTGAAGGACGGCAAGGTCGGCGGTATCGCGGACGTCCGTGACGAGACCTCGTCGCGTACCGGCCAGCGACTCGTCATCGTGCTGAAGCGGGACGCGGTCGCCAAGGTCGTCCTGAACAACCTCTACAAGCACACCGACCTGCAGACCAACTTCGGCGCCAACATGCTGGCCCTGGTCGACGGCGTGCCCCGCACCCTCTCCCTGGACGCGTTCATCCGCCACTGGGTGACGCACCAGATCGAGGTCATCGTCCGCCGGACGCGCTTCCGCCTGCGCAAGGCCGAGGAGCGCGCCCACATCCTCCGCGGCCTCCTCAAGGCCCTGGACGCCATCGACGAGGTCATCGCGCTGATCCGGCGCAGCGACACCGTCGAGATCGCGCGCGGTGGCCTGATGCAGCTCCTGGAGATCGACGAGATCCAGGCCAACGCCATCCTCGAGATGCAGCTGCGCCGCCTCGCCGCCCTGGAGCGCCAGAAGATCGTCCAGGAGCACGACGAACTCCAGGCGAAGATCAACGAGTACAACGAGATCCTCGCCTCGCCGCTCCGCCAGCGCGGTATCGTCAGCGCGGAACTGGCCGCGATCGTCGAGAAGTTCGGCGACGACCGCAAGACCATGCTGGTGCCCTACGACGGTGATATGTCCATCGAGGACCTCATCGCCGAAGAGGACATCGTGGTGACCGTCTCACGTGGCGGTTACGTCAAGCGCACCAAGACCGTCGACTACCGCGCCCAGAAGCGCGGCGGCAAGGGCGTGCGCGGCACGAAGCTCAAGGAAGACGACATCGTCGACCACTTCTTCGTGTCGACGACGCACCACTGGCTGCTGTTCTTCACCAACAAGGGCCGCGTCTACCGGGCGAAGGCGTACGAGCTGCCGGACGCCGGCCGTGACGCGCGCGGCCAGCACGTGGCCAACCTGCTCGCCTTCCAGCCGGACGAGGCGATCGCCGAGATCCTCGCGATCCGAGACTACGAGGCGGCGCCGCACCTGGTGCTCGCCACCAAGGGCGGTCTGGTCAAGAAGACGCCTCTGAAGGATTACGATTCGCCGCGTTCCGGTGGCGTCATCGCGATCAACCTCCGTGAGACAGCGGACGGTTCCGATGACGAACTGATCGGAGCCGAACTCGTTTCGCCCGATGACGATCTGCTTCTGATCAGCAAGAAGGCGCAATCGATCAGGTTCACTGCGACGGACGACGCTCTGCGTCCCATGGGCCGTGCCACCTCGGGTGTCAAGGGCATGAGTTTCCGCGAGGGCGACGAGCTGCTCTCGATGAATGTTGTTCGACCCGGTACGTTCGTGTTCACTGCCACCGACGGTGGGTACGCGAAGCGGACCGCTGTCGACGAGTACCGCGTCCAGGGACGCGGCGGCCTCGGCATCAAGGCCGCCAAGATCGTGGAGGACCGCGGATCGCTCGTCGGTGCGCTGGTGGTCGAGGAGACCGACGAGATCCTCGCCATCACGCTGTCCGGCGGTGTGATTCGTACGCGAGTCAACGAGGTCAGGGAGACTGGCCGTGACACCATGGGCGTCCAACTGATCAACCTGGGCAAGCGCGATGCCGTCGTCGGTATCGCACGCAACGCCGAGGCGGGACGCGAGGCGGAGGAAGTCGACGGCGACGTGGCCGTGGACGAGACCGCCGAAGGTGCCGCGACCACCGGCACGGACGAGGGTGAGGCGCCCTCGGACGAGTAGCGCGAGGAGTGAGTCATCGTGAGCGGAGCCACGGGCGCCGGACCGACCGGTACGGACACGGACGGCGGCGGCCGTGGCTCCGCCGCGCGTGCGACGGACTCCCACACGACCAACCTGCAAGCGATCAAGTCGTCTCCGACCGACTCGCACTCGCCTGACACTCATGGATCCCAGGGGGGAACTGTGACGGACACCCGTGGCTCGCAGACCCAGCAGTACGCGGCTGGGGCGGGCTCGGCCGCTCCGGGCTCCCAGCAGCCCCAGCCGTCGGCCCAGCAAGCCGCCCAGGCCGCGCCGCAGCCGCCGGCCTCTCCGCTGCCGGGAGAGCGCCAGCCACAGCAGCCCTCCGGCCCGTACCACCCGCCGCAGGCCTACCCGCCGGCGGCGCCCGCTGGTGCCGTACGACGGCCCCGCACGGGCGCGCGTACGACGCCCCGCACCCGCAAGGCCCGGCTGCGCGTGGCGAAGGCCGACCCCTGGTCGGTCATGAAGGTGAGCTTCCTGCTCTCCATCGCCCTGGGCATCTGCACGATCGTCGCGTCGGCGGTGCTGTGGATGGTCATGGACGCGATGGGCGTCTTCTCGACGGTCGGCGGCACCATCTCCGAGGCCACCGGCTCGAACGAGTCGAACGGCTTTGACCTCCAGTCCTTCCTGTCCCTCCCGAACGTCCTGATGTTCACGTCGATCATCGCGGTCATCGACGTCGTCCTCGCGACGGCCCTGGCGACCCTCGGCGCATTCATCTACAACCTGTCGGCGGGCTTCGTGGGCGGCGTCGAGCTGACGCTCGCCGAGGACGAGTGACATTAACCGGCAACGCCGTTTCAAACCTCGGGCGTCGGTCCTCTGACTATCGATTTTGGGACTGCCCACGTCGTGCGCTAATCTTCAGGGGTCAGCGCGCGGGACATACACCGCAGAGCGCGGCGGGGCTATAGCTCAGTTGGTTAGAGCGCATCCCTGATAAGGATGAGGCCACAGGTTCAAATCCTGTTAGCCCCACCAGCGAAAAGACCCCCAGTCGATCAGGCTGGGGGTCTTTTGACACCAACGGTTGACACCAACGGCGACGATCAGCCGATGAGCGGATCTTCCAGCAGCTCGGCCAGCATCCCGACGGCTTCACGCTCGCTGTCGCCGACCACGTGCGTGTAGACGTCCATCGTCATGCTGATCTGGCTGTGGCGGAGGATCGCCTGAGCGACCTTGGGATGCACCTTCAGGAAGGCGAGCAGGGTCCCGCAGGTGTGCCGGGCGAGCCGGACCGTGATGCGGCGGACGCCGGCCCGCTTCACAAGCCGCTCGAAGGTACGGGAGAAGCCCACCGGATCGATCATGCCGCCATGCTCGGACGAGAAGATCAGGTCATGGTCCGGCTCCTGCGACCAACGGTCACTCGCGATCTTCCGTTCCAGCTCTTGAAGCTCCCGACGCTCTTCCAAGGCGCGAGCGCAGAACTCCGGCAAGGGGAGCACCGCCTGTGACGACTCGGTCTTGAGGTCCTTGAGGACCAGGCCGACGCCCTTCACACGCTGCACCTGCTTGACCGGGGTGAACTGTCGCGCCTCGAAGTCGATGTCTTGCCAGCGCAGGCCCAGCACTTCACTGCGGCGGAGACCGAGCACCAGGACGAGCACGCAGGCCGCGTAGAGGCGGTGGGCACGAACGGCGCGAAGGAACGTGATCGCCTCACGGGCGTTCCATGCCGTGCCCTTGTCCTTGCTGACCTTGGGCATGTCGACCAGGAGAGCAACGTTGCGCGTCAGCAGCTCTTCGCGGATAGCCCGGTTGAGGGCGTTCCGGAGCACACGAAGCACCTCGAAGCGCGTGGGCGCCGGCACCTTGTCGCGCTTCAGCGTGGCCATGAAGGTGCGGACCTGGGCGGGAGTCAGCTTGACCAGGGACTTCTTTCCGAGGTGCGGCATCAGGTACAGCCTGACCTTGGACTCGTACTTGACGTACGTGTTGTGCTCGGAGTCCGGCTCAACGATGTGCTCCAGCCAGTAGGCCAGCCACTCCCCGAGCGACCAGGAGCGGGAGGGCACCGGGACGCCGTTGCGCTCCTGGTCTTGGAGCTTGCCGAGCTTCGCACC
>NZ_JBQQBS010000130.1:0-4157 GCF_052245395.1 Streptomyces sp. 4N124
CTGCGGGCTGCGCAGCCTGACCCCGCCGCCGCCCGTCGACCCGGAGACCGGAACCCCGCTGACCGCCGAGGAACCGGCGGGCCCGCAGGACGGCGGCCCCGGCGGGCACACCCCGCAGCCCGCCCGGCCGGGCCCGGACGGTCTGCCGCAACCGCCCCCGCTGCCCCCGGTCGGCTGGCTGCCGCCGCCGGACGACGGCTCGGAGGACTGGCCCGCGTACGCCGACCTGTCGCTCGGTGACCATCTGCTGCGGCTCTGCCCGCTGTTCGACCCGGACGCGGCCGTCAACCCCTCGGCCGACGGCCTGGCCATCGAGTACAACCGGCCGCCGCGCATCGCCCCGCACCTGGACAGCGAGCAGATCCGTATGCAGGGTCCGCCCGGCGAACGCGGCTCACGGCCGTTCCCGGTGCTGATGATGCTGATGCCGCTGGTCATGGGCCTCGTCCTGATGAGCCTGTTCCGCTCGTTCTACTTCATCATCTTCATCTTCTTCACGCCGATGATGGCGGTCAGCAACTGGATCATGGGCCGCCGTACCGGGCGCAAGCAACAGGAGGAGGCACTGCGCATCTACCGGCTGCGCCGCGCTTCCCTGGAGCTGGAGATGCGCGACGCGACCGTGGCGGAACGGCAGTTGCGCAACATCACGTTCCCCGACCCGGCCACCGTCCTGCTCACCGCCACCGGCCCCGGCAGCCTGCTGTGGCAGCGCCGCCGCCGCGACCCCGACCACCTCACCCTCAGGATCGGCACGGTCACCCGCCCGTCCCTCAAGCGCATCGACGACCAGGCCCGCGAGTCCAACCACCGCCAGGTGCACTGGCGCCTGGCCGACGTGCCGTTCGGCGTCGAACTGGCCGACTTCGGCGTCGTGGGCCTGTCCGGGGCCGGCGAGACCCCTCGTACGGTGGCCTGCTGGGCCGTCGCGCAGGCAGCGGTCCTGCACAGCCCCCGGGACCTGCGGATCGTCGTCCTCACCGACGACGCGCACGCGGACACCTGGAACTGGGTGCGCTGGCTGCCGCACCTGCGGCCCGACCGCCGCGGCTCGGTCATCGCGCTCGGCAACGACCCGGAGAGCACGGCCCACCGTGTCAACGAGCTGATCGCCGACATCCAGGCCCGGACGTCCGCCGCCACCTCCGCGCTGGGCCACACCCTGCTGCGCGAACCGGATGTGCTGGTCGTCCTCGACGGTGCCCGTCGGCTGCGGGACGTGCCCGGCGTCGTCCAGGTCCTGACCGGCGGACCCGGTGTGCGGATCTTCAGTCTGTGCGTGGACGAACGCGAACGGCTGCTGCCCGAAGAGTGCACCGCCGTGATCACGACGGAGGGCAACCGGCTGACCGTACGGGCGTCCGGGGTGCCCTCCGTGGAGGACATCCGGGCCGACCTGGTCGGCGCCGACTGGTGCGAGGAGGTCGCCCGTGCTCTCGCGCCCGTGCGGGACGTCACGGTCGACAGCGACTCCGGGCTGCCCTCCGACGTACGGCTGCTGCCGCTGCTCGGCCAGGAACCGCCCGACCCGGCCGCAATAGCGGCGAGTTGGGCCCGCCGGCCCGCCTCCACCGCGTTCACGCTCGGCGCCGGGTACGAGGGCGAGCTCCGCCTCGACCTGGTCAGGGACGGGCCGCACGGGCTGATCGGCGGCACCACGGGATCCGGCAAGTCCGAGCTGCTGCAGACCATGATCGCCTCACTGGCCGCCGTCAACCGGCCCGACGAACTGGCCTTCGTGCTGGTCGACTACAAGGGCGGCAGCGCCTTCCGCGAGTGCGCCGAACTCCCGCACACCCTCGGCATGATCACCGACCTGGACGGTCATCTGGTGCAGCGGGCCCTGGCCTCGCTGGACGCCGAACTGCGCCGCCGTGAACGCGTGCTGGCCGACGTCGAGGCCAAGGACCACCCCGAGTACCGGGCCAAGCGGGCCCGCGACCCCAAGCTGCCCGCGCTGCCCCGCCTGCTCCTGGTCATCGACGAATTCGCCACCCTCGTAAGGGAGTTGCCCGAATTCGTGCCGGGCCTGATCAGCCTCGCCCAGCGCGGCCGCTCGCTCGGCCTGCACCTCGTCCTGGCCACCCAGCGGCCCGGTGGCTCGGTCAGCAACGAGATCAAGGCCAACACCAACCTCCGGATCGCCCTGCGGGTGACCGACCGCTCCGAGAGCCAGGACATCATCAACGCGCCGGAAGCGGCCAGCATTTCGCCCTCCACCCCGGGCCGCGCCCTCATCCGGCGCGGCTCCGGCGCCCCCACCCCGTTCCAGACGGCCTGGGTGGGCGCCGAGCGCGCAGGAGCCGCCACGCCCGAATCGGTGACGCCTTCCCGTCCAGTACGAGGGGTCGAGCTGACCTGGAACCGGCTGGGCCGCCCCGCCGACCTGGCCGCGGAAGACGAGCACGCACCCTTCGAGCACCTCACCGGCGGCGAGGAACCCGTCACCGACCTGAGCGCCCTGGTCGAGGCTCTAGGTCGGGCCGCCGAACTCCTCGACGACTACAAGCCGCAGCGCAGCCCCTGGCTGCCCCCGCTGGCCGAGACCGTCCGCATGGAATCCCTGCCGCCCTGCCCGCCGCCCGAACCCGGGGAGCTGCCGCTGGTGCCGTACGCCCTCATGGACGTGCCGCAGCTTCAGCAACAACGGCTCGGCACGATCGACTTCGCGAGTTTCGGCCACCTCTACGTCATCGGCTCGCCCCGCTCCGGGCGCACCCAGGTCCTGCGGACCGTCGCGGGCTCCGCAGCCCTCGTCATCCCCAGCTCCGACCTGCACATCTACGGCATCGACGCGGCCGGCGGCGGTCTCGCCGCCCTGGAGTCCCTGCCGCACTGCGGAGCGGTCGTCTCGCGGCACGACACAGAACGCCTGGAGCGGCTGATCGCCCGCCTGACCACGGAGTTGACGTCCCGTCAGCGCCTGGTCTCGCAGCACGGCGTCGCCGGCCTCGGCGAACTGCGCGCCAAGCTCCCCAAGGACCGTCGCCCAGCCCGTCTGCTGCTGCTCATCGACGGCTGGGACGCGCTCAGCGCGATGCTCGACGACTACGACGGAGGCCGGCTGTACTCCGAGGTCGTACGGCTGCTGAGGGAGGGCGCAGCAGCCGGAATCCATGTCATCGCCACCTCCGAGCGCATCCTGCTGGGCGGCCGCCTGGCCGCCCACAACGACAGCCGGTTCCTGCTCAAGCAGGCCGACCTCAGCGACTACAACGTCGCCGGAATGGGCCGTGGCAAGGTCCCGGCGCACATCCCGCCCGGCCGCGGCTGGCACGCCCCCAGCGGTGTCGAGGCCCAGATCGCACTGCTGCCCACCGAGGACGGCGCCGACCAGGGCGAGGCCCTGGCCGAGATCGGCCGCCGCACCACCGCGCGCGACTCCGCGCTCCCGGTCGTCCGCCGTCCCTTCCGCATAGAGGAACTGCCTTCCCTGATCGGCTTCCAGGAGGCGGTGGACCGCGTCCCGGAGTCCCAGCGCCGCCCGCTGTGGGCCCTGGTGGGCATCGGCGGCGACACCGCCGAGCCCCTCGGCTTCGACTTCGCGGCCGGCGGCGGCTCCTTCGTGGTCGCCGGACCCCCGCGCTCGGGGCGCAGCACGACGCTCGCCTCCATGTGCGTGTCCCTGCTGATGGGCGGCACGGCACTCGTTGTCCTGGCGCCGCGCGACTCGCAGCTGCGGCAGCTCGCCGCACACGATCTCGCCCAGGTCATCACCGACCACGACCCCTCGGCGGACGCGGTCACCCAGGCCCTGCGCGCGGTCTCGGGGAAACCGGTGGTCGTCGTCGTGGACGACGCGGACCTGCTCCTGGCGTGCGGGGCCGACAAGGTGCTCCGGCAGGTCGCCACTTCGGGGCGCGACCGACAGCAGGGACTGCTGCTTGCCGGGCTGCCCGAGTCGATGAGTTCCCTCGGCTGGGTCGGTATGGCCCGCCGTTCGCGGCGCGGCATCCTGCTCGGGCCGAAGTCGATCGGGGAGGGCGACCTCATCGGGGTGCGGATCTCCTCCGAGCAGGTGCGTACCCCGCTGGCCCCCGGCCGCGGCTGGACGGCGAGCGAAGCGGGCGCCCCGATCGCGGTCCAGGTGCCGCTCACGGTGCTGGACGGCTGAGCAGGCAGTAGAGAGGGGGGTGGGCCGCTGTCCAGCGGCCCAC
>NZ_JBQQBS010000131.1:0-3519 GCF_052245395.1 Streptomyces sp. 4N124
CCCGTCCCCCCACCCCCCTTCTTCACCACCGGGTCAGGCGTTCGCCTCGCTCTGGGCCTTGATGACCTCGTTGGCGATGTCCTGGTCGGACTGGGCGATCGACTCGCCGATGTCCTGGAAGCTCTTGCCGTACTCCCCGATGTTGCTGGCCGAGGACTTCATCTGCTTGCTGAAGGCGTCGTACGCGTCCTTGAGTGCGGGGCTGGCCTTCTCGAAGACGAGGCCGTCCTGGAGCAGGCCGCTCACCGTGGTCTCCAGGTCGGTCAGTTCGTTGGAGATGTCGGTGAGCTTGTTGCCCATGGCCGTGGCGGCCCGGGCGATCTCGTCGTAATCGAAAAGGACATCGGGATTTCCTGCTGCCATCGTGATTCTCCTGAGGTGTGGCTACTGGCCGCTGCTGTTGACCTTCTCGGCGATGTCGTGGTCCATCCCCTTCACCGACTCCATGATCTTGCGGAACTGCTCGGCGTAACCCTTGATGCTGTCGGTGGCCTCCTTCAGCGAGGTGGTGAACTTCTCGTACTGGACCTGGAGGGCGGGGCTGGACTCGGTGAGGATCAGGGCCGTGTCCAGGAGGGTGTCCACTTCCTGCTTGGCCTCGTCCATGCGCGGGACCAGGGTCTGGTCGACGCTCGTGTCCAGCAGGCCGGCGACACGTTCGATCTCGGCGTAGGAGAGGCTGATGTTGGCTGCCATGGGGAGGGGTCCTTTCCCGGTCTCTACTCTTCGTCGTCTTCGGGGGTCACCCATTCCGCGTCCGGGCCGGAGCGGGTGGAGACGGTGACCTTGCCGTCCTGGTCGGTGCTCGTCATGGTTCCCGAGCCGTCGTCGCTGATCGCGAAGACGCTGGTGGTCTTCGAACCGTCCGCGTAGGTGGTGACCATGGTGTAGTCGCGGGCGTCGAAGGCGTCCTTGGTGCCGTTGCCCTCCGGATCGATGATCTTCGGGGCGGAGTCGTACGTGGTGACCGACGTGTAGGACTGGCCGTCGGGGGTGGTGATCGTCGACGTCTCCTTCATGACGTCGTGCTGGTCGTTCAGCTCGACCTTGACCTCGACCTTCCCGTTCGCGTCCTCGTAGGTGTACGTCGTCGGCGGGTCGTCGGAGGGCTTCTCCGGCGCGGGGCCCGGCGGATCGGGGGCGTCCTCGTCGTTCTGCCAGGTCTCGCACCAGGAAGGGGCGCCGTCCGCACGGCAGACCTCACCGATGTCGGCGTCCGGGTGCTGGTCGAAGTACTCGCCGGCGCCGATCTTGTCGAGGTAGGCGTCCCAGGCGGTCTTGTCCTCCTGCCAGGCCTCGTATGCCTCCGTGTCGTTCTTCCATTCGTCGAGGCCGATGCTGGAGCCCATCAGCCCCGCCGCGCTGGAGAGCTGGGCGTCGGCGTCGAAGAAGGTGTTGGCAACGGAGCTGAAGACGTCGGCCAGTTCGCCGAGTCCGTCCTTGGCCTGCTTCGTACGGGAGCTGGAGCGGCGGTAGAAGAGGTTGAACGCGGAGGAGAGACCGGAGTCGCCGAAGACCGCCCTGCGCTCGCTGGAGGTGTCCTCGCCCACCTCCTTGAACGCCCCGGTCGCGCCGCCCGAATCGGCCTGGTCGGCCAGGTCGTGCATCTTCTTCTGGACCGTGTGCAGGGCCGAGTAGTCGATGGAGAAGTCCGCCACGCGTCGTACCTCCTGGTGTCCCGTCCGCCTCTTCCGCCCCCTCCACGCACCGGGACCCCGGAAAGGTTCAACAGGCACTGTTTTCCCGTGCGTTGAACCATCTCGGGGTCCCGGTGCGTGGACGGTACGGACGACGGCCCGTACGTACGTCCCACGTCACGTCCGCGTGCGTCCCGACGCACGTCCCGGCAGCAGAAGGAGGCGCCCCGATGGCTCGTCCCGCCGACTGGAGCGCGCTCGACCTGGGCAGTGACCCCACCCCGGGCGACGCCGCCCGGATCGAGGAGATCATCACCTCGCAGGGCGAACTGGTCACTCTGGCGGACACCATCGACTCCGGGCTGACGGAGATCAAGAACACCACGGACGGGGCCTTCATCGGCGAGACGGCGGACGCGCTGCGCAAGGTGATCGACGGTGATCTGCGCAACTACGTGTCCACGTTCCGGCAGGCCCACCAGGACGCCCAGGCCGCGCTGCGGACCTATGTCGGTGTGATGCGCACCCAGCAGGAGCGGGCCGACGCCGCCCTGACCGCGGCAGCCGGGTTGGCCGAGGACGACGACGAGGGACGCGAGACGCACAAGTCCACCGCCGAGGACGCGGGGAACATCCTGTCGGACGCCGCCGAGACGGCGGCGACCGCGCTGACCACGGCGGCGGAGAGCATCGCCTCGCCGATCGACGAGTGCGAGGAGTTCTGGAAGGCGCTGGGCTGGCTGGCGCTGATCCTCATCATCCCCGCGATCATCGTCGGCGGTCCGCTGGCCCTGTTCGCCATCGGGCTCAACGTGGCGCTGCTGATCAAGACGGCGGTGGACTTCTCCCAGGGCAAGGCGAGCGTCACCGAACTGGTGCTCTCCATCCTGGGCGTCATCGCGCCCACCACCAAGGGCATCAACGTCGGCGCGGTGTTCAAGGGACTGAAGGGGGCCGGTGTCTCCGCCTTCCAGGGCGGCAAGAACCTGCTCCTGGGCGGGCCCAACGCGTTCGGACTGCTCGGCCGACTGACCCTCGGCATCGACGACACCTTCCGGGCCACCGGAGTCTGGCTGAACGGTCTGCGCGGCATCAACGGGATGAAGTTCACGCCCGGTCTGGCCTTCATGCCGGGGCTCAAGGGCTTCACCATGGGCGGGGTCGGCCTCGGCAAGGGCTTCAGCGTCCTCCCGGCGGCCACCGAGCTGACCGTCATCAACCTGCTGGGCGTGAAGAGTTTCTTCGCGGTGCGCAGCGTGATCAGCGGCCTGGGTGGCATCGGGAGGCTGGGCAGTTCGCTGGGCAGCGCGATGCTGAACGGCGTGCGCGGGCTCAACGGGCTGCGGTTCTTCCTGCCGGTCGCCGCGGACGAGATGGGCAACGGCCTGCTCTTCGCGCTCAGGATCGGCGTCATCGACCGCGGTGTCTTCGGCATGTACCGGTACGGGGCCTTCGCCGGGGGCCAGTTCCTCGGCGCGTCGAGCAAGATCAGCGGCGCCGCCGCGTCGGGGCTCACGCTGCTGCGGCCCGGGGCCGACCTGGGCGGTCTGTCGCACATCAACCTGACCGGCTTCACTCCCACTCCGGCCGGCGGACTCGGCTCGGGGCTGACGAATCTGCCGCCGATGAACCTGTCGCCCTCGGTCGGCAACGTCAACCTCACCGGCGGTCTGAGCGGGCTCGGCGGGTCCTTCAACGCGCCCGTCCCCGCCATCGGCGCCCGCATCACCGACCTGCCCGCCGTTTCCGGACTCAGCGGTGTGCACACGCCCCAACTGGGCGGGCTCGGCAGCGTCAACGTGCCCCAGCTGGGCGGGCTCGGCAACATGAACATGCCGCAGCTGGGCCAGATCAGCCAGGTCGGGGCGGTCGGCACGGGTGC
>NZ_JBQQBS010000132.1:0-3299 GCF_052245395.1 Streptomyces sp. 4N124
GGCCCGGACCCCGGGCCCGGCACTGGCCTGCCCATATCTCACCTTCGTCACCGACCGGCGCTACGGTGTCCCCCATGCGCCCCGACACGCCCGCCGAAAACGTCGACCACGCCGCCGAAGCGGCCCGCCTCGAGCGGACCGCCGGCCTGTACCCCGAGGACGCCGAGGCCCTGCTCCTGCAGGCCGCGGCCCATCTGGAACTGTCCGGCGACCTCCCCGCCGCGACGACGCTCTACGACCGCCTGCTGTCCTCGTCCACCGGGCTGGAAAACCCGTACCTGGTACGAGCACTCAAGGCATCGAACCTCTGGGAGTACGGCCACGAGGCCGAAGCCAGGGCCATCATCGAGGGAGTCCGCACGGCATCGCCCCGCGACCCGGCCCCCTGGGTCATCGTCGCGGAGGCCCTGGAATCACACGACGAGCTGGAGCAGGCGCAGGAGACGTTCACAGAGGGCGTACGTCTCCTCCTCACGGACGTACCGGAGCCCCCGTACGCCACCCACCCCCTCCTCTTCGGCCGCCACCGCGTACGCCGCATGCTGGGCGCGGCCCACGACGAGTGGGACGCCCTCGCGGAAAGCGTCCACACCTCACCGGTCTCCCTGGACGAACTCCACGACCCGAAGCGGGTGTGGTCCCTGGGCTCGGACGACCCGGCGGAACTTCGCGCGGAAATCTCAAGGTTGCAGGCGGAGCTAGGCACGTACCGGGCGGCCCTGTCCCGCCCCTTCCCGGTGGCCGTACTCCACTGGCCGGCAACCGAGCTGGCGGAACTGATCGCCGCCTACCCCACCCTGGCCACGGAGTACCCCTCCCACGAGGAGCACCTGGCGACGATAGAGGCCTCCCTCCGAGAACTCGCGTCCTCAGGCACCCCGAACCTGGGAATCGTGACGGGAACGGTCCCGTCGTACGAGGCCTTCGCGGCATCGGAAGGCGCATCCCCCGCAGACCCAACACTGCTCCCCCAGTACGCGACCACCCTCGCGGCCCGGGGCCGCGCGGTGGAGTGGCCACCGCAGCAGGGAGCGTTGTGCTGGTGCGGGTCAGGACAGGCATATGGGGGCTGTCACGGGGCGCAGGCGGCCTGACGCCACACGACACGAACGCACGACCGTACCAACGCACGACCGTGATCCGAAGCGGCGAGAGCCGCCTCGGATCAAGCAGCCGGCCGCCGCCACGCGACCTCAGTGCGTACTGACACTGATCGCTCATTCCCGATAGACGGGTGGGGTGTTGGTGTACGTGTGGCTGGTCGGGGCCGTCCAGGTAGTGGTGCCGGTGCGCCGATCCCGCCTGACCTCCCAACCGGGATGATGAGTCTTGAGCCGATGATGCCGACGGCACAACGGCTGCAGATTGTCAGGAACCGTCGGCCCACCCCGCTCGGGATGACGGTGGTCGAACGGCCGAATGTGGTCGAGGTCGCAGCGATGGGCGGGCATCCGGCAGCTGGGAAAGGCGCAGTACTGATCCCGAGCGATCACATGCCTCTCCGTCTCGGCCGTGGGCCGATAGGTCGTGGGATCGGTCTTCACCACCAGCCCGGTCTCCGGCTCGGTCAACAGCCGCCGCCAGATGCTGCCGGGCGCGAACGCCAGCTCCCGAGCCTGCGAGCCGGTGACAGGCCCATACCCCTTCAACTCGGCGGGCCCGTCCTCAGCCCCCAGCAGAATGTCAAAGGGCACAGTCACCTGCACCACAACGGCGCTCCGCCCTGACCCCGCATCTGCCCCCAACCCACCTACCGCACCGGGCTGATCGACCACCAACTCGAACAGCGCATCAGCCCGCTTCTGCTCAAGACTCCGCCCATCATCGCCATACCCCTGAGCCCGGGAGTCGACGGCCTGCTCCATCAGCGCGGCCTGCTGCGCGGGCAGCACCGCCCCGAACACGGCCATCCCGTCATCCTTCGGATAGTGCAAAAGCTCCCGCTCCCGCACCCTCTGGCGATGCCGCAGCTCGGCCCCCTCCGGATCGGCCCGAAGAATCTCCCGCCGCAACGAGGCCCGAGTCTGCCCAGCGGCCTGCGCAGGCATCTTGCCCACCATCACCGCCTCCACCTGCCCGGCGACCTCGTCATCAACCACCTCCAGCTGCTCGGCAACCGCCTGAGCCTGAACGTAGGAGATCCGCCCCTCAGCAAGCAGCCCAACAGTGGCCTCATGCCGACCACCCAGCAAACTGGCCACCTTCAGCCGCTGTGCAGCGGTGACATTGGCCAGCCGCAACGCACAGGCCACCTCTTCCACCGCCGTATCCCAAGAAGCAGCGAACACATCATCCAGCCGCCCATCCCCAGCCAAGATGACCGCCTCCGGCGTCTCGGCCCGCTCGGCAATAGCAGCCAACACCTCCACTTGCTTGGCCTGCACCCAAGACAGATACGCCTCCAACACCACCAGCGCATCAACAAGCCCTCGCCCGGACAACCCGGCCACATCCAGCCCACCCAACAGCCCGGCACCAGCGCCTCCCGGCCCCTCCTCCCGCAGCCGAGCCACCCACTCATCCAAGGACGCATCCTGCGCCAGACCCGCAACCACGCGATCTTCCAGCGGCGGGCCAGACGACACCCCACCCCCACCACTCGCCGAACCAACCCCGCACTCAGCCACAGCACTCACCCCCCTGCCCAAAACCGCACCCCGAACTCACCCCTCCCACAAGCGAGTTCACACAACCAATTATCGCTCACTCAGAGTGATAACACCAGGTCAATCCCATACCCGAAAGGGTGAACCACTCCCGCACAAGGACCCGACCGCCACCCGCACACCCCACTGCGCCGCCGCCGCAACCCCTCTGAACCGACAGCCGCAAACCGACCCCACCACCCCACCCCCGCGCCCCACTCACCACCGAACGACGCTAAGCCAGCCCGGCGTGCTGGCGAGACGCCCCCGCGCCCACCAACCCCGGCCCAGCCCACAGCCGACCCCACCCCAAACCCACCTCGGCCACCCGCCTCTCCGGGCCGCCCGCTCGCTTCCAACCCGTGCTGGAGCGGCCCGTGTCCAGGGTGGCCCGCAGGGCCATCGCCGAAGGCGACGCGAAGCGCCCTTGATACGGGGCGCGGAAGCACGACACTGCCAATGAAGCGGGCGACCAACGGCAACCACAACGACGCACGGCGCTGCAGTACCTCAGTCCTCCGCAACGCCTAAGGCCTGTCCCGCAATTGATCTTCGACTCGAGTTGGACGCCGGTCCCCCTGGCGCGGCTTGCTCGCCTATCCGGCGAGGGCGAGGTTATGCAGGCGGGCAATGCCGAGCATGGCGTGGTGAACA
>NZ_JBQQBS010000133.1:0-2422 GCF_052245395.1 Streptomyces sp. 4N124
AGCGGCCTCACCAACAAAGAAATCGGCGAACGCATGCACCTCTCCCCCCGCACCGTCAGCTCACACCTCTACCGCGTCTTCCCCAAACTCGGCATCACCGCACGCGCCGCCCTCCGCGACGCACTGGAAAGGCTGGAGGGCGAACAGGGGGTGTGAGCACGCGCGGTTGAGAAGCTTTTCTCAGTCGAATGACTGACATACGGGGTGGGCTGCACACCCGGTGTCGCTCTCCGCATCCGACCATCACATGACTGATGTGTCCGGTTTCGTTGCGGACGAGAGTATGTGCCGCGGCTCCACTCATCACCGAAACCGCCAGTCGTCACCTGTTTGACAGGTGACGAATGACGTGCCAGGGTTTCCAGGGCTCGGGCCGGTCACCAGAAACGCACGACGGAGGACTTCACATGATCAACAGGCGTACCTTCAGCAAGGCCGTCGGCCTGGGCACCGGCGCGGCCGCGGTCTCGCTGTCCGGCCTGCAGACCAGCGCATCCGGCGCGACCGCCTCGGACAGGGCGGGCGTCGCTTCCGCACCCACCGTGCCCACTCTCACCCCCGGCACCCACACCGAGTTCAGCACGCTCAAGCACGTCAAGGCAGGTGTCCTGGACATCGGTTACGCCGAGGCGGGCCCGGCCCGCGGCCCGGTCGTCGTTCTCCTGCACGGCTGGCCCTACGACATCCACAGCTTCGTCGACGTCGCCCCGCTCCTCGCCGATCTGGGCTACCGCGTCCTCGTCCCCTACCTGCGCGGCCACGGCAGCACCCGCTTCCTGTCCGGCCACACTCCGCGCACGGCCGAGCAGTCCGCGATCGCGCTGGACATCATCGCGTTCATGGACGCCCTGAAGATCGAGAAGGCTGTTCTCGCCGGCTTCGACTGGGGCTCGCGGACCGCCGACATCATCGCCGCCCTGTGGCCCGAGCGCGTCAAGGCCCTCCTGTCCACCAGCGGCTACCTCATCACGAACCGCAAGGCACAGCTGGACCCCGCTCCGCCGGCCGTCGAGCACAACTGGTGGTACCAGTGGTACTTCGCCACCGACCGTGGCAAGAAGACCATGGAGAACGTGGACAAGCGCATCGCGCTGTGCCGCTATGTGTGGACCCTCGTCTCTCCCAACTGGAACTTCGACGACGCCACCTTCGCGCGTACCGCCGAAGCCTTCAAGAACCCCGACTACGCCGCCATCGTCCTCTACAACTACCGCTGGCGCATCGGCCTGATCGAGGGCGACCGACGCTACGACCGCTACGAGAAGAAGCTGGCCGCCCAGCCCGCCATCGGCGTCCCCACCGTCACTCTCGACGCCGCCCTCGACCCCTTCACCGCACCGGGCGACGGCTCCTCGTACCGCGACCACTTCACCGGCCCCTACCTGCACCGCACGATCGCGAACATCGGTCACAACCTGCCGCAGGAGGCACCCACCACCTTTGCCCAGGCCGTGGTCGACGCCGACCACCTCTGAGCACCGGCCACAGGTGTGCGCCGGCCGCCTCCAAGATCTGCACCAGCCACCACCCGGGCGCCGCGCACACCGCGCCGGTCACGCCCAGGAGGAGTTCTCGATGAGCGAAGTCCAGTGGAACCGGCTGACCGCCGCCGAGTTGCGTGCCCTCGCGGCGCGGGACGCGGTGGTACTGCTGCCCATCGGGGCCACCGAGCAGCACGGCCCTCATCTGCCCACCGGCGTCGATGACTTCCTGGCCGCGGAGGTGTGCCGCCGGGCGGCGGTGCTGGCCGCCGAGCACACCGGCGTGGTGGTGACGCCCGCCGTGCCGACCGGCCTGTCGGAGCACCACATGGCCTTCGGCGGCACCCTCACACTCAGCCTGTCCACGTTGCACGCCCTGCTGTGTGACATCTGCCGCTCCGTGATCCGGGCGGGTTTCTCACGCATCCTGATCGTCAACGGGCACGGCGGGAACATGACCGCCCTCAACGCCCTCACGACCGAGCTCACGGCGGAACTGTCGACGCCGATCGCGTTCGCCAGCTACTTCGGCATCGGGCGGGAGGTAGTGCGGGACACTCTGGAGACCCAGGAAGGCCTCATGCACGCGTGTGAGGGGGAGACGTCCATGATGATGGCCGCCTTCCCCGAACTGATCCGTACCGAGCACCTGCTCGAGGCGCACGGGCCGCGGATCACGCTCCCCGCGGAGTCGACCGAACCGGTGTACATGGCCGTGCCCTTCGACCGGATCACCGAGTCCGGGGTCGCGGGCGACGCCCGGGTGGCGAGCCCGGAGAAGGGCGAGCGGATGCTCTCCGGCTGTGCGGCGGCGTTGGCGGACATCCTCCTGCGGGACCCGTGGGCGAAGTAGGCCGACGAATTCAGCGCCGATGCGGCCTCCGTCGCGGGGGTGGGGAGGAAGTCGTCCTTCCCGGCCCCACCTCTGTTTCGGAAACCTC
>NZ_JBQQBS010000134.1:0-2312 GCF_052245395.1 Streptomyces sp. 4N124
GTTCCGGTGTCTGCGAAGGTGTCGCACCCTCTGCTTCGGCTGTGCGGGCCTTTCGGCTGCGGCCGAACGCGTTCCGCAGGAGAGTGAGAATGCCCATGTACGCAACCCTTCGCGTGAGTTGATGCCCGCTAATCCCTGGCCAGGACGGACACGTAAGGTTAGCGGCCCCGGACGGCGATCTTGGGGAGGGGCCGGGTCGGCGGGATGTCTTGAGTCAAGGGCCGGACCGGTCAAACATCCGCTGTGACCGTAACGGACGCACAGGCACCTCCAGTTCACCTCCAGTTCATCGCGTCGCCCCGCTCCCGCACAAACATGCGCCTAGCGTCCGTCACGCTGGTTTCAAGGGGAAGCAAGGGGAAAACAAAGTGCGCATTCCGCTCCCGCTCGTCAGAACGCCGTCCGATTCGCATCCCGGTGGCCGTTCGGCCATGACTTGTTTGTACCGGTGTGGGAACGCCTGCTTCCACGAGGTGCCCAACACCACCACCAACGAATACGTCGGCGACGTCATCCAGGGCGCCCTCAGCCGCCGTTCGGTGATGCAGGCCGCCGCCGTCGTCACGGTGGCCGCCGCCGCGGGCACCGCCGTCACCGGCGCCGTCGCTCCGGAGGCCGCCGCCGCCACCCAGGCGACGAGGCACGGCTCCTCCTCCAAGGGTGCGCGCGGGCTTCGTTTCGCCGCCGTCGCCCCCAACACGAACGACGTGGTGACCGTTCCTGACGGCTACGCCCAGAACGTCGTCATCCGCTGGGGCGAGCCCATCCTGCGCGGCGCCCCCGCCTTCGACCCGGACAACCAGACCGCCAAGGCGCAGGCCGGTCAGTTCGGGTACAACAACGACTTCCTCGCACTGCTGCCCCTCCCGGGCGAGTGGAACCGGCAGATCCTCGTCGCCAACCATGAGTACACCGACGAGGTGCTCATGTTCCGTGGCTACGACGCCGCCAACCCGACCAAGGAGCAGGTCGAGATCGCCTGGGCCGCCCACGGTCTGTCCGCCGTCGTCGTCGAGGGCGACTGGAAGACCGGCAAGCTCAAGCCCGTGCCCCGGCACCCGCTGAACCGTCGTGTCACCGCCACCACCGAGTTCAAGATCACCGGCCCGGCCGCCGGTTCGGACCTGCTGAAGACCTCCGCCGACCCGACCGGCACCAAGGCGCTCGGCACCCTCAACAACTGCGCCGGCGGCACCACCCCGTGGGGCACCACGCTGCACGGCGAGGAGAACTTCAACCAGTACTTCGCCAACTCCAGCCGCGCCACCGACAAGCGGTACGGCATCGGCACCACCGCCTCCGAGCGCAAGTGGGAGCTCTTCGACAAGCGCTTCGACGTCGCGCAGGAGCCCAACGAGGTGCACCGCTTCGGCTACGTCGTCGAGCTCGACCCGTACGACCCCACCTCCAAGCCGCGCAAGCACACCGCGCTCGGCCGCTTCAAGCACGAGGGCGCGACCGTGCGGCTCACGGAGGACGGCCGTCCGGTCGTGTACTCCGGCGACGACGAGCGGTTCGACTACTTCTACAAGTTCGTCGGCAGCAAGCGGATGAAGAAGGGGTCGAGCAGGGCGGTGCGCGAGCACAACCTCTCGCTGCTCGACGAGGGCACGCTGTACGTCGCCAAGCTCAGCGGCGACTCGCCCGCGATCGAGATCGACGGCACCGGCAAGCTCCCCAGCGACGGCGAGTTCGACGGCTCCGGCGTGTGGATTCCGCTGGCGACGGCCACCGCCGACGGTGCCGAGAGCCACGTCGAGGGCATGACCGCCGAGGAGGTCTTCGTCTTCACGCGGCTCGCCGGTGACAAGGTCGGCGCCACCAAGATGGACCGGCCCGAGGACATCGAGCCCAACCCGCACACCGGCAAGGTGTACGTGGCGCTCACCAACAACTCCAACCGCGGTACCGGCACGAACGCCAAGGCGGACGAGGCCAACCCGCGCAACGCCAACAAGCACGGCCACGTCCTGGAGCTGACCGAGCGCTGGAACCGCGCCGACAGCACCAAGTTCGCCTGGTCGCTGTTCCTGGTCGCGGGCGACCCGAACGATCCGGCCACCTACTTCGCCGGGTTCCCGAAGGACAAGGTCAGCCCGATCTCCTGCCCGGACAACGTCGCCTTCGACCGGTACGGCAACCTGTGGATCTCCACCGACGGTGCCCAGCTCGGCTACCACGACGGTCTCTTCGGCGTAGCTACGCGCGGTGACCGGCGCGGTGAGCTGAAGCAGTTCGCGACGATGCCGATCGGCGCGGAGACCTGCGGCCCGGTCATCCAGGACCGGCGCGTGCTGGTCGCCGTACAGCAC
>NZ_JBQQBS010000135.1:0-2207 GCF_052245395.1 Streptomyces sp. 4N124
TGTCGGTAACGGCTGAATCGTGGACCACGGGCAGCAGATGAAAAGTGGACCTCGTGTTCTCAGTTGATGTTGGTCATTCCCCGGTGTTGGCGGCGGGAACCCGTCCGAGGTCGCGGCCGCGCATGCGGTAGCTGTCGCCTTTCAGAGAGATCACTTCGGCGTGGTGGACGAGGCGGTCGATCATCGCGGCGGCGACCGTGTCGTCGCCGAAGACCTCTCCCCAGCGGCCGAAGGGCTTGTTGCTGGTCACGATCACGCTCGCGCGTTCGTAGCGGCCCGAGATGAACTGGAAGAACAGGTTGGCGGCCTCGGGTTCGAAGGGGATGTAGCCCACCTCGTCCACGACGATCAGCGGGATCCGTCCGAGCCGGGTCAACTCGTCGCTCAGGCGGCCGGCCTGGTGGGCGTCGGCGAGGCGGGCGACCCACTGGGCGGCGGTCGCGAACGCGACCCGGTGCCCGGCCTGGCAGGCCCGGATCCCGAGCCCGGTGGCGAGGTGGGTCTTGCCGGTGCCGGGCGGCCCCAGGAAGATGACGTTCTCCTTGCCGACGACGAAGTCCAGGGTGCCCAGATGGGCGATGACCTCGCGTTTGACGGACCGCTGATGGTCGAAGTCGAAGTCCTCCAGCGACTTGCGGGAGGGGAAACGGGCCGCGCGGATGCGGCCCTCGGCGCCGTGGCTGTCGCGGGCGGCGACCTCCCGCTGCAGGCAGGCGGCGAGATACTCCTCATGCGTCCAGCCCTCGTCGCGGGCCCGTTCGGCCAGCCGGGCGGCCGCGTCCCGCAGGGCCGGCGCCTTCAATGCCTTGGTGAGATAAACGAGTTCGGAGGAGACGTCGCGGCTGTTCGTGGTCTGTTTGGTAGCCATCAGGCGACTCCCTCACCGGTGCTCAGGCCGCCGTCGATGACGCCGAAGATCCGGTCGTAGGTGTCCAACGGCCGCTGCTCGACATCGAGTTGGTCGGCGGGGACGGGCCGTTGCCGGGCCCGTTCGCGGCCTGCCTTCGCGGCGGCCGCATGGGTGGGGTCGGTCAGCGACTGGTGGCGGGCCCAGCAGCGGGCATGCCGGGCGACCTCGGTGCCCTCGCAGAACGCCAGGACCTGGTCCAGGTCGGCCTTGACCTCGATGCGACGGCCGATCGCCAGCGGGTGGACGGAGTAGTCGTTGGTGTCGATGCGGACGTAGTGATCACGCGGAAGCCGCAGGCTGGTCCGCCACCAGCCCGGCGGATCGACCGGCGGCAGGGTCAGCATGCGGGCCTTGTCCGCCTCGATCCGGTCGGCCGGGCGGGCCTGCAGGGTGCGGTGGATGCGCCGGTTGGCCTTGGCCAGCCAGTCGGCCAGCTGGATGTTGAAGTCGCTCGGCGAGGCGAAGACGCGGCCGGGCAGGAAGCTGGTCTCCAGATAGCCGTTCGCCCGCTCGACCAGTCCCTTGGCCTCCGGGTCGCCCGGGCGGCACTGAATCACGCGGATGCCCAGCAGTCCCGCGAACGCCGCGAAGTCTTCGGTGAGTTGGGGCCGTCCGCCTTGCCAGGAACCGACGGCGGCCTCGTTGTCCCAGACCAGGGCCCTGGGGACGGCCCCGAGACCGGTCAGCAGTTGCCAGTGCCCGGCGATCAAGTCGGCCGCGGCCTTGGTCGGCAGCATCCTCGCCATGATCCATCGCGAGTAGCCGGCCACCATCACCAGCACTGGCGGACAGCCCGTCTGCCCGAACCCCAGCGGGATCTCTGCCGGCGGGAACCACAGATCACACTGCATCAGTTCACCGGGCTCATAGCCAGTCCGGGAGGCTGGGTCTGCCGGCAGATAGTCGAGCCTGAGCTCACGCAACCGATCGCGCAGCACGGTCATTCCGTGCTGCCAGCCGATCCGCTCGGCCACCACGGTCGCCGGCATGTCCGGCCATACCTCGAGCAGTTCGCGGATCTTCGGTTCGACCGCATCCACGATCGACCCCTTCCGGGCCCGTTCGTACTTCGGCGGCCGGTCGCTGGCGACCGCCCGTCGCACCGTGGTCCGAGAGATCCCCAACTTCCGTGCGATCGCCCGGATCGGCATCTGCTCGGCCCGATGCAACCGGCGGATCTCCGCCCAGTCCTCCACGCTGATCACCCATCCTCCCGGCCTGACTCAACGAGTCAGGCCGCCCAGGAGGGCCACAATTCATCCGGTGGAAGTGGTCTCAGATTGAGCCGTTGCCGACA
>NZ_JBQQBS010000136.1:0-2116 GCF_052245395.1 Streptomyces sp. 4N124
CCCACGCCCCCGGGTGATGCGCCCCGGTGATGCGCGCCCCCCGGACACGCACCCCCCGACACACACCCCCACACCCACCCACCTTGACGCCCACCCCCACACCCACCCACCTTGACGCCCACCCCCAACGGGAGGATTATTCATCGCATGATGAATTACGCACCGGACCCACCCGCCCCAACCCCAAAGGCAACCGCGATCCAAGCCGCCGGCCTCACCGTCGTCCGCGGCCCCCGAACGGTCCTGCGCGGCCTCGACTTCACGGTCCCGCCCGGCCAGATCACCGGCCTCCTCGGCCCCTCCGGATGCGGCAAGTCGACGCTCATGCGGGCGATCGTCGGCACTCAGGCCAAGGTCACGGGCACCCTGGAGATCCTGGGCCGCCCGGCCGGCCACCCCACCCTCCGCACCCGCATCGGCTACGTCACCCAGGCCCCGTCGGTCTACGACGACCTCACCGTCCGCCAGAACCTGGCCTACTTCGCGGCGATCCTGAACCCGGGCCGCGCAGCCGCGGCGCACCGGCACGAGGACGTCACCCGAGTCATCTCCGACGTCGACCTGACCAGCCACGCCGACGCCCTGGCAGGCAACCTCTCCGGCGGCCAGCGCAGCCGTGTCTCTCTGGCCGTAGCCCTCCTCGGCACTCCGGAACTCCTGGTCCTGGACGAACCGACAGTGGGCCTGGACCCGGTGCTCCGCCGAGACCTCTGGAACCTCTTCCACGACATCGCGGCCACACGCGGCGCAACCCTCCTCGTCTCCTCCCACGTCATGGACGAGGCCGAGCGCTGCCACCGCCTCCTCCTCATGCGCGAGGGCGAGATCCTCGCCGACGACACCCCGGACGCCCTCCGCACCCGTACCGGATCCGAGACGGTGGAGGCGGCCTTCCTGCACCTGGTGGACGAGGCAGTCGCGACCGCCCGTACGAAGGAGACGACGCGATGAGTACGACCACGATGCGTACGACGATGAGGCCCGCCCCCACCAGCGCCCTGAACCTCTCCCGCACCACCGCCACCGCGGCGCGAGTCCTCAGCCAGCTCCGCCACGACCCGCGCACGATCGCGCTGATGATCCTGGTCCCGTGCGTGATGCTGTTCCTGCTGCGCTATGTGTTCGACGGCAGCGCGCGCACCTTCGACAGCATCGGAGCGTCGCTCCTGGGGATCTTCCCCCTCATCACGATGTTCCTGGTCACGTCGATCGCCACGCTCCGCGAACGCACGTCGGGCACGCTGGAACGCCTCCTCGCCATGCCCCTGGGCAAAGGCGACCTGATCGCGGGCTACGCCCTGGCCTTCGGCACGCTGGCGATCATCCAGTCGGCGTTGGCGACGGGGCTGGCGGTCTGGTTCCTGGGCCTGGACGTCATCGGCTCCCCGTGGCTGCTCCTCCTGGTGGCCCTCCTAGACGCCCTCCTGGGCACAGCCCTCGGCCTGTTCGTCTCGGCCTTCGCGGCCTCCGAATTCCAGGCGGTCCAGTTCATGCCGGCAGTGATCTTCCCCCAACTCCTCCTCTGCGGCCTCTTCACCCCCCGCGACAACATGCACCCCGCCCTCGAAGCCATCTCCAACGTCCTCCCCATGTCCTACGCCGTCGACGGCATGAACGAAGTCCTCAAACACACCGACATGACAGCCAACTTCATCCGAGACACCCTCATCGTCGCGGGCTGCGCCCTCCTCGTCCTCACCCTCGGCGCAGCCACCCTCCGCCGCCGAACAACCTGACACCCCCGCACCACACCACCCGGCATCCAAGGACGAGAACTCCCCCACCCACCCGAGGGGGGCGGCTCTCCCACCGCGGATCACCAACATCCAGCCGGTCCGCCGTTCGAGCCCGGCCGACGCCACCCCGATCCCCCACCCACCCGCAGAGCGCTGCCCTCGGCACCGATCCCGCATCATCCAGCCCGTCCGACCGGCGTCTGAGGACGAGCCCACCTCAGCCACCCCCAGCCCGACCGGCGTTTGAGGACGAGGCCACCTCAGCCACCCCCAGCCCGTCCGGCGTTTGAGGACGAGCTCACCTCAGCCATCCCCAGCCCGTCCGGCGTCTGGGGGCGAGGCGACCTCAGCCACTCTCAGCCCGTCCGGCGTTTGAGGAC
>NZ_JBQQBS010000138.1:0-1789 GCF_052245395.1 Streptomyces sp. 4N124
GACACCGTTGGCGAATGCCCCTCGGCTCCGCCCCACCGGTTCTATCCGGTGGGGCGGAGGGCTGCGAAGTGGGATGTCCGGGTGGGGGCGAAGGGTGTTCCGGTGAGCCATGCGTTGACGCGGACGACGTTCATCGCGGCCGCGGTCAGGAGGTGTTGCAGATGGGTCTTGGCGCTGCCGTGGTAGCGGGATCTGCGCAGGCCGAAGGCCCGGACGCCCTGGGCGATGGTGCCCTCGATGCCGGCGCGGTGCCTGTAGCGCTGCTGCCAGGGCTCGGTCTGCTGGTCGAGCCGGGCCTGTTGGAGCGCTTCGTGTTCGTCGCGGTGCCGCAGGGTGATCTCACGTCCCATCCGGTCATTGCCGCGGTAGCACTGGGAGCGGGCGGGACAGGGACGGCAGTCCGTGGGCGAGAAGCGAGCCCTGATCACGGGGCCTTCCAGGCGGCGCCCATCGTGCTGCCACTGTCTGCTGGTCTTGCCGTTGGGGCAGGTCACCTGCTCGTTGTTCCAGTCGATGGTGAAGTGGTCGATGGAGTAGCCGTTGTTCGCCTTGGCCTGCCAGCCGGTGTTGGTGCTGACTGGCCCCAGCAATTCGATGCCGTACTTGCGGCGGGCGCGGGCCACGTGCGCCGCGTCCACGTAACCGGCATCGACCAGGTGGACATCGGGGAGCAGGTTGCGGCGGGCAAGTCCGTCGTGGATCTGTTCGGTGAACTCGACGTCCGAGCTGGCGGCGGTGCCGGTCACCACCTGAGTGATCAAGTGCGGTGCGTCGCGCTCGCAGGTCTCGGTCAGGTGGACCTTGTATCCGCACCAGGCCAGGTCGCGTTTGACGCCGTTGCGGGCCTCGGGGTCGTAGGGCGAGCGCAGCCGCAGCCTGCCCGGAGGGCAGTCCTTGGGCTTGCGCCAGCCCACCACCCCGTCGTTGACCTGGTATTCCTGCACCCAGAACCGGCGCAGGAACTCCACGGCCGGCAGCTCCCGCAGCCAGCCGGGGGCTTGGTCGGACCACACCGCCCGCAGGACGGTCATGCCGTCCTCGCCGACCTGATCGGCGTGGGCGGATCGTGCGGCCCAGCGGCTGGGGAACTTCGAGTCCTCCGGGCGGGCGGAGTACCGGTCGAACCATTCCGGTCGGGCCAGGGCGGCCAGCCACTGCGGGGCCGCCACCGCCAGCGCGTTCAGCGCGGCCCGCAGTGTCTCGACGACCGACTCCAGCCGGTTCACCTCCCGCACTGCCGCCAGGACGTGCGTCGCGTCGCTGCGCTGCCGGCCGCCCGCCGAGAGCAGACCGGCACCCGAGGCGCTCTCCAGCACAGCATCCAGCATCCTCGCCTCCACGCCCCCGGTGATCAGCCGGTCCCGGAACTCGCTGAGCACCGAGAAGTCGAAGCCGGAATCGGTCAGTTCCAGGCTCAGGGCGTACTTCCAGTCGATGCGCGAGCGCACCGCGTGGGCGGCCTGCCTGTCCGACAGCCCCTCGGCGAACTGCAGCACCAGGACCATCGCCAGCCGACCGGGCGAGGCCGCCGGCCGTCCCCGGTGCGAGAACAGCGCGGCGAACTCCGCATCGCTGAACACCGGCCCCAGCACATCCCGCACCCGAAGCGCCAAACACCCCTTGGGGAAGGCAGCGCGGGCCACCCGCGCCGTCTCCTCCGGTACCTCCCCCAACACCCCCGGACGCAACGACACCCTCGGCCCCCTCACACGCAACGTCGGTCTGCACCACCAACTCGGTGGCACAGACCGACGTCACGCACTCAGGGCCATTCGCCAACAGTGTCCAT
>NZ_JBQQBS010000139.1:0-1712 GCF_052245395.1 Streptomyces sp. 4N124
CACCACGAAGTGGTGATCAAGGTTGTCGGGGTAGGGCATACCTTCCAGCAACTTGCGCCCACGATCTAGAGCCACTTCGGTTTTGCGGCGATCTCCGAGGCGAGCCCATCCCTTGGCCTCATGCGCGGCAAGCTGGACGGCCACGCCATGGTTCGGAGCGATCTCGGTTCCGGCCTGCGAGGCAGCGATGATCCCGTGGTAGTCCCCCGTGGTGAGAGCGAACCACGCGCGCATTTCGTGAGCCCAGCCACCCACTTCGGTGTTCTCGGCCTCGTTGGCGAGTGACAGCACGGCGCGGCGTGTGCTCTCTGCTGCTGCGCGATCGCCCATGTCGTACTCGACGCACCCGACGAGCAGTGCAAGCCACGCGGAGATTGCCAACACCTCTCGGTGCTGGGCCAGCGTGAGGCGCTGCGACTGAAGGCCAGCTACCCGCCTGAGCCACTCGCGCCCTTCCAAGGCAAGCTGATCGCCAGGAAGGTACGGATACTCCGAGCACAGACGATCAGCCGTGATCCTTAGAGCGTCCAACGTGGCGTTGTCGACGTCGGACGCCTGCATGCGGCTGATGATGTCGAGTGTTTCCATGCCGGTGGCTGTTGCGATCTCGGCATCTCCGTCACGACGTCCGGCAACGGGGAAGATCGCGTGCGTCACGGTGCCGAAGGCAGACGCAATGATCGGCTGATAGAAGTCGCTCGGGGTGACCTCGCCGGCCTCCCACCTTTTCCACTGCCGGATCATGCTCGGCCCTGCGGGGAGCTCTTGGGGAGCATGCGCTCGAAGAACCGCAACGGCCTCCGTCTGTGACCAACCCCGCGCTACCCGCTCGGCCGCAATGCGTCGCGCCCATGCAGGTCGTTCGTCGCTCATGTGCTGCCCTCCCGTCGGGATGTCTCCTTCGAGTCTGGCATCTCATAGGTCGGTGACACGGGGGGTGACAGGCGGGTGACACCAGAGCTGTCCCCTCATGACACCACGTCTGTCACTGGCTGACGCCTCACTCTGCGCGCACGGTGGAACACGTGTCAGGCGCCGCTCGCGCTGTCGAAGTGCTTCTCCAACTCGGCTACGCGGGCGGCAAGTTGCCGAAGCTCGGAGTGGATTGTGTTGATCTCTTCTCGACTGACAGGGCCGGCTTCTCCGTCTTGGTCGTTACTGACCGTTGGCGACTGGACGAAGTACCCGCGATTGGGAACGGCTTCGATCAACCCCTCATCGATGAGGATTTGCAGCGCGCTGCTCGCGGTGACGCTCGTGACGTCGAACCGGTTGGCCATTTCTCGGAGTGACGCCAGCCGATGCCCGCTCGGAAGCGTTGAGATCTCTCGGCGCAACTTGTCAGCGATCTGGACCTTCTTCGGGCGCGGGTCGTGGTCGGCAACGGTCATGCGTCAAGCGTATCCACTAGAGCGAAATAGTGCGGCCTATTGTGCGCTATCTCTTGCGATCTAGTCTGCACAAGAGTACACTATGTCATGTGGTCGGTTGACCACAGAGCTTGGAGGGCGGCCCCTCTACCGCCAAGCAGACTGCCGCCCTCCTCGTCCCCGAAGGGAAGTTCCATCATGCGTCAGATCCCCGTCGACACGACCGCAATGACGATCATGCTGATCCAGCCCCCGGAGAAGAAGGTCAAGAACCGCGAGACCGGCGAGATCGCCGTGGACAAGCAGTCGGGCAAGGTGCTCTACAACGTCAACGTCGCAGTC
>NZ_JBQQBS010000014.1:0-177360 GCF_052245395.1 Streptomyces sp. 4N124
ACCTCCCCCAACACCCCCGGACGCAACGACACCCTCGGCCCCCTCACACGCAACGTCGGTCTGCACCACCAACTCGGTGGCACAGACCGACGTCACGCACTCAGGGCCATTCGCCAACAGTGTCCATCGGCGTGGAGCCGCCCCTTCCGTGTCGTAGCGCCTACTTCTTGACGCCTACGTCGTAACGCCTACTTCTTGTCGAGCAGGTCCTGAACCTTCGCCCGGACGTCGTCCGTGGCCAGCCCTCGGATCGTCAACGTCGTACGGCGCCGCAGCACGTCGTCCGTCGTCTCCGCCCACTCGTTGTCCCGCGCGTACACGACCTGCGCCCAGATCTCCGGCGCGTCCGGGTGCACCCGTTCGCCCAGCTCGGGGTTCTCGTTCGCCAGACGGGCGATGTCGAAGGCCAGGGAACCGTAGTGCGTCGCCAGGTGCTTCGCCGTGTCCGCACCCATCCGCGGGCCCGGCGCCGGCCGGTCCACCAGGAGCCGGTGCGCTATCGCACGCGGGTTGGCAACGCCGGGCAGCGGCAGCTTCTTCGGCAGGGAGGCGATCGGCTCGAAGTCGTCGCCGAGCGGGTGCCCCGGAAGCGCCTCCAGCTTCTTCATGACCGTACGGCCGATGTGCCGGAACGTCGTCCACTTGCCGCCCGCGACCGACAGCATGCCGCCCCGGCCCTCGGTCACGACGGTCTCGCGCTTGGCCTTGGCCGTGTCGCCGGGGCCGCCCGGCAGCACCCGCAGACCCGCGAAGGCGTAGGTGATCAGGTCGCGGTCGAGTTGCTGGTCGCGGATCGAGAACGCGGCCTCGTCGAGGATCTGGGCTATGTCCTTGTCGTTGACGGAGACGTCCGCCGGGTCGCCCTCGAACTCCTCGTCCGTCGTGCCGAGCAGCAGCATGTCCTCCCAGGGGAGGGCGAAGGTGATCCGGTACTTGTCGATCGGGGTCGCGAGCGCTGCCTTCCAGGGCGAGGTCCGCTTCAGGACCAGGTGTGCGCCCTTCGACAGCCGGATGGACGGCGCCGCGTTCGGGTCCTCCATCTTGCGCAGGTGGTCGACCCAGGGGCCGGTCGCGTTGAGCACGAGACGGGCGTCGACCCCGAACTCGACGCCGGTCGTGCGGTCCTTCAGCTCCGCGCCCGTCACCCGGCCCTTGGTGAAGCGCAGCCCGGTCACCTCGGCGTGATTCAGGACGACCGCGCCCGCCTCGGTGGCCGCGCGGACCGTCATCAGCGCCATGCGGGCGTCGTTCATCTGGTCGTCGCCGTACACGGCCACGGCCTTGAGGTTCTCGGTGCGCAGCTCCGGCACGTCCTGCTGGGCCTTGGCGGGGGAGAGCAGATGGCCGACGCCGTCGCCGAAGGCGGAGAGCGCCGAGTACGCGAACACGCCCGCGCCCAGCTTGGCCGCGCCGTGCGGGCCCCCCTTGTACACGGGGAGGTAGAAGGTGAGCGGGTTCGCCAGGTGGGGGGCCACCTGGCGGGAGACCGCACGGCGCTCGAAGTGGTTCTCCGCCACCAGCCTCACCGCGCCGGTCTGCAGATAACGCAGACCGCCGTGGAGCAGCTTGGAGGAGGCGGAGGAGGTGGCACCGGCGAAGTCGCCGGCGTCGACCAGCGCCACCCTGAGCCCGGCCTGCGCGGCGTGCCAGGCGGTGGAGATGCCCAGGATGCCGCCGCCGATCACGAGAAGGTCGTACGACGCTCTGGCGAGCTGCTCCCGGGTCTCGGCGCGGCTCGGGTTCGAGCCGGAGGCCGGGCGCGTACCAAGGGCAGGCACGGACTGCAGGGTGGACTGACTGGTCATTTCGGGTTCTTACTCCTCATCAGAGTTCGAGAGCTGGCGGCTGTCGTCAGTTCTCGTCGTCCTCGATCCAGCCCATGGTCCGCTCGACGGCCTTGAGCCAGCTCTTGTACTCACGGTCGCGGGTGTCCGCGTCCATGCGGGGGGTCCACTCGGCGGCCCGCCGCCAGTTGGCGCGCAGCTCGTCGGTGCTGGACCAGAAGCCGACGGCGAGACCGGCGGCGTAGGCGGCGCCGAGGCAGGTGGTCTCGGCGACCATCGGGCGCACCACGGGGGCGTCCAGGAAGTCCGAGAGGGTCTGCATCAGCAGGTTGTTGGAGGTCATACCGCCGTCGACCTTGAGGGCCACCAGCTCGTCGCCGGAGTCCTTGACCATGGCGTCGGCGATCTCCCGGGTCTGCCAGGCGGTGGCCTCCAGGACGGCGCGCGCGAGGTGCGCCTTGGTGACGTACCGGGTCAGACCGGCGATCACACCGCGGGCGTCGGAACGCCAGTGCGGGGCGAACAGGCCGGAGAAGGCCGGCACGAAGTAGGCGCCGCCGTTGTCCTCGACCGAGAGCGCGAGCGTCTCGATCTCGGCGGCGGTGGAGATCAGGCCCATCTGGTCACGCATCCACTGCACCAGCGAACCGGTGACGGCGATCGAGCCCTCGAGGGCGTAGACCGTCGGCTGCTCACCGATCTTGTAGCCGACGGTGGTCAGCAGGCCCGCGTACGAGTTGATGATCTTGTCGCCGGTGTTCATCACCATGAAGGTGCCGGTGCCGTAGGTCGACTTGACCTCGCCCTCGGAGAAACAGGTCTGGCCGAACAGGGCCGCCTGCTGGTCGCCGAGCGCGGACGCGACCGGGATGCCGCCGAGCAGGTCGCCCAGCTTGCCGCCCTTGATCTCGCCGTAGACCTCGGAGGAGGAGCGGATCTCGGGGAGGATCTGCAGCGGCACACCGATGGACTCGGCGATCTTCTCGTCCCACTCCATGGTGTGGAGGTTCATCAGCATGGTGCGGGAGGCGTTGGTGACGTCGGTGACGTGATGGCCGCCGTCCACACCGCCGGTCAGGTTCCAGATGACCCAGCTGTCCATGGTGCCGAAGAGGATGTCGCCCGCCTCGGCGCGCTCCTTCAGACCCTCGACGTTGTCGAGCAGCCAGCGGGCCTTGGGCCCGGCGAAGTAGGAGGCGAGGGGGAGGCCGGTCTCACGGCGGAAGCGGTCCTGGCCGACGTTGCGGCCGAGCTCCTTGCAGAGCGCGTCGGTACGGGTGTCCTGCCAGACGATGGCGTTGTGGACGGGCTCACCGGTGTTCTTGTCCCACAGCACGGTCGTCTCGCGCTGGTTGGTGATGCCGATGGCCTTGATGTCGTCGCGGGTGATGCCGGCCTTCTCGACGGCTCCGGCGACGACCTCCTGGACGTTGGTCCAGATCTCGGTGGCGTTGTGCTCCACCCAGCCCGGCTTCGGGAAGATCTGCTCGTGCTCCTTCTGGTCGACGGAGACGATACGGCCGTCCCGGTCGAAGACGATGCAGCGGCTGGAGGTGGTGCCCTGGTCGATGGCGGCGATGAACGGCCCGGCGGTGTGCGCGTCGGTCACGGTGTGCTCCTGGGGTTCCGTAGGGAGGGGCTGTCTGTACGGCGCGATGGCTGAATCGTGCTCTAAGCGAAAGCGACGTTGTAGATGCCTGCCGCGATGGCGCCGCCGATCAGCGGACCGACCACCGGGATCCAGGCGTAACCCCAGTCGGAGCCGCCCTTGTTGGGCAGGGGCAGCAGGGCGTGCGTGATACGCGGGCCGAGGTCACGGGCCGGGTTGATCGCGTAGCCGGTCGGGCCGCCGAGGGACAGACCGATCGAGACGACCACCAGGGCGGTGATCAGGGCGCCCAGTGTGCCGAGGCCGTCACCGTCGGCGTTGAGGCCCTGGGTGAGGATGGCCAGCACCAGCACGACGGTGCCGATGATCTCCGTGGCGAGGTTCTGCCAGACGACCCGGATCTCCGGGCCGGTGGAGAAGATGCCCAGGACCGGTCCTGCGCCCTTTTCGCGGGCCTCGACGGCCTTGGCGGTGGTGGCCTGCGCGCCCGGACCGCCGACGATCTCCTTGTCGGTGAGGTGCGCGTGGAACTGGCCGTAGTAGGCGACCCACACCAGCGCCGCGCCGATCATCGCGCCGAGCAGCTGTCCGCCCCAGTAGGTCGGAACGTTGCTCCAGTCGTCGTCCTTGATCGCGAGCGCCAGGGTCACGGCCGGGTTGAGGTGGGCGCCGGAGAGCGGCGCGGAGGTGTACACGGCGGTCAGTACGGCGAAACCCCACCCGAAGGTGATGGCGAGCCAGCCGGCGTTACGGGCCTTGGAGGCCTTGAGCGTGACGGCGGCGCAGACGCCACCGCCCAGCAGGATGAGTATGGCGGTACCGATGGTCTCGCCGATGAAGATGTCGGAGCTGGACACCCGCGACTCCTTTGTCCTTCGTCCAGGGGGAGAGCTGCCGGCCCTTGGCGTCATCACACTGTAACGCCTATTGCCGGTCGGTGTTCGACAATGTCGACCGATGGACGGGAGTCTTGCCCTGGCGTTACAGGTGCGTCAAGGGTTCTGTTATCGAAAACACGATCGTTATTGATCGCGGTGAGCTATCGATCAAACGCCTTGCCAAACCATGACAACGCCTCACAAGGCATGACAACAACCGGAGCGCCCGATGGTGCCCCGGTTTGCTGGATGAACTTGTGGGACGGACTGGTTGTGCCTACGGCGCTCAGAACCGCCCGGCGCCCAGATCCCGGGAGACCGCGCGGGCGCAGTCCCGCACCGCCGCGATCAGCTCGGGCCGCACCTCGCCGTCCCGGCACAGCCGCTCCACGGCGCCGGTGACACCGACCGCGCCGACCGGCATGCGCCGCCGGTCGTGGATGGGGGCGGCGATGGAGGCGACGCCCTCCCAGGTCTCCTCGACGTCCGCCGCATAGCCACGCGCGCGTGTCACGTCGAGGATCTGCTCGAAGCTGTCGAGCTCGCACACCGTCCGGTCCGTGAAGGCCTTGCGGTCGGCCTCCAGCACCTCGCTGTGCGCGACCGGGTCGTAGGCCGACAGGACCTTGCCCAGGGCCGTGGAGTGCAACGGCTGCATCGCGCCGATCTCCAGGACCTGCCGGCTGTCGTCGGGCCGGAAGACGTGGTGCACGATCAGCACGCCGTGCTGGTGCAGCACGCCCAGATAGACGCTCTCGCCGCTGGAGCGGGCCAGGTCGTCCGCCCACACCAGGGCGCGGGCCCGCAGTTCGTGCACGTCCAGGTAGGTGGTGCCCAGGCGCAGCAGCTCGGCGCCCAGCTGGTAGCGCCCGGAAGCGTCGTCCTGCTCGACGAAGCCCTCCTGCTGGAGGGTGCGCAGGATGCCGTGGGCGGTGCCCTTGGCGAGGCCCAGGGATGAGGCGATGTCCGACAGACCGAGCCGTCGCTCGCCGCCCGCGAGCAGCCGCAGCATCGCGGCCGCCCGTTCGAGCGACTGGATGTTCCGTGCCATCGCCGTCCTGCCTCCGTCCCCTTCGACCGTCGACCCGCGACGTCCGCTGCCGCCGTTCGGCAATGTCGAACACTACCGGTCCATGCCGACCCCTCGCCAATGGTCTGCGAGAACCCGTCGCGGCACTGTTCCGCGCCGTACCCCGTACGCGTATCCCGCTGGGGTCCTGCTCGTCATTCGCGTCCGTCCCGTGGACCGTATGACCATCCCGCCATGGACCCGGCTACGCTGGCTGCCGTGCGCCTACTGTGGAACGTCCCACGGGTTGCGCAAAGCCGACAGCCGTCGCACCAAAGGGAGCCCTTTCATGGCCTCGTCGCCGCTGACCCCTTCCGCCGACAGCCGGACCCGTGTGTCCGCGCTCCGTCAGGCACTCGCCACCCGTGTGGTGGTCGCCGACGGTGCGATGGGCACCATGCTGCAGGCGCAGGACCCCACCCTCGAGGACTTCGAGAACCTCGAGGGCTGTAACGAGATCCTGAACGTCACCCGTCCCGACATCGTCCGCTCCGTCCATGACGCGTACTTCGCGGTGGGCGTCGACTGCGTCGAGACGAACACGTTCGGCGCCAACCACACGGCCGCGGCGGAGTACGACATCGCCGACCGGGTGCATGAGCTGTCGGAGGCGGGCGCCCGTATCGCCCGCGAGACCGCCGACGAGTACGCCGCCCGCGACGGCCGCCCCCGCTGGGTGCTGGGCTCGGTCGGCCCGGGCACCAAGCTGCCCACCCTCGGCCACGTCGCATACGGCACGATCCGCGACGGCTACCAGGCCAACGCCGAGGGCCTGCTGGCCGGCGGCGCCGACGCGCTGATCGTCGAGACCACCCAGGACCTGCTGCAGACCAAGGCCTCCGTGCTGGGCGCCCGCCGGGCCCTGGAGGCGACCGGCGCCGACGTGCCCCTGCTGGTGTCGATGGCCTTCGAGACGACCGGCACGATGCTGCTGGGCTCCGAGATCGGAGCCGCGCTCACCGCGCTGGAGCCGCTCGGCATCGACATGATCGGCCTGAACTGCTCCACCGGCCCCGCCGAGATGAGCGAGCACCTGCGCTACCTCACCCGGCACTCCCGCATCCCGCTGCTGTGCATGCCGAACGCCGGCCTGCCGATCCTCACCAAGGACGGCGCGCACTTCCCGCTGGACGCCGAGGGCCTCGCGGACGCGCAGGAGAACTTCGTCCGCGACTACGGCCTGTCCCTGATCGGCGGCTGCTGCGGTACGACGCCGGAGCATCTGCGCCAGGTCGTGGAACGGGTGCGGGACCTCACCCCGAGCGAGCGGAACCCGCGTCCCGAGCCGGGCGCCGCCTCCCTGTACCAGACGGTGCCGTTCCGCCAGGACACCGCGTACATGGCCATCGGCGAGCGCACCAACGCCAACGGCTCGAAGAAGTTCCGCGAGGCCATGCTGGAGGCCCGCTGGGACGACTGCGTGGAGATGGCCCGCGAGCAGATCCGCGAGGGCGCCCACATGCTGGACCTGTGTGTGGACTACGTCGGCCGGGACGGCGTCGCCGACATGGAGGAACTCGCGGGCCGGTTCGCCACCGCGTCCACGCTGCCGATCGTGCTGGACTCCACCGAGGTGGACGTGATCCGGGCCGGGCTGGAGAAGCTCGGCGGGCGCGCGGTGATCAACTCGGTGAACTACGAGGACGGCGACGGCCCCGAGTCCCGCTTCGCCAAGGTGACCAAGCTGGCCCAGGAGCACGGCGCCGCGCTGATCGCGCTGACCATCGACGAGGAGGGCCAGGCCCGTACCCCGGAGCACAAGGTCGCGATCGCCGAGCGGCTGATCGACGATCTGACCGGCAACTGGGGCATCCACGAGTCGGACATCCTCATCGACACCCTGACCTTCACCATCTGCACCGGTCAGGAGGAGTCCCGTAAGGACGGCATCGCCACCATCGAGGCGATCCGCGAGCTCAAGCGCCGCCACCCGGACGTGCAGACCACGCTGGGCCTGTCGAACATCTCCTTCGGCCTGAACCCGGCCGCCCGCATGCTTCTGAACTCCGTCTTCCTGGACGAGTGCGTGAAGGCGGGCCTGGACTCGGCGATCGTGCACGCGTCGAAGATCCTGCCCATCGCCCGCTTCACCGAGGAAGAGGTCCAGACGGCTCTCGACCTCATCTACGACCGCCGTGCCGAGGGCTACGACCCGCTGCAGAAGCTGATGGCCCTGTTCGAGGGCGCCACCACCAAGTCCCTGAAGGCGGGTCGTGCCGAGGAACTGGCCGCCCTGCCGCTGAACGAGCGCCTCAAGCGACGCATCATCGACGGCGAGAAGAACGGCCTCGAACAGGACCTGGACGACGCACTCCAGGAGCGCCCGGCCCTGGACATCGTCAACGAGACGCTGCTGGACGGCATGAAGGTCGTCGGTGAGCTGTTCGGCTCCGGTCAGATGCAGTTGCCGTTCGTGCTGCAGTCCGCCGAGGTGATGAAGACGGCGGTGGCCTACCTCGAGCCGCACATGGAGAAGACGGACGACGAGGGCAAGGGCACCATCGTGCTGGCGACCGTGCGCGGCGACGTGCACGACATCGGCAAGAACCTCGTCGACATCATCCTGTCCAACAACGGCTACACCGTGGTCAATCTGGGCATCAAGCAGCCCGTCTCCGCGATCCTGGAGGCCGCCGAGGAGCACCGGGCCGATGTCATCGGCATGTCCGGTCTCCTGGTCAAGTCCACGGTGATCATGAAGGAGAACCTGGAGGAGCTCAACCAGCGCAAGATGGCGGCCGATTTCCCGGTCATCCTCGGCGGCGCGGCCCTGACCCGCGCCTACGTCGAGCAGGACCTGCACGAGATCTACGAGGGCGAAGTCCGCTACGCCCGCGACGCGTTCGAGGGCCTGCGCCTCATGGACGCCCTCATCGGCGTCAAGCGGGGCGTGCCCGGCGCGAAGCTGCCCGAGCTGAAGCAGCGCCGGGTGCGGGCGGCCACCGTCCAGGTCGAGGAGCGCCCGGAGGAGGGACACGTCCGCTCCGACGTCGCCACCGACAACCCCGTGCCCACGCCGCCGTTCTGGGGCACCCGCGTCATCAAGGGCATCCAGCTCAAGGAGTACGCCTCCTGGCTGGACGAGGGCGCTCTCTTCAAGGGCCAGTGGGGCCTGAAGGAGACCCGCACCGGGGACGGGCCGTCGTACCAGGAACTCGTCGAGACCGAGGGCCGCCCGCGCCTGCGTGGCCTGCTGGACAAGCTGCAGACCGAGAACCTGCTGGAAGCGGCCGTCGTCTACGGCTACTTCCCGTGCGTGTCCAAGGACGACGACCTGATCCTCCTGGACGACGACGGCAACGAGCGCACCCGCTTCACCTTCCCGCGCCAGCGCCGCGGCCGGCACCTGTGCCTGGCGGACTTCTTCCGCCCGGAGGAGTCCGGCGAGACCGACGTCGTAGGCCTCCAGGTCGTCACCGTGGGCTCGCGGATCGGCGAGGAGACCGCGAAGCTGTTCGCGTCCGACTCCTACCGCGACTACCTCGAACTGCACGGTCTGTCCGTGCAGTTGGCCGAGGCGCTCGCCGAGTACTGGCACGCGCGCGTGCGGTCCGAGCTGGGCTTCGCCGGTGAGGACCCGGCCGAGATCGAGGACATGTTCAGCCTGAAGTACCGGGGCGCCCGCTTCTCCCTCGGCTACGGCGCCTGCCCCGACCTGGAGGACCGCGCCAAGATCGCCGAACTCCTTGAGCCGGAGCGCATCGGCGTCCAGCTCTCCGAGGAGTTCCAGTTGCACCCGGAGCAGTCCACGGACGCCATCGTGATCCACCACCCGGAGGCGAAGTACTTCAACGCCCGGTGACCGGGCGGCGCCGTACCCGCTGACCTGCGGGTTCAGCCGTCCTCAAGGACGATCGGGCACGCTGATCGAAGAAGTCGTACACTGGTCGGTCCACCGCAGGCCGGTTCCCTTTCCGGGAACCGGCCTGATCGTCCCTCAAGGAGGTAGGCCGGATGACCAGCACGGTCCCCGCGCTCGGAACCCGAACGGCCGAAGGGTCGGCACTTCAGGCCGTGCTCCTCGACATGGACGGCACCTTGGTGGACACCGAGGGCTTCTGGTGGGACGTCGAGGTCGAGATCTTCGCCGGTCTCGGCCACGCCCTCGACGACTCCTGGCGCCATGTCGTGGTCGGCGGCCCGATGAGCCGCAGTGCGGGGTTCCTGATCGAGGCCACCGGCGCCGACATCACCCTCGCCGAGCTCAGCGTCCTGCTCAACCAGGGCTTCGAGGACCGTATCGACCGCGCCCTGCCGCTGATGCCGGGTGCCGCCCGGCTGCTGGGCGAGTTGTCGGCGTACGAGATCCCCACCGCCCTGGTCTCCGCCTCGCACCGGCGCATCATCGACCGGGTGCTCTCCTCGCTCGGCGCCCACCACTTCGCCCTGACGGTCGCCGGGGACGAGGTGCGGCGCACCAAGCCGGATCCGGAGCCGTACTTGTTCGCGGCGGCCGGGCTCGGCGTGGATCCGGCCAGATGCGCGGTCATCGAGGACACCGCGACCGGTGTGGCCGCGGCCGAGGCCGCCGGCTGCCAGGTGGTGGCCGTGCCCTCGGTGGCGCCCATCGCCCCGGCCGCCCGGCGCACCGTCGTGACCTCGCTGGAAGTGGTCGACCTGGCATTTCTGCAGGGCCTGATGACGGAAATGGGCTAGGCATTCACCGAGCGTGCGGGGCTGGATAGCGCGGTAATTCCATGCGTGCGTCGGTAAAAGAATTCACGCGGCGCTGGATGGCTGAATTCCGGCCCTCGCACCGACCGTTGGGGATGTGACGTTCACCACTCCCCAGCGGGTCGACAGAGTGCTCGTCTTGTGCTGCTCGCCCCCAATTCGGCAGCTGGGTCGGGACCTTGTGTCCCGATTGAGGGGATGCTGCACGAATCCTTCCCCGGTCGGTTTTTCGGTGCGTCCACACCCCGTTCCACTGCGTGATGGGGCCTCAACTCCGGGTGCGGCCAACCCTTGCGCAGGTGCCGACTAATCTCGTCGCGAGAACATCACCTCTACCCCCGTGCCCCGCTGCGACACCCCTGCATGCCGGGTACACGGACTCACAGCTCTGGAGAAACTCGAGCATGAACCGTAAGACTTTGGCGCTGCCGGCCGTCATCGGCCTGCTCGCGCCGGTGCTCGCAGCCTGCGGCGGGACGGGCAGCGGCAGCGGCGGCGGTGACGCGATCGTCGTCGGCACCACCGACCGGTTCAGCGCCTCGACGGAAGCCCCCGCGCCCCTCGACCCGGCGTACGCCTACGACGTCGGCACCTGGAACGTCCTGCGTCAGACCGTGCAGACGCTGATGATCCAGCCCCGCGGCGAGGGCGAACCGGTGCCGGAGGCCGCCGAGAAGTGCGGCTTCACCGACACCGGCAACGAGCGCTACGTCTGCACACTCCGCGACGGCCTCAAGTTCGCGGGCGGTGACCCCGTCACTGCGGCCGATGTGAAGTACTCCATCGACCGCGCTCTGTCGATCCAGGCCGACAGCGGTGTGTTCGCGCTGCTGTCCACCATCGACACCGTCGAGACGCAGGGCGACCGCGAGGTGATCTTCCACCTCAAGACCGCCGACGCCACCTTCCCGTTCAAGCTGTCGACGCCGGTCGCCGGCATCGTCAACCCCGACGACTACGAGAAGAACAAGCTGCGCGACGGCTTCGCGGTCGACGGCTCCGGCCCGTACACCTTCCAGTCCGAGGTCAAGAACGACGAGCTGGTCAAGGCCGTGTTCACCAAGAACCCCAACTACAAGGGGACGTTGAAGGTGAACAACGACAAGGTCGAACTGCGCTCCTTCGGCGACGCCGGCGAGATGGGCACCGCGCTCGACGACGGTGACATCGACCTGATGACGCGCACCATGTCGCCCAAGCAGATAACGAAGCTCTCGGGCGCCGCCGCCGGCACCGACGAGGACATCGTCGAGATGCCCGGCCTGGAAATCCGCTATCTCGCCTTCAACACCGACGCCCCGACGGTGAAGACCAAGGCCGTGCGCCAGGCGATGGCCCAGATCATCGACCGCGCCGCACTGGTCGCCAAGGTGTACGGCGACCAGGCGGAGCCGCTCTACTCGCTGGTCCCGGCCACCATCACCGGCCACTCCAACGCGTTCTTCAACAAGTACGGCGACCCGAACGTGGCCAAGGCCAAGGCCATGCTGACCAAGGCCGACATCACCACCCCGGTGAAGCTGACCCTCCACTACACGACCGACCACTACGGCTCGGCCACCAAGGAGGAGTTCGAGCTGCTCCAGAAGCAGCTGAACGCCAGCGGCCTGTTCGACGTCCAGATCGAGGGCGCCCTCTGGGAGACCTTCCGCCCGGCCGAGCAGAAGGGCGAGTACGACGTCTACGGCATGGGATGGTTCCCGGACTTCCCGGACGCCGACAACTACCTCGCGCCCTTCCTGGACAAGGACAACTTCCTCGGCTCGCCGTACGACAACAGCCAGATCCGCAGCGCGCTGATCCCTCAGTCGCGCCGGGAGGCCGACCGGCTGTCCGCCGTGAAGAGCCTGACGGAGATTCAGGACATCGTCGCCGACGACGTGCCCGTGCTGCCGCTGTGGCAGGGCAAGCAGTACGTCGCCGCCCGCGACGACATCACGGGCACCGCCTACGCCCTCAACTCCTCCTCCACGCTTCAGCTGTGGGAGCTCGGCCGCGGAGTCAGCGGCTGACCACTCCCGTGCCCGGGGCCGTGGACGACGGCCCCGCAATTCGGAACCGACGACAAGGCACCTGCACGTGAATATGCGTAACCAGTGGCCGGTCCTGCCGATCGTGGCGGGACTGGCCTCCGGACTGCTGACCGGATGCGGAACGGAAACCGGGGACTCGGGGAGCGGAGGCTCCTCCGTGGTCATGGGGATGTCCGACGACGTCCTGGCCACCGACCCCGCCTCCGGCTACGACCCCGGATCCTGGCTGTTGTTCAACAACGTCTTCCAGTCGCTGCTGAGCTTCCCCAAGGGAGCCACCGAACCGCAGCCGGAGGCCGCCGAGGAGTGTGCCTTCACGGACACCTCGACCAGGGTCTACCAGTGCACGCTGAAGGACGGCCTGAAGTTCAGCAACGGTAACGCGCTCACCTCGGAGGACGTGAAGTTCTCCTTCGACCGCATGCTGAAGATCAACGACGAGGCCGGCCCCGCGATCATGTTCCCCATGCTCGAGAAGGTCGAGACGCCGGACGAGAAGACGGTCGTCTTCCGCCTCAACACCGCGGACGCCACCTTCCCGAGCAAGATCGCCTCCGGCGCCGGCTCCATCGTCGACCACACGTCGTACGAGGCGAGCGGCCTGCGCAAGGACGGCGAGGCGGTCGGCTCCGGCCCGTACAAGCTCGACTCCTTCAGCGACGACGAGGCCGTCTTCTCGGTCAACGAGCACTACAAGGGCACCGCCGAGGTCCAGAACTCCGGGGTCACCCTCAAGTTCTTCCACGGCGACCAGACCGCGCTGAAGACGGCCCTGCTCGACAAGAAGGTCGACATCGCCTACCGAGGCCTCGCCGCGAGCGACATCGCCGACATCGAGAAGGCCGACCCCGGCTCGGGCGTCGAGATCGTCGACGGCAACAGCGCCGAGGTCCAGCACCTGGTCTTCAACATGGACGACCCGGTCACCGGAAAGCTCGGCGTTCGCAAGGCCATCGCCTACCTGCTCGACCGCGACGCCCTGATGAAGGACGTCTACAAGGACACCGCGACCCCGCTGTACTCGATCATCCCGGCCGGTATCGCCGGCCACAACACGGCCTTCTTCGACACCTACGGCGCCAAGCCCTCCAAGGCCAAGGCAGCCGCGGCCCTGAGCGCCGACGGCATCACCGACAAGGTCAAGCTGACCCTGTGGTCGACCCCGTCCCGCTACGGCCCCGCCACCGACGACGAGCTCAAGGCGATCGCCGCCCAGCTCAACGCCAGCGGCCTGTTCGACGCCGACGTCCAGTCCGTGGCGTTCGACCAGTACGAGCAGGACATCGCCGACGGCAAGTACGGCGTGTACGTGAAGGGCTGGGTTCCGGACTACCCGGACGCCGACAACTTCACCGGCCCCTTCTTCGGCGAGGGCAACGTGCTGAGCAACAACTACACCAACAGCACGATCACCGGCACGCTCATCCCGCGCACCGCGTCCGAGAGCGACCGCGCCGCGACCAACTCCGACTACGGCCGGCTCCAGGACATCGTCGCCGACGACGTGCCCGTGCTGCCGCTGTGGCAGGGCAAGCAGTACGCCGTCACCCGCGACAACGTCTACGGCCTCGAGTACTGCCTCGACGCCTCGACCGTGTTCCGGTTCTGGGAACTCAACAAGGACTGACCTGACGGCACGAACGCCGAGGGCGCCCCTTCCGGCGAAGGGGCGCCCTCGGCGTCGTAGGACACCCGGCTACTGCGCTCCCGGGCGCACCAGCCCGCTCTCGTACGCATACACCGCGGCCTGCACCCGGTCACGCAGCCCCAGCTTGGTCAGGACGTGCCCCACATGCGTCTTGACCGTGGTCTCGCTGACGAACAGGTCCGCCGCGATCTCCGCGTTCGACAGCCCGCGCGCCACCAGCTTCAGCACCTCCACCTCACGCTCGGTGAGCGTGTTCAGCGTGTCCGGAACGGGCTCGTCGCCGGAGGGCAGATGCGTGGCGTACTTGTCGAGCAGCCGGCGCGTGATGCTCGGCGCGAGCATCGCCTCGCCCGCCGCGACCACCCGGATCGCCTGCACCAGCTCATTGGCCGGGGCGTCCTTCAGCAGAAACCCGCTGGCCCCCGCCTTCAGCGCCTCCACCACATACTCGTCGAGGTCGAAGGTGGTCAGCACCAGCACCTTGGCCGGTCCGTCCCGCCCCGGCCCGGTGATCTGCCGGGTCGCCTCCACACCGTCCATCCGCGGCATACGGATGTCCATCAGAACCACATCGGGCTGCAGGGCCCGCACCTGGTCGAGCGCCTGGAGGCCGTCTCCGGCCTCGCCGACGACCGCGATGTCCTGCTCGGCCTCCAGAATCATCCGGAAGCCGGTACGCAGCAGCGGCTGGTCGTCGACCAGTAGGACGCGGATGGCCACGTAAGTCTCCTTCGCTAGTCCGGCCCCATTCTGCCCTGCTCGGTGCCGCCCGACTCGGCCGCCCTGACCGGCAGCGGATAGGGCGGGGGAGTACCCCCGAATTCCGGGCAAACCGCCTGGTGGTCGCACCAGCCGCACAGCTTCGTCGGCCGCGGCCGCCAGTCCCCCGTCTCCGTCGCCAGCCGGATCGCCTCCCACAGCGCCAGCAGCTTGCGCTCCACCCGCTCCAGATCGGCGAGGACCGGGTCGTACGTCAGCACATCACCGCTGCCGAGATAGACCAGCTGCAGCCGCCGCGGCACGACCTTCTTCAGCCGCCACACCACCAGCGCGTAGAACTTCATTTGGAACAGCGCACCTTCGGCGTACTCGGGCCGGGGCGCCTTGCCCGTCTTGTAGTCGACGATCCGCACCTCGCCCGTCGGCGCCACATCCACCCGGTCGATGATCCCGCGCAGCCTGAGCCCCGAATCCAGCTCCGCCTCGACGAACAGCTCCCGCTCGGCCGGCTCCAGCCGCGTCGGATCCTCCAGCGTGAACCAGCGCTCCACCAGCTGCTCCGCCTCACCCAGCCAGCGCGCCAGCCGCGCGCCCTCCGGATCGTCCGCGAACAGCTCCAGCACCTCCGGCCGGCTCTCCCGCAGCCGCTCCCACTGCCCCGGCACCAGCGACTTCGCCCGCGGCGCCGTACGCTCCGCGGCCGGGGCGTCGAACAGCCGCTCCAGCACCGCGTGCACCAAGGTGCCCCGCGTCGCCGCCTCACTCGGCTTCTCGGGCAGCCGGTCGATCACCCGCAGCCGGTACAGCAGCGGGCACTGCATGAAGTCACTGGCGCGCGAAGGGGAGAGGGAGACCGGGGGTGCGGCCTGGCGCAGCGGCGGGGAGGCGGGCGCCCCCGAGGGCGACCCGGCCGGCTGCACCGCGGGCTCGGCAGGCGCGGGGACGGGTGGCTCGGCCTGCGGTCGCGCATGCGGTATGGCCACGGCCGCCGCCTCGGCCGCCGCCGTCCTACCGCCGCTGTGGGCCTCCGCCGCGCCCTCGGTGCTCGTCTCCATGACCACAGACCATACGGCTCGCCACTGACAGTGACCCGGTCACGGTCGTGACCGCTGCGACGGCAGTGCAAACACAGGGGGTGCCGGGGCGGAACGCGTCCCGACGGCCGCATACCATCGACCCGAGACCTTCCGCCCGGCAGGCGCGGGAGACGCTGCGAACGAGGGGACACCGTGGACGAGAGCGGCGGGAGCGGGCAGCCGCGGTCCGGCAACGAGGAGCCGACCGAGCGCCACCGGGGTCGTACGACCCCGGCCACGGACCCCGCACGCCCCGACCCGGCCGACGAACGGGCCACGGAGGCACGGCACTTGGACGCCACAACACCCTCGGACAGCGCCGCCACGGACGACCAGGACAGCCGGTCCGCGGATGCGGCTCCCGGCGGCGACGCGCAACCCGGAACGCCGCCCTCCAGCGGCGAGCGCCCGGCCGCAAGCCCGGCGCACCACGCCTCGCCCACCGCCCAGGACCACGACGACCGTCCCTTCGCGCACACCGACGCCACCAAAGGCCCCCAGCCCCCGCGCCCCCGCGATCCCAGAGGCGGACTGCTGATGGGACGCCCCTTCGGGGTGCCCGTCTACGTCGCGCCCAGCTGGTTCCTCGTCGCCGCGCTGATCACCTGGGTGTTCGGCGGCCAGCTCGACCGCGTGCTGCCCGAACTCGGCGCCGCCCGCTACCTCGTCTCCCTCTTCTTCGCGGTCGCCTTCTACGCCTCCGTACTCGTCCACGAACTCGCCCACACCGTCGCCGCCCTCCGCTTCAAGCTCCCGGTCCGCCGCATCCAGCTCCAGTTCTTCGGCGGCGTCTCCGAGATCGAGAAGGAGGCCGAGACCCCCGGCCGCGAATTCGTCCTCGCCTTCGTCGGCCCGCTGCTCTCCCTCGTCCTCGCGGGCCTCTTCTACCTGGCCCTGCAACCCGTCGAGCCCGGCACCGTCCCCGGCGTCCTGCTGGCCGGCCTGATGATCTCCAACCTCATCGTCGCCGCCTTCAACCTGCTCCCGGGCCTGCCCCTCGACGGCGGCCGCATGCTCCGCGCCGTCATCTGGAAGATCACCGGCAAACCCATGAGCGGCACCATCGCCGCCGCCTGGGTCGGCCGCGCCCTCGCCGTCTCCGTCCTGATCGGCCTGCCCCTGCTCACCCAGTCCGGCGCACTCGGCCGCGACGCCGTGGACAACGTCGGCATGGACACCGTCATGGACGCCCTGCTCGCCGCGATCCTCGCCGCGATCATCTGGACCGGCGCCGGCAACAGCCTGCGCATGGCCCGCCTGCGCGAACACCTCCCCGAGCTGCGCGCCCGCAACCTCACCCGCCGCGCCGTCCCCGTCGAGACGGACACCCCCCTCTCCGAGGCCCTGCGCCGCGCCAACGAGGCCGGGGCCCGCGCCCTCGTCGTCGTCGACCCCGACGGCCAGCCCCTCTCCCTCGTCCGCGAGGCCGCCATCGTCGGCGTCCCCGAACACCGCCGCCCCTGGGTCGCCGTCAGCGGCCTCGCCCAGGACCTCACCGACGGCATGCGCGTTTCCGCCGAACTGGCCGGCGAAGACCTCCTGGACGCCCTGCGCGCCACCCCCGCCACCGAATACCTCGTCGTCGAGGAAACCGGCGAGATCTACGGCGTCCTGTCCGCCGCCGACGTGGAGCGCGCCTTCGTGAAGGCCATGGCCCGGCCCTCCTAGTGGTCGGCGACCCCGATAAACGCCGGTAGGCTGGTCACATGTCCGAACCGACCGGTGCCGCCCGCCGACGCGGGCCCTTCAAGGTCGGGGACCAGGTACAGCTGACCGATCCCAAGGGCCGTCACTACACGTTCACGCTCGAAGCCGGGAAGAACTTCCACACCCACAAGGGTTCCTTCCCGCACGACGAACTGATCGGTGCTCCCGAAGGCAGCGTCGTCCGCACCACCGGGAACGTCGCCTACCTCGCGCTGCGCCCCCTGCTCCCCGACTACGTCCTGTCCATGCCCCGCGGCGCCGCCGTGGTCTACCCCAAGGACGCGGGGCAGATCCTGTCCTTCGCCGACATCTTCCCCGGCGCACGCGTCGTGGAAGCGGGCGTGGGCTCCGGCTCGCTCAGCAGCTTCCTGCTGCGCGCTATCGGCGACCAGGGCATGCTGCACAGCTACGAGCGCCGCGAGGACTTCGCCGACATCGCCCGGCAGAACGTGGAGCGCTACTTCGGCGGCCCCCACCCCGCCTGGCAGCTCACCGTCGGCGACCTCCAGGACAACCTCAGCGACACCGACGTCGACCGCGTCATCCTCGACATGCTCGCCCCCTGGGAATGCCTGGAAGCCGTCTCCAAGGCCCTCGTCCCCGGCGGCATCCTCTGCTGCTACGTCGCCACCACCACCCAGCTAGCCCGGACCGTCGAGTCCATCCGCGAGATCGGCTGCTTCAACGAGCCGACATCCTGGGAGACGATGATCCGCAACTGGCACGTCGAGGGCCTCGCCGTCCGCCCCGACCACCGCATGATCGGCCACACCGGCTTCCTGCTCACCGCCCGCCGCCTCGCCGACGGCGTCGAGCCCCCCATGCGCCGCCGCCGCCCCGCCAAGGGCGCCTACGGCGAGGACTACGCCGGCCCCAACGCCGACGGAGGCGCCGGGCGCTAGGGCGGCCCTGTGCCGCAATCAACGTGCAGACAACGTGGCCGAGTTCCCGGGAACACCCCGGAACTCGGCCACGACGCCTTTCCGTTGACACCGGGACAGGACGCGGCGGCCAAGAGCACAACAGACGGCCAACGGCACAACATCTGCCCACCCCCGCCGTTCCCCCGCACTGTGACGTGTGGCACCATGCTGGCCACCCCCACCGGCACAGCCCTCACAGGAGACACTCCTAGTGCAGCAATCCGCCGTCCCGGAACTCGCGCACACGCACACCCGCCCGATCCACTGGCTCGCCACCGCGACCGCCCTCGCCGGCGTCGTCGCCCTCTCCTCGATCCTCCAGCCCGACGCGGCCACCGCCGCCCAGGCCGCCGGCCGGGACTCCAAGACCGCCCAGGCGACCGCACCCGCGCCCGACCCCGCCGACGTCGACTTCCCGATCGAATGCGGCCCCGTCAAGGCCGTCGTGGTGAAGAAGGCCTCCGGAGACCTCGACGGCGACGGCAGCCCCGAAACCATTGCCGTCGTGCACTGCGACGCCCCCATGGGCACCCCGCCCGACGGCCTGTACGTCCTCACCACCGCCGCCGACACCGGCAAGCCGCGCGTCGTGGCCACGCTCGTCGACCCCAAGGACCGCACCATCGTCAGCGACATCGCCGTACAGGACGGCGCCGTCCTCGGCACCCTGCTCGGCTACTCGTCGTCCGACGTGCCCCGTTGCTGCCCCGACGTCAAGGACAGCGCGAAATGGCAGTGGAAGAACGGGACGTTCGAGCGCTCCAAGCCCTCCGCAGCCCGCAGCGTCTGAACCCCGCGGAAGCCCGGACCATCACACGCCGGTGACGCAACGCACCCGCGCCGTCACTCCGCGCCGGGACCGAAGACCTCCACCCGGTCCGTCACCCGACGCACATGGATGCACTCGCCCGGACACTCCCGCGCCGAGTCGACCACATCCGTGAGAAGCGGCAGCGGTACGGGTGTTGTGGCGCCCTTGGCCTGCAGCAGCTCGTCGCCCGAGCCCTTCACATAGGCCAGACCGTCGATGTCCAACTCGAACACCTCAGGCGCATACTGGGCGCAGATACCGTCGCCGGTACAGAGATCCTGGTCGATCCAGACCTCCAGAGCCTCACTGTCGACCCCGGCCTCCTGCTGCACGCTCATCTCTCCCGCCGTCTCCTGCGCCCGGTGTTGGACCCTTCGACCCTACCTCCGCCCGAAGTACGACCTCGGTCCAGGCGAGGTCCAGCCCCGCTCGACAGCCGCCCCAGACCCCGATCTCTCAGGGCGAACACGATCTCTCCGAGCCGTCTCCCATGTGACTCCAGACACCCGCCATCGCCACGCTGAGTCAACGCCCGCGACACCGCCGCCGACCCGCACCCAGACCCGACGCGACCGCCGCAGCACCGCACCGCCCAGGCGCCGCAAGCCCTCCGACGACCGACGACCGGGGCAACTCGCGCCCGGCGCGGAGGATTTTGACCACTCCACCCTTGGAACAGGCCGCTTCTGAATCACGTTGACTGGGTATCCACACGGCGTGAGGGAGAGCGCAGGGTGACCGACGACACACCTTGACAGTCTTTGTGATCTAGGGGTTTCAATCGACACCCACCCAGGTAGGGTCTGGAAGCGTCCAGCTCCCCTTGGAGGAGGTGAGGACCGTGGCAGCCCACGACGACGACATGAACCGCGGCATCCGCCCGGGACGAGGGTCCGACGACCCGGCCGGGCAGATTGCCTACCTTGAGCAGGAGATCGCCGTCCTGCGACGCAAGCTCGCCGACTCTCCGCGGCACACGAGGATTCTCGAAGAGCGGATCGTCGAGCTGCAGACCAATCTGGCCGGCGTGTCCGCACAGAACGAGCGGCTCGCCAACACGCTCCGTGAGGCCCGCGACCAGATCGTGGCCCTCAAGGAAGAAGTCGACCGGCTCGCACAGCCGCCGGCCGGCTTCGGAGTCTTCCTCACGGCGAACGAGGACGGCACCGCCGACATCTTCACCGGCGGCCGCAAACTCCGCGTGAACGTCAGCCCGAGCGTCGAACTCGACGACCTCAGGCGCGGCCAGGAAGTCATGCTCAACGAAGCGCTCAACGTGGTCGAAGCCATGACGTACGAGCGCGTCGGTGACATCGTCACCCTCAAGGAAATCCTCGAGGACGGCGAACGCGCCCTGGTACTCGGGCACACCGACGAGGAACGGGTCGTACGGCTCGCCGAGCCGCTGCTGGACGTCAACATCCGTCCCGGCGACGCCCTGCTCCTCGAACCCCGGTCCGGCTACGTCTACGAGATCGTTCCGAAGAGCGAGGTCGAGGAACTCGTCCTCGAAGAGGTTCCCGACATCGGCTACGACCAGATCGGCGGTCTGGGCGGCCAGATCGAGATGATCCGCGACGCCGTCGAGCTCCCTTACCTCTACCCCGACCTGTTCAAGGAGCACGAACTGCGGCCGCCCAAGGGCGTCCTGCTGTACGGGCCCCCCGGATGCGGCAAGACACTCATCGCCAAGGCCGTCGCCAATTCGCTGGCCAAGAAGGTCGCCGAAGTCACCGGCCAGGCCACCGGCAAGAGCTTCTTCCTCAACATCAAGGGCCCCGAGCTCCTCAACAAGTACGTCGGCGAGACCGAGCGGCAGATCCGCCTCGTCTTCCAGCGTGCCCGTGAGAAGGCCAGCGAGGGCACCCCCGTCATCGTCTTCTTCGACGAGATGGAATCCCTCTTCCGCACCCGCGGCTCCGGCGTCAGCTCGGACGTGGAAAACACCATCGTCCCCCAGCTGCTCGCCGAGATCGACGGTGTAGAAGGCCTGCAGAACGTCGTGGTCATCGGCGCCTCCAACCGCGAGGACATGATCGACCCCGCGATCCTGCGCCCCGGCCGCCTCGATGTGAAGATCAAGATCGAGCGTCCGGACGCCGAAGCCGCCAAGGACATCTTCGCCAAGTACCTCACCGAACGCCTCCCGCTGCACCCCGAGGACGTCGGCGAGCACGGCGGCGACAAGTCCTCGACGGTCCAGGGCATGATCCAGACCGCGGTCGAGCAGATGTACGCCGAAACCGAGGAAAACCGCTTCCTCGAGGTCACCTACGCCAACGGAGACAAGGAAGTCCTCTACTTCAAGGACTTCAACTCCGGCGCCATGATCGAAAACATCGTCGGACGCGCCAAGAAGATGGCGATCAAGGACTTCCTCGAGCACAAGCAGAAGGGCCTCCGCGTCGCCCACCTCCTCCAGGCCTGCGTGGACGAGTTCAAGGAGAACGAAGACCTGCCCAACACCACCAACCCGGACGACTGGGCCCGAATCTCCGGAAAGAAGGGCGAACGGATCGTCTACATCCGTACCCTCATCACCGGAAAGCAGGGCGCCGACACCGGACGCTCCATCGACACGGTGGCGAACACCGGTCAGTACCTGTAAAAGACAGGGCGGCTGCGGGTGCCCTCACCGGGTACCCGCAGCCGACTGCTTTTCAGGCCACGGCTGGAGCAAGGCAATGACGCAAATGATCTCCCCACCAGCGCAAAGGCGTTCTAGGCTCTTCCGTACCGCCGAGTCGCGCAGTGCGGGGACGGGCACCGCACACGCACCGGAGCGCCAGCGGTACTTGAGCAGCGTCCCCGACCGAGGACGCCGCCGGGCAAGGAGGGCCGCATGACCGTACGGCGAGTAATGGGCATCGAGACGGAGTACGGGATCTCCGTCCCCGGCCACCCCAACGCCAATGCCATGCTCACCTCATCCCAGATCGTCAACGCCTACGCGGCGGCGATGCACCGGGCCCGGCGGGCCCGATGGGACTTCGAGGAGGAGAACCCGCTGCGGGACGCGCGAGGCTTCGACCTCGCCCGCGAGGCCGCCGACGCCAGCCAGCTCACCGACGAGGACATCGGCCTGGCCAACGTCATCCTCACCAACGGCGCACGCCTCTACGTCGACCACGCACACCCCGAATACAGCGCCCCCGAGGTCACCAACCCCCGGGACGCCGTCCTCTGGGACAAGGCCGGCGAACGCATCATGGCCGAAGCCGCGGAACGAGCCGCCCAGCTCCCCGGCGCCCAGCCCATTCACCTGTACAAGAACAACACCGACAACAAAGGCGCCTCCTACGGCACCCACGAGAACTACCTGATGAAGCGGGAAACCCCCTTCTCGGACATCGTGCGCCACCTCACGCCCTTCTTCGTCTCCCGTCAGGTCTTCGCCGGAGCGGGCCGCGTCGGCATCGGCCAGGACGGACACGAACACGGCTTTCAGCTCAGCCAGCGGGCGGACTACTTCGAAGTCGAGGTAGGCCTGGAGACGACTCTGAAGCGCCCGATCATCAACACCCGCGACGAGCCCCACGCGGACGCGGAAAAATACCGCCGACTCCACGTGATCATCGGCGACGCGAACCTCGCCGAGATCTCCACGTACCTGAAGCTCGGCACGACATCCTTGGTGCTGTCGATGATCGAGGACGGCTTCATCGCCGTGGACCTCGCCGTCGACCAGCCCGTCCGCACCCTCCACCAGGTCTCCCACGACCCCACCCTCAAGCGCCTGGTCACGCTCCGCAGCGGCCGCACGCTCACCGCGGTCCAGCTGCAAATGGAGTACTACGAGCTCTCCCGCAAATACGTGGAGGAGCGCTACGGCGCCGACGCCGACGACCAGACCAAGGACGTCCTCGGCCGCTGGGAAGACACCCTCAACCGGCTCGAGAACGACCCCATGAGCCTCGCCGGCGAACTCGACTGGGTCGCCAAGCGAGAACTCATGGAGGGCTACCGGCGCCGTGACAACCTGGACTGGGACGCCGCGAGGCTGCATCTGGTCGACCTCCAGTACGCCGACGTACGAGAGGAGAAGGGCCTCTACAACCGCCTCGTCGCCCGTGGCCGCATGAAGCGCCTCCTGGACGAGCCGGACATCGAGCGGGCCCGTACCAAGCCGCCGGAGGACACCCGGGCGTACTTCCGCGGCCGATGCCTGGAGCAGTACGCGGACGACGTCGCCGCGGCCTCCTGGGACTCCGTGATCTTCGACCTTCCCGGGCGGGACTCGTTGCAACGCGTCCCAACCCTGGAACCGCTTCGCGGAACGCGTAATCACGTCAAGGAACTCCTGGACCGTTGCCGCACGGCAGAAGACCTGGTCAGGGTCCTCTCCGGCGGCTGAACGAACACCGGGGCAGAAACGGCCCGGCAGGGTGGAAATCCCGGCGTCCGGGAATCATCGAGGTGGTCCCCGGACGTTGAGGGAACTGCGGGGCCGATGTCGGACCCTGCTTGTAGGGTCTGATCAAGAACGTCGAACCGAGCGGGGTGAGGGTTATGGCGACCAAGGACACCGGCGGCGGCCAGCAGAAGGCAACGCGCTCCACCGAGGAGGTCGAGGAGCAGGCGGCAGAGTCGCAAGCTTCGGAAGATCTCAAGGAGCGTCAAGAGAAGCTGAGCGATGACGTGGACTCCGTCCTCGATGAAATCGATGATGTGCTCGAAGAGAACGCCGAGGACTTTGTGCGGTCATTTGTTCAGAAAGGTGGGGAGTGACCGTTAGTGTCCGATTTGGGTGCCGAGAAGAGGTGCTCGGTATGCCAGCGGACGCTTCCTACCACCGCATTCGCGGCTAGCCGGTCGAGGCTGGACGGGCTTCAGGGCCGCTGCCGCGAATGCGGGGCAGGGGCCTACAGGCGGGGCCGGGAGGCTCAGGGCAAGAGGGTCCGTCGAGTGGATGTGCCCGAGGGGCACAAACACTGCTGGGGGTGTGACGAGGTCAAGCCCAGGAGCGAACGGCACGCGGTTGCTTCGGACGGCCTGTCGGGCTCTGTGTGATCTACCTGAAAGCTCCGGCCGTACATGTGGATCACTGCCACGAGACGGGTAGGGTCCGTGGCGTACTGTGCTTCAACTGCAATTCGGCCATCGGCAAGTTGGGAGATGATCCCGACGCAGTTCGTCGGGCTGCCGCTTACTTGGAAGGATCCTCGTGGAAGCCAACACTCGTAGCACCGGGCGTCTACCGGCTGCCTTCCTGACGCCTGGGTCGTCGTCCTTCATGGACTTTCTGTCCGAGCATCAGCCGGACATCCTGCCCGGTAACCGGCAACTGCCACCCACGCAGGGCGTGATCGAGGCGCCGCACGGCACGACGATCGTCGCCGCCTCGTTCCCCGGGGGCGTGGTGCTCGCCGGTGACCGTCGGGCCACCATGGGTAACGTCATCGCGCAGCGGGACATCGAGAAGGTGTTCCCGGCGGATGAGTACTCGGCCGTGGGTATCGCCGGTACGGCCGGCCTCGCCGTCGAGATGGTCAAGCTGTTCCAGCTGGAGCTGGAGCACTTCGAGAAGGTCGAAGGCGCGCAGCTCTCGCTGGAGGGCAAGGCGAACCGCCTGTCGACCATGATCCGGTCCAACCTCGGTATGGCCATGCAGGGGCTGGCTGTGGTGCCGCTCTTCGCTGGTTACGACGTGGATCGCGGCAAGGGGCGGATCTTCTCGTACGACGTCACTGGCGGCCGTTCCGAGGAGCACGGCTTCGCTGCCACCGGTTCGGGTTCGATCTTTGCGCGTGGCGCCATGAAGAAGCTCTTCCGGAGCGATCTGACCGAGGGCGAGGCCACGACCCTTGTGGTACAGGCCCTGTACGACGCGGCAGACGACGACTCGGCGACCGGTGGTCCCGATGTAGCGCGCCGGATCTACCCGATCGTCACCGTGATCACCGAGGACGGCTTCCGTCGGCTGACGGAGGACGAGTCCTCCGAGATCGCCCGCTCGATTCTGGAGCGGCGTCTGGAGCAGCCGGACGGCCCGCGGGCCGCGCTGCTGTAGACGGCGGCCTCTTGTTGCAAGGTGATCCAGTGACTTCGACAGAAAGGGATGGGTAGCCGGTGTCGACGCCGTTCTATGTCTCACCTCAGCAGGCGATGACCGACCGTGCGGAGTTCGCCCGGAAGGGCATCGCGCGTGGCCGCAGCCTGGTCGTGTTGCAGTATGCCGATGGCATCGTGTTCATCGGGGAGAATCCGTCCCGCGCGCTGCACAAGTTCAGCGAGATCTATGACCGGATCGGCTTCGCGGCGGCCGGTAAGTACAACGAGTACGAGAACCTCAGGATCGGCGGCGTCCGGTACGCCGACCTGCGTGGTTACACCTATGACCGTGATGACGTGACCGCTCGTGGCCTGGCGAACGTGTACGCCCAGACGCTGGGCACGATCTTCTCCAGTGCGGCCGAGAAGCCGTACGAGGTGGAGTTGGTCGTCGCCGAGGTGGGGGAGACGCCGGAGGGCGATCAGATTTACCGGTTGCCGCATGACGGTTCGATCGTGGACGAGCATGGTTCGGTCGCGGTCGGCGGTAACGCGGAGCAGATCAGTAGTTATCTCGATCAGCGTCACCAGGACGGTATGACTCTGGCGGAGGCGCTGAAGCTGGCCGTGCAGGCGCTGTCCCGGGACACCAACGGTACGCAGCGCGAGATTCCCGCGGAGCGGCTGGAGGTCGCGGTGCTGGACCGTACGCGCCCGCAGGCGCGGAAGTTCAAGCGGATCACGGGTCCACAGCTGGGCCGGCTGCTGGAGGCGGATGGTGCGGAGACCGCGGCGGAGGCCGAGAGCTCCGAGGACGAGGAGTAGGTCAACCGATGTAGGCCCGCTGCTCGCCCTGCCTTGCCTTGTGTGCCCCGGCCGCTTTCGCGCGGACGGGGCACAGGCGTGTCAGCGGGCGCTGGGCGGCGCTGTGGAGCCTCGGACGACGAGTTCGACGGGGATGTCGCCCGCGTCCGGTGTGCGGCCGTCCAGGACCGCCAGCAGCGCCTGCATGCCGCGTTCGCCGAACAGTTCCGCGTCCAGGCGTACGGTCGTCAGCTCGGGGTCGATGGCGGTGGCGAGGGCGAGGTCGTCGAGGCCGGTGACGGAGATGTCGTCGGGGATGCGCAGGCCGAGGCGGCGTACGGCTTTGTAGGCGCCGGCGGCGAGTTTGTCGTCGTCGCAGACCAGTGCGGTGGGCCGGGGGGCGCTGGGGGCGGAGAGCGCGGTCTCGGCGGCGCTGCGCGCGCCGTCGATGGAGATGGGTGCGTGGGCCGTGCGTACGGATGTGCCGGGGACCTCGCCGACTCGTGCGGCCAGTTCGCGTGCGCGTACTTCGAAGGTCCAGGAGGGGATGTCTGCCGCGAGGTGGAGGAAGCGGCGGTGGCCGAGGCCGAGGAGGTGTTCGGCGACCTGGCGCACGCCGTCGGTGATGTCGAGGTTGACGGTGGCGGCGCCGAGGCTGCCGTGCGGGTCGCTGTCGAGCATGACGAGGGGGAGTTGGTCGCCGCGGATGGCGGTGAGGGCGTCGGCGGCCATGGAGGAGGCGATGACGCCGTCGAGGGCGGCCTGGGCGGAGGCGAAGGGGTCGCGGGCGGGGCCGATGCCTTCGGGGGAGGGGTAGAGGACGACGCCGAAGCCATGTTCGGCGGCGATGCGGGCTGCTCCGGTGTAGACGCCGGCGAAGAATTCGGTCGTCAGTGCGGGGACCACGAGCAGGACGGTGCGGGTGTGGCCGAGGCGGAGGTTGCGGGCGGCGAGGTTGGGGCGGTAGCCGAGGTCCCGTGCGGCTTGTCGTACGCGCTCGGCGGTGGTTTCCGAGACCCGGCCGCGCCATTTGTCGCCGAGGACGAGGGAGACGGCGGCCTGGGAGACTCCGGCGGCCTGGGCGACGTCGCGGCTGGTGGGGCGGGTGCTGCCTTGTGCCACCGTGCGACCTGCTCTTTCGTCTGGACTGGTGGACAGCGCACATGGTACGTATGACTGGGGGCGTTATACGTAACACTTCAATGGGTTCGGCGAGCGGAAGGGCGGGACATGGCCGTGGGATACCTGGAGATCCTCAGGGCGAGGCATGCCACCCGGCTGCTCGTCGGCACGCTCGTGGGCCGGCTGCCGAACGCGACCTGCGCGATCGCGATCGTGCTGTTCGTGCGCGCGGAGGGCGGCACGTACAGCCTCGCGGGGGCGCTGGCGGCCGTGTACGGGGTCGCGAACGCGGTGGGGCAGCCGGTGCTGGGGCGGCTGGTGGACCTGTACGGGCAGCCGCGCATACAGCTGCCGGCCGCGGTGCTGTCGGCGCTGGCGATGGCGGTGTTCGCGTTCACGGGCACCGACCCGCTGCCGCTCGCCTATGCGGCCGTGGCGGCTGCCGGGCTCTTCACGCCGCCTCTGGAGGGCGGTCTGCGGGCGCTGTGGCCGAGTGTCCTCCGTAAGGAGGGCCAGGTGCACACGGCGTACGCCATGGACGCGGTCGCGCAGGAAGTCATGTTCACCGTGGGCCCGTTGCTGGTGACCGTGTGTGTGGCGCTGTGGTCGGCGCAGACAGCGCTGCTGGTGGTGAACGTCATCGGGGTCCTCGGAGCGCTGTCCGTGGTCGTGTCGCCGCCTTCGCGTGCGTGGCGTTCGGCGCCGCGTGAGGCGCACTGGCTGGGTGCGTTGCGTTCGCCCGGACTGCTGGCGCTGCTGGGTGCGTTTCTGTTCGTCGGTATCGCGCTGGGTTCCATCACGGTGGCGGCCGTGTCGTACGCGGACGACAACGGCGGTGACGCGGTGTACGGCTGGCTGATGGCGGGGCTGGGGCTGGGTGCGCTGGTCGGCGGCACCGCGTACGGGGCGCGGCAGTGGACCGGTGAACCGGCGCGGCGACTGTGTGGGCTGGTGGCTCTTCTGGCGGTGTGTTATCTGCCGCTGATGTTCATGCCGGGCGCGGTCGCCATGACGTTGCTCAGCGTGCTGTCCGGGGTGTTCCTCGCGCCGTGCATCGCGTGTGCGTTCGTGCTCGTGGACCGGCATGCGCCGAGGGGGACGGTCACGGAGGCGTTCTCGTGGCTGGTGACGACGTTCACGGTGGGGGCGTCGGTCGGAACGGGCCTCACGGGTCCGGTCGTCGAGGGCGGTGGGGCGCTGTGGGGCTTTGCCGTGCCGGGTGCCGCGGGTGGGGTGTCGCTGCTGGTTGTGCTGGTCACGGTGCGGGTGCTGGCGGCGCCCGGTGGGCGGGCCGTGGTGGCGGCCGCATCGGAAAATGATCGCAACCGTGCGGTCGAACCCCGTTTCAGCTCAGGGGATCGGGCGTAATGTTCACTCATGGACCGCCGCATTTTCGGGCTGGAGAACGAGTACGGCGTCACGTGTACGTTCAGGGGACAGCGGCGCCTGTCTCCCGACGAGGTGGCGCGGTACCTCTTCCGCCGTGTCGTGTCATGGGGCCGCAGCAGCAATGTCTTTCTGCGAAACGGCGCCCGCCTCTATCTCGACGTGGGCTCACATCCGGAATACGCGACACCCGAATGTGACAACGTGACCGAGCTGGTCACCCACGACAAGGCCGGCGAGCGCATTCTCGAAGGACTCCTGGTGGACGCCGAACGACGCCTGCACGAGGAAGGAATCGCGGGCGACGTCTACCTCTTCAAGAACAACACCGACTCGGCAGGCAACTCCTACGGCTGCCACGAGAACTATCTGGTGGCGCGGCACGGGGAGTTCTCCCGGCTCGCGGACATTCTCATTCCGTTCCTTGTCACCCGCCAGCTGCTGTGCGGTGCGGGCAAGGTGTTGCAGACCCCGCGTGGCGCCGTGTACTGCGTCAGCCAGCGGGCCGAGCACATCTGGGAGGGCGTGTCCTCGGCGACGACGCGTTCCCGGCCCATCATCAACACCCGCGACGAACCGCACGCGGACGCCGAGCGCTACCGCCGCCTGCATGTCATCGTGGGCGACTCGAACATGTCCGAGACGACCATGCTGCTGAAGGTCGGCGCGACCGACCTGGTGCTGCGCATGATCGAGGCGGGCACGGTGATGCGGGACCTGACCCTGGAGAACCCGATCCGGGCGATCCGCGAGGTCAGCCATGACATCACGGGCCGGCGCAAAGTGCGTCTGGCCAGCGGGCGTGAGGCCTCGGCGCTGGAAGTGCAGCGCGAGTACTACGAGAAGGCCGTGGACTTCTGCGAGCGCCGGGGGATCCGTACCGGCACCGTGGAGCAGGTCCTGGAGCTGTGGGGCCGCACCCTGGACGCGATCGAGGCCGAGGACCTCGACCGGATCGGGACCGAGATCGACTGGGTGATGAAGTACAAGCTCATCGAGCGGTACCGCGCCAAGCACAACATGACCATGTCGCATCCGCGCGTGGCGCAGATAGACCTCGCCTACCACGACATCCATCGCAGGCGGGGTCTTTACTACCTGCTGGAGAAAAAGGGTCAAGCCGCCCGGATCTGCAATGACTTGAAGATCTTCGAGGGCAAGTCGGTTCCGCCGCAGACCACTCGGGCGCGGCTGCGCGGTGACTTCATCCGCAGGGCTCAGGAACAGCGCCGTGACTTCACGGTGGACTGGGTACACCTGAAGCTCAATGACCAGGCACAGCGCACGGTGTTGTGCAAGGACCCGTTCCGTTCCGTGGACGACCGGGTGGAGAAGCTCATCGCTGGAATGTGAGCATCGCGTTTCGGCTTGATCGCCGGAACGCAACGCGGGCGCCGTACGTTTTGCGTACGGCGCCCTTCTCACGCCGTAGAGTTGCGCGCACGCCATCAACAAGATCGACCGATTACGAGGCCCCCACCGTGCGCCGACGCTCACTCCTCATCGCTGTTCCCGCTGGACTGGTCACGCTCGCCGGATGCGGCGACGACGACGGGGCCGACTCGGCCCAGGGCTCGGACAGCGCGTCACCGTCGGCCTCGGCGCCGTCCCAGGCGCCGCCACCGAAGCTTGTCGACGGTCCGCTGCCGGCGATCACGGCGGGCACGAAGTTCGGCGAGAAGCCGACCGTCGCCAAGGGCAGCGGGGACCCGTCGAAGGACCTCGCGGTGAAGACGCTCATCGCGGGCAGCGGCCAGACCGTCGCGGAGAACGACTACGTCCAGGCCCACTACCTGGGTCAGGTCTGGGACACGGCGAAGGTCTTCGACAACTCCTACGACCGCAAGACGCCGCTGCTCATTCAACTCGCCCCGAACAGCATCATCGACGGCTGGCGGTATGCGCTGGCCGGCAAGAAGGCCGGGAGCCGCGTGCAGATGGCGGTTCCCCCGACGTGGGGGTACGGCAAGCAGGGCAACGCGCAGGCGGGCATCAAGGGCACCGACACGCTGGTGTTCGTCGTCGATGTGCAGGCCACGTTCAACGGGAAGAGCTCCGCCAAGGGCGGCACGGTCGCGCAGGACAACATCGACCTGCCCAAGGTGGGCGCCAACACGGACGGCAAGGCGCCCTCCATTCAGGTGCCCAAGTCCGATGCGCCGAAGAAGCTGGTGGCGAACTACGTCATCGAGGGCGACGGCGCCGAGGTCGCCGCCCAGGACACCGTGCTGGTGCAGTACAAGGGCGTGGTGTGGGACGGCGGCAAGGAGTTCGACTCGACGTACAGCCGCAAGTCGCTCACGTCGTTCTCGCTGCAGCAGGTCGTCAAGGGCTGGGCGCAGGGCCTGACGGGCAAGAAGGTCGGCAGCCGGGTACTGATCGTCATCCCGCCGGACCTGGGGTACGGCGACAACCCGCCGGCCGGCAGCGGTATCGAGAAGGGCGCCACGCTGGTCTTCTCGGTCGACATCCTGGCGAAGATGTGACGTTGCCGAGATGTAAGACTGTGACCGTTCGCCTTTCCGCAGACAAGCAGGAGCTAGAGACGTGAGCATCGACAAGCCCGAGATCGACTTCCCGGGCGGCGAGCCCCCGGCGGACCTGGAGATCAAGGACATCTGGGAGGGCGACGGCGCAGTGGCGCAGGCGGGTCAGACCGTCACCGTCCACTACGTGGGTGTCGCCTTCAGCACCGGCGAGGAGTTCGACGCCAGCTGGAACCGTGGCACGCCCTTCCGTTTCCCGCTGGGCGGCGGCCGGGTCATCAAGGGCTGGGACCAGGGCGTGCAGGGCATGAAGGTCGGCGGCCGGCGTCAGCTGACCATCCCGGCCCACCTCGCCTACGGCAACCAGAGCCCCACCCCGGCGATCAAGCCCGGTGAGACGCTGATCTTCGTGGTCGACCTCCTCGGGGTCTGATCGACGTACGACCACACCCGATCACCTGGGGTCCATGCCTGCGCGGGCATGGGCCCTCGGCTTTTGCCGCGCCACCGCTGGGCGGTACGGTCGTCGTTCGTAAGCACCATAGGGAGGCGAAGGGCGTCGATGGCCATTGCCAAGGCCGAGCGGCTGATGAACCTGGCGCTGTGTCTGCTGGGGACGCGGCGGCCGCTCAGCAAGCGCGAGCTGCGTGAGTCCATCGAGGCCTATCTCGAAGCCGGGTCGGACGATTCCTTCAACCGGATGTTCGAGCGGGACAAGGATGATCTGCGCGAACTCGGCCTGGTCATCGAGACGGTGGAGAATCTCGACGGTGAGGTCGGCTATCTGGCCCGCCGCGACAGCAACCGCCTTCCGCCCGTCACTCTCGACGCCGAGGAGGCCGCCGCTCTGGGGCTGGCCGCCAAGGTGTGGCAGCAGGCGCGGCTAGCGGGCGCGGCCAGCGGCGCGCTGCAGAAGCTGCGCGCGGCCGGGCTGCTCGAGGACATCGACCCGTACGAGACGCACAGTGCGCTGGAGCCGCGGATTCCGGTGCACGAGGCGGCGTTCGAGCCGTTGATGCTGGCCTGCCGCGACCGCCGGCCGGTCGCATTCGACTACCGCAAGGCCACCGCCGCGCATCCCGAACCCCGGCATGTGGAGCCGTGGGCGCTGGAGTGCTGGCGCGGCCACTGGTATCTGGCGGGCTGGGACCGTGACCGCGGTGCCGAGCGGGTGTTCCGGCTGTCCCGGATCACCGGCCGGGTGCGCACCCGCAGCGGCCGGTTCACCGTGGAGGTCCCCGATGTCGTCACCGTCCGGGAGACCGTCGCGAGCTGGGCGGGGGAGACCGCCGACCGCACCGCGCTGATCCGGCTGCGCACGGACGCGGGGTTCCCGTTGCGGGCGAAGGCCACGTCGGTGCGGGAACTGGGCGACGGCTGGGACGAGTTGGAGATCCCGTACGGGCACGGCCTGGACGCGTGGCTGGTGGAGTTCGGGCCGGACGTGGTGGTCCTGGAGCCGGCCGAGCTGCGCGCCGACGTGGTGGACCGGCTGCGTGCCGTGGCCAAGGGCTGAGGGGGAGCGGAGAAAGACAGTGGCCGGCAAACCGATCAGACCTGTGAACGCCATCGACCAGACCCGCCGGATGCTCTCCCTGGTGACGTATCTGAGGGAGCGCCCCGGCGCCCGGCTCGAGGACGTCGCCCGTGCTTTCGGGATCACCGAGGACGAGCTGGTCTCCGACCTCGATGTGCTGCCCATGTGCGGCACCAGCTTCCGCGGCGGTGATCTGCTCGACATCGACACCGACGGCGAGCGGATCTGGTGGCACAACCCTGCCGCCCTCGGGGCGGAGACGGCGGAGCCGCTCAGGCTCGCCGCCGACGAGGCGACCGCGCTGCTGGTGGCGGCCCGTGCCGTCGCCACGCTGCCCGGTCTGCGGGAGAGCGACCGGCAGGCGCTGCTGCGGGCCACCGCCAAGGTGGAGGCCGCGGCCGGTGAGGCGGCCGGCGCCAGCGCCCGGCTGTCGGTGACCTTCGAATCGGAGGGCGGCGTCTTCGCGGACGTCGACCGGGCGATCTCCGAGCGCCGCCGCCTGTGGATCCGCTACTACTCACCCGCCCGGGACGAGGTCACCAAGCGCGAGATCGACCCCATCCGCCTCGTCAGCGTCGGCCACACCTATGTGGAGGCCTGGTGCCGCCGCTCCGAGGCGCGCCGCACCTTCCGTCTCGACCGGGTCGCCGAGATCAGGATCCTGGACGAGCCGTCCGCGCCCCCCGAGGTGGAGCTGCGGGACCTGTCGGAGGGGCTGGTGCAGCCCGCCGCCGAGGACCCGGAGGTCGTCGTCGAGGTCGGCCCGGGCGGGCGCTGGGTCGCCGAGTACTACCCGCACGACAGCGCGGATGAGCTTCCCGACGGCGGGCTGCGTATCACTCTGCGCACCCCCGACCCGGCGTCGCTGCGCCGCCTGGCGCTCCGGCTCGGGCGCGAGGGCCGGATCGTGTCACCGCGCGAGCTGGCCGACAGCGCCCGGCACGCGGCCCGTGAGGCGCTGGCGGCGTACGACGGGATCGAGGCGCAGACGCCGGGGCAGCACGGGGTGCTGGGCGGGCCGTACGACAGGCCGGAGTGAGCCGCACGGGGCGCGCCGGAGGCGAACGACCAGGAGAAGAGGAGCAGGTGCTTTGAGCGAGTCGGCGTCCGGGGTGCCGGGAATGTCGGTGGCGTCGGCGTTCGCCGGCATGAGAAGCGTGACTCCCGTGGTGTTCAGGGCCGGCTGCCCGGACTGCCGGGGCCGTTTCGAACTCACCGCGAGCGCCCTGCGCCTGGCCATCGGCGCAAGCAGCCGCACCACCTTCTACTCCTTCACCTGCCCCGACTGCGGCGCGTCCGTGCGCAAGCCGGCGGGGGAGCGCATCGTCGAGCTGCTCACCGGTGGCGGGGTCAGCACACTGCGGCTGCACTCGACCCTCTAGGCTCGGCGTCATGTTCTGGCCGATGTTCGCGGTTGCTGTGGGTTTTGCCGGTCTCGCCGTCCTCGGTGTGCTCGCGGTACGGGTCTTCCTGGAGGCACAGCGCCTGGGCAGGCAGGTTTCGGACTCGGCGGCTCGTATCAACCGGGCCGCGGAGGACCTGGAGCGTGCGTCTTTGAGCGCGGCGCGCACTGTGGACTCGCTGTGAGTCCGGCTGAGGATGTCCTGTGAGTCCTGCGTCTGATGCGCTTTGGGCTGCTTCGCCCTGTCACCTTGGTGGTTCCGCCAGGTACGCTGCTGGTCGCGGCTCGGAAAACGAGGCTCGGGTCGCTGACCGGGAGTACGCACAGGGATTGCCCCCCGTTTACCCCTGAGCGTTACGATCGCTGTCACACACGATCGATCGGATGAGTGTTCGACCGGTCGGACAGCACCCCATCCCAGCCGCCTCGGTGAGAAGGTAAAGACTTATGTTCGGAAGGCTCGGAGCCCCCGAGATCATTCTCATCCTCGTCGTCATCATCCTGCTGTTCGGCGCGAAGAAGCTTCCGGACATGGCGCGCTCGCTCGGCAAGTCCGCGCGCATCCTCAAGAGCGAGGCCAAGGCGATGAAGACCGAGGGCCAGGACAACGCCTCCGCCCCGGCAGCCCCGCCGCAGACCGACGAGCAGCCCCCCGCTCAGCGCACCATCCAGGCCGCCCCCGGCGATGTGACCAGCTCGCGCCCGGTCACCGAGCCGACGGACACGACCAAGCGCTGACGCAGGGCCGGTGACCACCGGCCCGCTGCACGAGATGGGAATGTGGGTTGCTGAAGTCTGCCCGCAAGCAGGAGAGGGATCCCGAGGGGCGGATGCCCCTCGCGGAGCACCTTCGTGAGCTTCGCAACCGGCTCGCGAAGGCGCTGTTGGCCATCGTCGCCGTCACGGTCGTCGCTGCCTTCTTCTACAACGACATCATCAACGTCCTCACCAAGCCGATCCTCGACTCGGTCGGCTGTGGCAAGACGTTCGAGCAACTGGCGAACACCAAGTCCAGCGAGCCGTGCGCGCAGATCACCATCAACGGTCTGCTCACCCCCTTCACGCTCGCGCTGAAGGTGTCGCTGATGGCCGGTGTCGTCGTGGCCTCGCCGATCTGGCTGTACCAGCTGTGGGCCTTCGTCGCGCCGGGTCTGCACCGGCACGAGAAGAAGTACGCCTACGCGTTCGTCGGCATGGGCGCCCCGCTCTTCCTCTTCGGCGCCTACTTCGCCTACTCGGTGCTGCCCACCACGGCGGAGGTGCTGCTCCAGTTCACCCCGGAGAGCACCGACAACCTCCTGCCACTGGACGACCTGCTCGATCTGGTCACCCGCATGGTGATCGTCTTCGGCCTCTCCTTCGAGCTGCCCCTGCTGCTGATCTTCCTGAACCTCACCGGGGCGATCACCGGCAAGCGGATGCTCGGCTGGTGGCGAGCGATGATCATGGGCATCACGGTCTTCGCGGCGCTCGCGACGCCCAGCACCGACCCGCTGACGATGCTCGCGCTCGCCGGACCGATCTGGATCCTGTACTTCGCCGCGACCGCCTTCTCGCTGATCAACGACAAGCGTCGGCGTCGCCGCGAGGCCCTGGGCCCCGACGACGACGAGGCCTCCGACCTGGACCTCACCCCCGAGGACATCGGCGACGTCGAGACGGTCTCCGCCAGCCGGGCGCTGCCTGAGCAGGCGGGCAGCACGGACCGGGTCAACGGATACGACGACGTGACGTAAGCCGACTCCACGAACACACAGGGCGCCCCCAGCACTACGCGTGGTGGGGGCGCTCGGCGTTTGCGGCAGGCCCCGAGGGCAGGACTCCGCAGATCCGGATATTGATCGTCCTGTTGTCAGTGGGGCCCGGTACGCTCGAAAGCACGATGACAGAGGACCTCTCACCGGCCGAGCGGTATGCGGCAGCGCGCAAGCGCGCTGTCGAGCAGGCCACCGCGCTCGCCTCCTTCCGCGAGATGTACGACTTCGGCCTCGACCCCTTCCAGATCGAGGCCTGCGAGGCGCTCGAAACGGGGAAGGGCGTGCTGGTGGCCGCGCCCACCGGCTCCGGCAAGACGATCGTGGGCGAGTTCGCCGTCCACCTCGCGCTGATGCAGGGCAAGAAGTGCTTCTACACGACCCCGATCAAGGCGCTGTCGAACCAGAAGTACGCCGACCTGTGCCGCCGTTACGGCACGGGCATGGTCGGACTCCTCACCGGTGACAACAGCGTCAACTCCGACGCACCGGTGGTCGTGATGACCACCGAGGTGCTGCGGAACATGCTGTACGCCGGATCGCAGACCCTCCTCGGACTCGGATATGTGGTCATGGACGAGGTGCACTACCTCTCCGACCGGTTCCGGGGCGCCGTGTGGGAAGAGGTGATCATTCACCTTCCCGAGTCGGTGACCCTGGTGTCGCTGTCGGCCACCGTGTCGAACGCCGAGGAGTTCGGCGACTGGCTCGACACCGTCCGCGGTGACACCGAGGTGATCGTCTCCGAGCACCGGCCCGTGCCGCTGTTCCAGCATGTGCTCGCCGGACGCCGGATGTACGACCTGTTCGAGGAGGGCGAAGGCCACAAGAAGGCCGTCAACCCGGACCTCACCCGGCTCGCGCGCATGGAGGCGACGAAGCCGTCGTTCCAGGACCGCAGACGCGGGCGGGCCATGCGGGAGGCCGATCGGGAGCGGGAGCGCAGATCCAGGTCGCGGGTGTGGACGCCCGGACGGCCCGAGGTCATCGAGCGGCTCGACGCCGAGGGGCTGCTGCCCGCCATCACCTTCATCTTCAGCCGCGCCGCCTGCGAGTCCGCCGTTCAGCAGTGCCTGTACGCCGGGCTGCGGCTCAACGACGACGAGGCACGGGAGCGGGTCCGCTCCCTGGTCGAGGAGCGCACGGCCTCCATTCCCACCGAAGACCTGCATGTGCTCGGGTACTACGAGTGGCTGGAGGGGCTGGAGCGCGGGATCGCGGCCCACCACGCGGGCATGCTGCCGACGTTCAAGGAGGTCGTCGAGGAGCTGTTCGTGCGCGGCCTCGTCAAGGCCGTGTTCGCCACCGAGACGCTGGCGCTGGGCATCAACATGCCCGCCCGGTCCGTGGTGCTGGAGAAGCTCGTCAAGTGGAACGGCGAGCAGCACGCCGACATCACCCCCGGTGAGTACACCCAGTTGACCGGTCGTGCCGGGCGCCGCGGCATCGATGTCGAAGGACATGCCGTGGTGCTGTGGCAGCGCGGGATGAGCCCGGACCACCTGGCGGGACTGGCCGGCACGCGCACGTATCCGCTGCGGTCCAGCTTCAAGCCGTCGTACAACATGGCGGTCAACCTCGTCGAGCAGTTCGGGCGGCACCGCTCGCGGGAGCTGCTGGAGACGTCCTTCGCGCAGTTCCAGGCCGACAAGTCGGTCGTGGGGATCTCGCGGCAGGTGCAGCGCAACGAGGAGGGGCTCGCGGGCTACAAGGATTCCATGACCTGCCACCTCGGGGACTTCGAGGAGTATGCGCGCCTGCGACGTGAGCTGAAGGACCGGGAGACCGAACTGGCCAAGCAGGGCGCGGCGGAGCGGCGCGCCGAGGCCGCCGTCGCACTGGAGAAGCTCAAGCCGGGCGACGTCATCCACGTGCCGACCGGCAAGTACGCGGGACTCGCACTGGTGCTGGATCCGGGACTGCCGGCCGGGCGGTCGAACGGCCACCGCGGCTTCGAGCACCACGACGGGCCGCGCCCGCTGGTGCTGACCGCCGAGCGGCAGGTCAAGAGGCTGGCGTCGATGGACTTCCCGGTGCCCGTCGAGGCGTTGGAGCGGATGCGGATCCCGAAGTCCTTCAATCCGCGCTCACCGCAGTCGCGTCGCGACCTCGCCTCCGCGCTGCGGACCAAGGCCGGGCACATTCCGCCGGAGCGGCACCGCAAGAAGCGGTCGCAGGCCGCCGACGACCGGGAGATCGCCCGGCTGCGGACGGCGATCCGGGCGCATCCGTGCCATGGGTGCAACGACCGTGAGGATCACGCGCGTTGGGCCGAGCGGTATCACCGGCTGATGCGGGACACCTCACAGCTGGAGCGGCGTATCGAAGGCCGCACGAACACGATCGCCCGTACGTTTGACCGGATCGTCGCGCTGCTGACCGAGCTGGACTATCTGCGCGGTGACGAGGTCACCGAGCACGGCAAGCGGCTCGCCCGGCTGTACGGCGAGCTGGATCTGCTCGCGAGTGAATGCCTGCGCGCCGGGGTGTGGGAGGGCCTCGGTCCCGCCGAACTCGCCGGTTGCGTCTCGGCGTTGGTGTACGAGGCGCGGGTCGGGGACGATGCGATGGCGCCCAAGCTGCCGTCCGGGAAGGCGAAGGCCGCGCTCGGTGAGATGGTGCGGATCTGGGGGCGGCTGGACGGGCTGGAGGAGGAGTTCCGGATCACCCAGTCCGAGGGTGTCGGTCAGCGTGAGCCGGATCTCGGCTTTGCCTGGGCCGCGTATATGTGGGCGTCCGGGAAGGGCCTCGATGAGGTGTTGCGTGAGGCGGAGATGCCGGCGGGTGACTTTGTGCGGTGGTGCAAGCAGGTGATTGATGTGCTGGGGCAGATCTCGGCAGCGTCGTCTCCTGTGGAGGGCTCGACGGTGGCCAAGAATGCGCGTAAAGCGGTTGATGGGTTGTTGCGGGGGGTTGTGGCGTACTCGTCGGTTGGGTAGCGCCGTAGGGCTTGCGGAGGGTTGCTCACAGCCGGCCGGTGGGGGCTGGTCGCGCAGTTCCCCGCGCCCCTTCGGGGCGCTTTCAGCGCCGCTCCAGTGGATCTCCCGTGGGGTTTCCCGGCCTCTGCGGGACGCTGCTCTCCCGGAGTGGAGAGGGGCTGCTGTCGTTATGCGCTTCCGTGTTCTCGGTCCTGTTCGGCTCGAACCTCGTACGCCCTCGGCGGCCAAGCAGCGGGCCGTGCTTGCGGTGCTGCTGCTCAGGGCGGGGAGTGTGGTGTCGGCGTCCGCGTTGTTCGACGAGTTGTGGCCGCAGGGGCCGCCGCGTACCGCGGCGACGACCCTGCAGGTGTATGTCTCGCATCTGCGTAAGGCGATCGCGGAGGGCGGGGACGCGCCGCTGGTGACGCGGGCTCCCGGCTATCTGCTGCGGGTTCGGCCCGGTGAGTTCGATCTGCAGCGGTTCGAGGAGTTGCACCGGGACGGGCGGGGCGCCGCGCGCTGCGGCGACTTCGCGGCCGTTTCGCGGATCCTCGGTGAGGCGCTGGGCTTGTGGCAGGGGCCCGCCGTGGCGGGAGTGGAGCACGGGCCCGCGCTGGCCGCCGCTGCCGCCCGGCTGGAGGAACTGCGGCTGGAGGCCCTGGAGTTGCGTATCGAGGCCGATCTGCGGCTCGGGCGGCACGAGGAGCTGACCGGTGAGCTGACGGAGCTGGCTCATGCGCATCCGCTGCGCGAGCAGTTGCACTGTCATCTGATGGAGGCGCTGCGGCGGGCGGGGCGGACCGCGGACGCGCTGCGGGCCTATCGGACCGTACGGCGGTCGCTCCATGACGAGTTGGGCGTGCCGCCGGGGCCCGCCCTCGCTCGCGTGCACTCGCGGGTCGTCGGCGGGCCGGCGCCGGTCAGCCGGCCGGGGCGGCAGCGGACGGCTTTCCCCGCAGATTCCAGGCGAGCCAGCGTCGTACCGCCCCCGGATGACCGGGTGATCCGTGCACGTCGTCGATCTGCTTGACCCGGACGTCGGCGAGCGCGGAGCGCAGAAGCGCGGGATCGGCGGGCGGGATGATCTCGTCCCGGGTGCTGGCGACGTAGCGCACGGAGGCGTCGATGTCCTGCAGGACGGTCGGGGTGAGGGCGAAGTCTTTCAGTACGGCGCGCAGTTCGGTGTCGTCGGCGGTGGCCGTCAGGCGGCGCAGCGTGTCCCGGGTCAGCCGGGGCAGGCGCTGCCACCAGTCCGCGTCGGTGAAGAACGCCGAGACCGGGGCGCCGACCGTCAGGATGCGCCGGATGCGGGCGTCGGCGGCGGCTGCGCGCAGGGCGAGATGGCCGCTGAAGCTGAGGAAGAGCAGAGAGGTGGCGTCCGTGCGGGCGCGGGGGGCCAGGGTGTCGAGGAGGTGCGGGAGCAGGCGCCAGGAATCCGGCGTGTAGCGCTGGGAGTTCTCGCCCACGCCGGGCAGCTCCGCCACGACCGCCGCGAAACCCATGCGGCTGAGCCGGGGCAGCAGGGGCGCCCACTGCTCCTTGACGCTGATGATGCCGCCCATGACGACCAGCAGGGGGCGGTCCCGGTCGAGTCCGGTCGCCCAGCAGGTCAACGGGCCGTCCGGATGCGGTAGTTCGAGGCGTTCGATGCCGGACTGGGTGCCCCGCCAGCGGTCGAAGGTCGCCACGGCCGCCTGCTGGGCCCGGCGGCGGGGTTCGTCGTACGGGTACGGGAAGCGGGCCAGCGTGTAGTGGCGGCAGGCGTCCAGCAGACGGCCGCGGGCGGCGAGTTCGTCGGCGCGGGTGGCCCAGACGTGGGTCCAGGAGTCGGGGGAATCCGGGGTGTCGTTGCCGATGCGGTCCAGGACGCGGGCGGTGTCACGGGCGGACAGGCCCTGGTTGCGGGCGTGCAGACGGGCATACTCCTTGAGTTCGGCCAGCGGGCCGGGGAGGGTGACGGGGTTCGGGTCCAGGCTCATGGGGTGTCCTTCGGGGATTCGGGGCCGATCGCGACGGCCGCCGTGTAGGTGGTCTCCGAGGTGGTCAGGCTGTGGGTGCGCAGGGTGTGGGTGCGCAGGGTCCAGCCCGGCGGGGGCCGGGTGCCGAACGTCCTGAAGTCCAGGGCCAGTCCGCGGCCGATCGCCTTGCTGTACGCCTCCTTCGACGTCCACCAGCGCACCAGCAGCGCGTTGCGGTCGGCGGCCGGCGTGCGGGCGAGGCGGGCCAGCTCGCGCGGGGTGCACATGTGGCTCGGGAAGCGGGGGCCGTCCAGGTGCCGGTCGGTGCGTTCCAGGTCGACGCCGATGGTGAGGCGGGCGGCGGTGCGCTCGCACAGGCCCACGAGGACCAGGCCGTCGGTGTGGCTGAGGCTGACGGCGTAACGGGACGCGGGTCCGCACAGGCTGGGGCGGCCCCCCGCGTCGTAGGCGAGGTCCGTGGTCCCGATGATGTGGTGGAGCAGGGCCCGTGCCGCCAGGAAGCGCGCCCGGACCTCGGGATGCGCCGACCCGCGGAGCCTGGCCGCGTCCGCGCCCCGTAGCGACGGCGCCCGGTCGGCCCAGTCCGACACGGAGCCGTACGCCACGACCGCCCCCCGCGCGAGCAGCCCGGCGGCCTCAGCCGGCCGGGCGGTCAGGGGCACGGGAGGGGGAGCGCAACTCGGCGACGGGCGCAAGGCGCGGGGGTGCATCGGACGTGGCCTCCCAACTGCCGTGCTCCAGCGCGTCCGTCAGCTCCCCGAGGACGTCCGCCGCGGCGGCGCCGTCGAGGACGCGGTGGTCGAAGGCGAGACCGAGGCGCATGACAGGCGCGGCCTCGATGGTGCCGTCCTCGCGGACCACCGGACGGGGGGTCGTGCGGCCGCAGGTGAGGGTCACCGCCGTACCGCCCGTGGAATGGAAGCCGTCCACCGGGCGGTGGCCGAGGGAACTCACGGAGACCGTGCCGAGGACCGAAGGACGTCGCCGGGCGCTGCGCAGGGCGTGCGCGAAGGCGGCGCGGCCCAGCCAGACCGGGAGGCGTACGAGGGCCCGTACGCCACCGAACTCCGGGAGGGTGGCGACGTCGGGCGAGCGGTAGCGGTCGACCTGGTCCTGGATCGAGTCCAGTGTCGCCGTCTCCAGGCCGGGGATCAGCGCGGACAGTACGACGCGCTCCCCTCCGGCCGACTTGGCGTCGAGCGCGAGCTTGCCGGTGACCGACGGAAAGCGCACGATGCGCGGGGCGCGCAGGCGGCGCGGCGCCAGGACGGCGTTGGCCTCGGGGTGGCGGTGCAGGACACGGCCCGCCGCGTACAGGACGTACGTCACCGTCGAGTAGCGGCGTTCGGCGGCGGCGCGGTGGGCGTGGACGGCGCCCATGTCGACGTCGGTGTCCAGGAACACCGGGCGCTGGCGGGCGGCGTACTCCAGGAAGTAGAGGGTGTGGCGGCGGTCGCGTACCGCATGGGCCGTAGTCATGGTGTGATCACCAGCTCGTGGATCTGACGGAGGCTGCGGGCTTCGAGGAGGCGGCCGACCGGGACGGGGCGGCCGAGGGTGTGCTCCAGGGCGGTCACCAGCTTCAGCAGGTACATGGAGTCCCACTCGGGCAGTTCGTCGAAGTCGGCGTCGAGCAGGGCCGTTTCCTCGGCGGGCGTGGTGCCGAGGGGGAGGCCGGTCTCGTCGCGCACCAGGCGCGCGAACTCGGCCAGGGGCAGCGGGCGGGTCTCTGTGGGCATCTCTGCAGTCAGTCCTTCCATGGCTCTACAGTCCTTCCAGGGCGAACCCCGCCTTGATCCACTTGCTTGACTCGACCGCGACGGCGAGGGCCTTCTGGCCGCCCGCGATCTCCTTCATCAGCTGCTGAAGCTGGAGGAAAGGCAGTGCGTTGCCGTTGTTGCCGGTGTCCGCGACGCAGGAGATCTCACGCGCGGCGGGGAGTCCCAACTGCTCGGTGATCAGCCGGGTCATACGGCCCGACAGCTGCGGTGGGAGGAGGAAGTCCAGGTCCTCGGCCGACCAGCCCAGGTCGTCCAGGAGTTCCCAGAGGATCTCCGCGGCCATGCCGGGCACCGAGCCCTCGATCGCCTTGTAGTCCTCGGTGAGCGCCTGGCGTTGGTCGTGCCGGTCGGCGAGCCCGAACCAGTCGATGATCTGGCCGGGGCTGCGGCCGAGCCCGGTACAGCGGTTGAGGGTGCGGCGCAGGGCGACCGGCCGTTCACCGGGGTCGGCGCCGATGACGGCGGCGCCCGCGCCGTCGCCGAACAGCACGCAGTTGACCAGGTCGCCGGGGGCCGCGGAGGCGAGGTCGCGGCGCAGGTCGAGATGTTTGGTGCAGACGTCGCCGCCGATGGCGAGGCCGGTGCGGTGGGTGCCGCTGCTGATGAAGGTGTGGGCGAGCGCGAGGGCCTGAACGGCGCCCGCGCAGCCCGACTGGAGCTGATAGGTGGGGAGTTGGTCCAGGCCGAGGCGGTCGGCCACCTCGTTGACGGTGGCCGGCATCAGATGGTCCGGGGTCGCCGTGCCCAGCACGATGAACTCGATGTCGGCCGGGTCGGTGCCGGCGCACTCGATCGCCTGCGAGGCGGCCTCCGCGCACAGGTCGGCCAGGGCCCAGCGGACCTCCCCGGTGCTCAGATCGCGGGCGAAGTGCCGGGTGCGGGTGCCGATGAAGTGGTCGATCCACTCCTCGTTGACGCCCAGCGACGCGGCCAGCGAGGCGTTGTCGACGGGGGTGCCGGGCAACGCGGAACCGGCGGCGGCTACATGGACGGTGGGGCCGGTGGGGGGTGCGGGCACGGTCATGGGGCAGGCTCCGTCGATGAGGCGACGCCACCTTGTGCGGCGCGCGCGGTGACGTACGCGATCAGGTCGCCGAGGGTGGACAGATGGCCGAGCAGCTCCTCCACCGGCAGCGGCCCCAGCGCCGGCAGCCGGGCCTCGACGCGCGCCTTCAACTCGATCAACGTGACCGAGTCCAGGCCGAGGTCCTCCTGGGGTCGCGAGTGCGGGGAGAGCGCGGAGACGTCGTAGCCGCCGAGTTCGGCGACGGCTTCGAGGACGTGGATCTCGATCGAGTCGGTGCGTGAGACCTCCTCCGGTTCCGCCTCGATTACGGGCGGACGCGGGGTCGGCAGGCCGCCGCGCCAGAAGCGTCCGTCCGTGGCGAAGGTGTACGGGAGCAGCCGACGCGTCGGTCCCTCGTCCTGCGCGGGCCAGTCCACGTCCAGGCCCGCCCGGTACAGGGCGGCGACCGTCGCCGCCAGCTCCGTCCCGGTCGCGCCCTCGCCCGGCAGCGGGTGCAGCGGGACCGGGGGATGGTCGGTCGTGAGATGGCGGGCCAGGGCGGTCAGGACCGGGCGGGGGCCGAGTTCGACGACGTGGGTGGGGCGCTCGTCGAGGAGCTGAGCTGCGGCGTCCGCGAACAGGACCGGGGCGCTGATGTGTTCCGTCCAGTACGCGGCGTCCAGCGGCTCGGACTCCAGGACCTTGCCGCGGACGGTCGAGTAGAACGGGGTGCGCGGGACGCCGCCGGCCGTCTCCTCGGCGATGCGGTGGAACGGTTCGAGGACCGGCCGCATGAGCGGTGAGTGGAAGGCGTGCGAGACCTCCAGCCGACGCACCCGGACGCCGTCGAGGGCGGACGCGATGCGGTCCAGGGCGGCGAGGTCGCCGGAAAGGACCGTCGACCGGGGACCGTTGAAGGCGGCGAAGCCGACCATGGGCTCTCGCTCGACCAGCTCGTGCAGCCGGTCCGCGGGCGCATGGACGGCCAGCATGCCGCCGCCGTCGGGGAGTTGCTCCATCAGCGCGCCCCGAGCGGCGATCAGCCGGGCCGCGTCCGGCAGCGACAGCGCCTCGGCCTGCACCGCCGCCGCGAACTCACCCACGCTGTGCCCGAGCAGCAGGGTGGGGCGCACGCCGACATCCGCGAGCGCGGCGCCCAGCGCGTAACCGACGGCGAACAGGGCGGGCTGCGCCTAGCGCGTACGGTGCACGGCCGAGTCGCCGTGCAGCAGCAGGTCGCGTACGGACGTCTCGGTGTACTGCAGCAGCTCCGCGTCGGCCGCGTCCAGGTGACGGCGGTAGAGCGAGGACGAGCGATAGAGCTGGGCGCCCATGGTGGGGAACTGGGCACCCTGACCGGTGAACAGGGCGGCGATGAGCGGACCTTGCTGAGCAGCGGTGGGCCGTTCGTCGCGCAGCGCCTCAGCCAGCCGCGAACTGCCCTCCTCCGCCCCCACCACGACCGCCGCCCGCACCGCATGCCCCGACTTGACCCGATACGAGGCCCGGCACAACGGCCCGACCGGTGACTGGCGCCGGCCGATCGCCTCGGCCTGGGCGGCGAGGTTGCGGCGCAGCGCGGGCGCGTCCGGAGCCGTGAGGGTGAAGACGTGGGCGCCCAGCGCGGGCGGGGCCGAAGCCGTCGTACGGACGGAGGGCGCCGACTCCAGGACGGCGTGTGCGTTCGTGCCGCCCATGCCGAAACTGCTCAGGCCCGCCAGGGCCGGACCGGACAGTCGCAGCGGTGACTTCAGGAGCCTGAGGCCCTTCTCCGCCAGGCGGAGTCCGGGGTTCTCGTGGGCGGCGAAGCGGCTGACCGGGACCGTGCGGTGGTGCAGGGCGAGGGCGACCTTGATGAGGCCGGCGATCCCGGCGGCGCCCTCCGTGTGGCCGAGGTTGCCCTTGACGGAGCCGAGGGCCATCGGGCGGGCGCGGCCTGCGTGCCAGGCTGCGAGGGCCTTCGCCTCGATCATGTCGCCGAGGGCGGTGCCGGTGCCGTGCCCCTCGGTGAAGACCACGTCGCCCGGTTCCACGCCCGCCCTGCGGTACGCCGCCGCCATCACCTCCTGCTGCGACCAACGGCTCGGCGCGGTCAGCCCGTTGCTCCGCCCGTCCTGGTTGACGGCCGTCCCGCGGATCACCGCGTACACGTGATCGCCGTCCGCCAGCGCGTCCTCCAGCCGCCGCAGCACGACCGCTCCGACGCCTTCCCCGCGCCCGATGCCGTTCGCCCCCGCGCTGAACGGCTTGCAGCGACCGTCCGGTGCCGCGAGCCCCGCCCGCTCGTAGAACAGGCCGAGCGCGGGCGTCAGTGCGATGTTGACGCCGCCCGCGAGGGCCTGGTCGCACTCGCCGGAGAGCAGGGCGTTCACCGCCAGATGCACCGCGACCAGCGACGACGAGCACGCCGTGTCGACGGCCAGGCACGGGCCCTTGAGGTCCAGGTGGTACGAGACCCGGTTGGCGATCATGCAGTAGCCGTTTCCGGAACCGATCTGCGGGGTGATCCCCGGCAGGTCGGTCAGCGTCAACTGTGCCCACTCGCTGCCCATCACCCCGACGAACACGCCCGTCGCCGTCCCCGCGAGCCGGTGCGGTGCGATGCCCGCGTCCTCGAAGGCCCGCCACGCGCACTGCAGCATCAGCCGCTGCTGCGGATCCATGGACGCGGCCTCGCGCGGCGTGATGGTGAAGAAGGCGTTGTCGAAGGCGTCCGCGTCCGCGAGGAAGCCGCCCTCGCCGGGGCCGCCCGTCACCCCGGGGTCCCAGCGCTCGCGCGGCACCCGGCTGATGCCGTCGCCGCCCCGCATCAGCAACTCCCAGAACCGGTACGGATCCTCGGCACCCGGGAAACGGCAGTCGAGACCGGTTACGGCAACCGCGCTCATCCGGCGTTCTCCAGCTCTTTCCAGAGATGGCCGGCGAGCGCCCGCACGGTCGGGAAGTCCCAGGCGGCCGTGGGGTCCACGGGGATGCCGAAGTGGTCCTCCACATCACCGCAGAGACTGAGCGCGGCCACCGAGTCCAGGCCGTACTCGGCGAGCGGCACCGTCGAGTCGATCTCGGCCGGGTCGCGCCGCAGATAGGCGCCGACCCGGGTGGTGAGCCAGTCGATCAGGGACTGCTCCGTGGGGACGGTGGGCAAGGACATGGGGTTCTCCAGAGTGAGAGCAGCAGGGTCACGCGTGGGCGTCGTAGAGATCGAACGGCCGCGACTCCTCGTATCTGCGGAGCAGTTCGGCCCGGAGCGGCTGCGCGTACACCGCGGGAATCCCGCCCTCGCGCAGGCCCAGGCGGCGCGCCGAGCGGTGCAGGGCCGCGCCCAGCCACACCGGGTCCGCGAGGAACCCGCCGCGGGCGTTCCGCCAGACACCGACGGCGGCAGCCGCGCCAAGCAGTTCGGCATACCGTGCGGCCAGGGCGAACGCGGCCGGGGAGGCGAGCGGGGTGCGGTCGGCCGGTGGCAGGGCACGGCAGGCGCGGCGGACGTCGGCCAACTCCGTGGCCAGGTCCCGCAGCAGATCCTGGACCGGTGCGTCCGTGTCCATGAGCAGTGCGGTGAGCGGGTCACCGGTCGCGGTGAGCGTGAGCCGGTCGAAGGGGATACCGGCCGGGACGTCGTCGTCCTCGACCATGAACAGGCCACCAGGGCAGGAGAGTTGGGGTGCGGTCGCCAGCCTCCGCAGCTGCGGCACCAGCGTCGCCAGACACGCCGTCGGTCCCGCGTGGCCGAGCGACAGCACCGGCAGATCCCGTACATGCCGGCCGAAGGCGGCGTGCTCGCCCTCGCGGACGTAGAACCGGGCGCCGAGCACCACCGACAGCTCGCGCACACTGTCCGTGAGCAGTTTCGGCACCAGGTACTTCACGGCCGCCGAGGTGACACTGGCCTGCTCGGGCAGCAGGTGCACGGCGCGTGCGGCAGCCAGCGACAGGCTGTCGCACAGCAGCAGATCGGCGAACGCGTTCGTCAATACGGCGGCGGCGTGCGGGAGTTGGACGACGTTACGGCGGTACAGGCGCCGTCCGAGCGCGAACCGCAGCACCGTCCGCAAACAGCTGTCCGCCGTCCCGATCGCCATCCCCGGCAGCGCGCTCCGCGTCACCTGGAACGACCGCAGCGCGACCTCGCCGCCCCGCCCCTCCTCGCCGACCAGGGCCGACGCGGGCACCGGGCAGTCCCGGAAGACGAGCCCGGAGATCCGGCAGCCGCGCACGCCGGCCGTGCGGTAGCGGGGCAGCGGCTGCCAGCGGTCCGTCGGCAACTCGTCGGGGTCCGCGAGCAGCACCGAGTGGCTGCGGCTGCCGGGTGCCGGGTCGGTGCGGGCGAACAGCACCCAGGCCCGCGCCCGGTCCGCATTGTTGATGACCTCCTTCGCCCCGAACAGGCGGTAACCGCCGCGCCCCGGACGTGCGGTGAAGTCCATGCGCAGGAAGTCGTTGCCGTGCGCCAGCTCGTGGTAGGCGACGGACACCTTGCCGCCGTCCAGCAGCAGTCGCGCGAGCCGGTCGCGCTGCTCGGGCGAGCCCGCCGCCCAGACGTTCACCGCCGCCATGAACGACGTGACTCCATGCCCGAGGCCCAGGCCCACATCCCGGCGGAACACCTCGCGCAGCACCCGGACCAGGCCGTCCAGTCGGGCCAGCCGTCCGCCCAGCTCCACGGGTACGTACTCGGCGCCGAGCCCGAAGCCGTCGAGCAGCGCCTCGCCGTGTGCGCTCAGCTCGCCGCGTTCGTCGGATGTGGACAACTGCCGTTGGCCGAGCGGGTTGTCCGGGTCGTAGGGATCTCCGAAGGCCCGCTTGAGCTCGGAGGTCCGCTGTGCGATAGGCCGTTGAGCGTCTGCGGGACCGTTGTGGCTGGTCGCGCAGTTCCCCGCGCCCCTGCTCGGCGCTGCAGAACCGTTGCCGAATTCGCCAGGGCCTCTCAGGTCACGCACTACGCGGCCCTCCGCATCAGGTCGAGCCGCAGCAGCGAGAACAGGCGGCCCCGCTCATGCGCGGAGAACGCCTCGTCCAGCAGCTCGTCATACGCGTCACCGGCGTCCGCCGGCTCCTCACCCAGCCGTACGAGCAGCCGGTCCAGCACGGCCCGCAGCCACACCGCGTCCCGCCACAGCCCCGCCTCGTCGGCGGCGCCGCGCGTGTTGCACACCCACAGTCCGAGGCAGGCGGCGGCCGTGACGCACAGGCAGTAGCGGCGGGCCAGGTCGAAGGCGTCCTCCGGGACATCGGCGACCACGTCGGTGAAGTCGGCCATCCGCTCGTGCAGCCGACCGGTGACCTCCAGCAGCCGCAGCGCCGCGTCCAGCGCACATTTCAGGGCGGGGTGCTGCGTGGCCTGCTCCCGCAGTTCCTCGACCAGCCCGGGCAGCGCGGCCAGCAGCGAACTGCCGCTGCGTGCCTTGAGCGACAGCCGCCCCGGCTCGAACTCGGGGAGCAGCGCAGCCAGTTCGCAGGCCGCCAGCGCCGGGCCCGGATCGGCCGTGCCGCGCCTCCAATGCCGTAGCAGCGAACGGAACTGCTGCACCAGCGAGGTCAGATTGACCAGCGTGTTGCCGTCGAAGAGGCCGACGATCCGGTGGTCGCGCTCCACCTTCTGGAACATGCCGTACGGCCCGACGCCCTGTCCCGACACCAGGAACGCCCGCGCCCCGAGCACCCCGCCGAGTGCGGAGAGCACGTCTTCTGTGCCGGTCGGCAGCAGGTACTTCGTCACCGCCGCGATCAGCGACAGCTCGTCCGTGGCGGTGTGCACCATGCGGGACGCGACGAGCGCGAGCGCCTCGTGGGCGAGCACGTCTGCCGCCGCGGACGCCAACACGTGCCGTGCCTGCGGGAGTTCGGCGAGGCTACGGCCGTACAGGCGGCGTTCGCGGGCGAAGCCGAGGGCGATGTGCAGGCCGTGGTCGGCGGCGCCGAGGGAGAGGGAGGCGCACATGGTGCGGGTGAGCTGGAGGGCCTTGAGGACCGTCTCGATGCCGGTGCCCTCGGCTCCCACCAGGGCGTGCGGGCCGACCTGGGCGCCGTCCAGGACGATCCCGGAGATGTCGGCGCCGCGGATGCCGTGCGTGGGCACCTTGGGCAGGGAGCGATGGGTGGCCGGTGCCAGCTCGCGTTTGTCGGTGAGCAGGACGCTGAAGCCGCGGGGGCCGCCCCCCGGGTCCGTGCGGGCCAGGACGGAGAGGAGCGTGCCGCGGGTGGCGTTGTTGATCAGCCACTTCTCGCCGTGCAGCCGCCAGCCGCCGTCGGTGCGGTGCGCGGTCACCTCACCCGCCAACAGGTCGCTGCCGTGCGCCCGTTCGGTGAGCGCGAGCGAGACCGGCACCCCGGCACGCACGTCCGCGCCGAGCCGCGCCGCCTGCTCGTCACTGCCCGCGACCCATACGCACACCGCGCCCAGATACGTCTTGCCGTGCGCGACGGCCACCGTCAGATCGCGCCGGGCGACCGTCCGGACGAGCTGGAGGGCGTGCTCGTAGTCCCGCAGCCGGCCGCCGTGGCGGACCGGCACGTAGTAGTCGGGCAGGCCCCAGGCGTCGAGGTCGCGGCAGATCCGGTCCGGGAACTCCTCGCGGGCGTCGAGGTCAAGGCAGGTGGCGTACGAGAACGTGGTGCGCGGGTCGGTGGGGTCGCCGAGGGCGTGCTCCAGCTCCTCGGCGAGACGGTAGGGGGAGTGCTCCGTCATGACGTGCCCTCCCGCATGGCCCGGACCGCCGGGTCCAGCACCTCGTACAGCGGCGTCACCTCGCCCTTGAGGAACAGCTCCCGCATCACCCGGCGGCGGACCTTTCCGCTGGTCGTGCGGCGAACCGAGCCGGGGCGGACGAGCAGGACGCTGCCGACGGGGAGCGCGAACTCCCGGCCGAGGGTGTGCTGGACGGCGGTCGCCACGCGGTTCAGTGCCGGGTTGGGTCGTCGGTCGTCTGCGGGTTCGTTGGGGCTGGTCGCGCAGTTCCCCGCGCCTCTATGGGGCGCTGCTGTACTGGACCTCTGCAGGCGCACCTCCAGGATCAGGACCAAGTGTTCTCGGCCGTCCGCCGTTACGCCGAAGGCGGCGCCCGCTCCCCTTGCCAGCGACGGATCGGCCGACCTGGCGGCGCGCTCGACGTCGTGCGGGTAGAGGTTGCGGCCGGCGAGGACCACGACCTCCTTGATCCGGCCGGTGACGTACAACTCGCCGCCGTCCAGGACGCCCAGGTCGCCCGTGCGCACCCAGCCGTCCGGGCGGAAGCACTCAGCGGTGGCCGCCTGGTTGCCGTAGTAGCCCGCCGTCACGCTCGGCCCGCGCACCCACACCTCGCCGACCCGCCCGTCCCACAGCTCGCCACCCGTCTCCGGGTCGCAGATCCGCACCTCGCAGTCGCGGACGGTGCCGCTGGAGACCAGGGTGCGGTCGGTGCCCTCGGCCAGGACGCCCTGTTCGAGGGCGGCGGCGTCGACGGTCAGAACGGTCGGTTCGGCAGCCGCGTCGGCGCCCGTGACGAGCAGCGTCGTCTCCGCGAGGCCGTAGCACGGGGTGAACGCCTCGGCGCGGAAGCCGGCCGGGGCGAATCGCTCGGCGAAGGCCCGCAGAGTTTCGGCGCGTACCGGCTCGGCGCCGTTCGGGGCGACCCGCCAGCTGGACAGGTCGAGCTGTTCCAGCTGCTCGTCGGTGATACGGCGGGTGCACAGCTCGAACGCGAAGTCGGGCGCGCCCGATCCCTCGACCTGGTACGTGCCGATCATCTCCAGCCAGCGCCGGGGCCGCTTCAGGAACGACAGCGGCGACATCTGGACCGCGACGCCGCCCGCGTACAGCGGCTGGAGGAGATGACCGATCAGCCCGAGGTCGTGATAGTGCGGCAGCCAGCCGCCGACGACCATGTGCTCCCTGGTGCCGCTCCAGCGGTGGATCGCCGCCTCGTTGGCGAGCAGGTTGGCATGGGTGACCATGACGCCCTTGGGGTCGCTGGTCGAGCCGGAGGTGTACTGGAGGAAGGCGAGATCGTCCGGGCGGACGGTCGCCGGGCGCCACTGCTCCGGGTCGGGGGCGTGGGTGAGGCCTGCCGCGTCGGTGGCCAGGGTGTGGACGTGGGGCAGTTCGAGGGAGTCCAGCCAGGCCTGGAGGAGGGGCGCGTACGTGGACGTGGTGAGTACGGCCACGGCTTCCGAGTCGCGCAATATGCCGCCCACGCGGGCGAGTTGCTCGCCCTGGTCCGTGGGGAGCGGGGCCGGTACGGCGACGGCTCCGGCGTACAGACAGCCCGCGAACGCCGTCAGGAACTCCGGGCCCGGCGGATGCAGCAGCAGCACCGGGCGGCCGGTCGCGCGCCGCTCCCGCAGCCAGGCCGCCACGCTGCGCGCCTGTATGTCCAGGTCGCCGTAGGTCAGGTGCTCGGGGTCGGTGGCGTCCGAGCGGTCCGGGAGGTAGATGAACGCGGTGCGCTCCGGGTGCGCGGCGGCGCGCTCCAGGACGACGCGGGTGAACGTGTCCGCCTGCGCCGGCGCGAAGCGGAGCGGTGTGCTGGTCACGGCCGTCCCCCTGTCACGGTGAGTGTGATGTGACATGGCACAGCGGGCAGGTCCCGCAGTGCGTGCCGGTAGCCGGCCGTCCCGTCGGCCTGTGGCGGGCCGTACGGTTCGAAGCCGAGCGAGCGATAGAAGTCCGCGAAACGGTGGTTCTTCGCGGCGGGCCGGAACCGCCCGTGCACCGCGGCCACCCCGGCCTCCCGGGCCGCCAGCACCAACACCCCGCCCACCAGCGCATGTTCGATACGGCGACCGAAGACCCGGCAGCTGAGCAGCGCGTTGTCGATACGCCAGCCGTCGCCCTCGTACGACACGAACACCGCCCCGACCAGGCCGTTGTCGCCGAACCGGTCACGGGCGGAGACGGTGAGGACCAGCCCCGACTCGGCCGCCTCGGTCACCTCGTCCGCCGTCATGCGCCGGGTCGTCAGGTTGAACTGGTTGGTGCGCTGGGTGAGTTGGGCGACCCGGGCCACCTCGTGCGGTCGCAGCGGCGCCACGTCGACGGCCACTTCGAGGCGCGCGAGGAAGTCCTCGTACGACTCGGCGCTCTCCAGCAGCTCCCGCCGCTCGCCCTCGCCGCGGTACTGGGCGCCGCGCTGCCGGTCGGTGTCCGTCAGCTCCGGCACGTCGAACCAGCCGTCGGCGAGGAGGCGTTCGGCGTGCAGGGCCGGTTCGTCGTCCAGCGGTACGACCGCCACGTCCGGCAGCGCGGCGGCGACCTGCGCCCGCTCGAACGGGGAGTCGTCCGCGAAGACGAGACTGTCCACCCCGAGCCCGAGCCGCCCGGCGATCGCCCGCAACCCCTCGTCCTTGGGGCCCCAGTCCCCTCGTACGACGGTGAAGTCGTCCTCGGACAGGGCCATGTCGGGGTGGGTGCGCAGGACATGGGCGAGGGGCTCCTGGTCGTTCTTGGAGCAGACGGCGAGCAGCACGCCCTGGGCGCCGAGCTGCCGTATCACCCGCTGGAACCGGCCGAAGGCCTCGCCGCGGAGCGTGGACGCGGCGGCGATTCCCTCGGGGCCCGCGTCGCCGAGGACGCCGTCCCACAGGGTGTTGTCGGCGTCCAGGACCAGGACCTTCTTGGTGCGGCCGCGCAGGGTGCGGGCCAGATGGGCGACCTCGCGGGCGTATCCGGCGAGCAGGTCGGCGCCGAGGCGGGCGCGGGCGTATCCGGCGAGACGGGTGTCGCGGACCGGGCCGCTCGCGTTCGCCAGGGGCTCCAGGTCGATGGTGTGGGTGCGGGGGTGGGCGGTCGCGAGCCGGAGGACCCCCGCGTTCAACTCCCGCCATGCCGCGCCCAGTTCGACACGCGACCGGTGGTCGACCAGCTGGTGCGTGTGCTCGCGCAGGAGCGGGAGTGTGTTGAGCACGAGGGTGCCCTGGCCGTGACGGGCGTGGTGGGCGGTGAGGTGGTCGAGGCGCGCGAGGAAGTCCCGCGCCGCTGCCATGGCGTCCTTCGCCGTCCAGGGCGTCGGCAGTGAGTCGAAGACCACCGAGGAGTCGAGCACACACAGGGCGAGGGCGGTGCCGGGCGCGTACACGGGGCTGTCCACGTCCAGCAGGGCCCGTTCCCAGGCGCCGTGGTCACCGGTGAGCGGGCTGAGCAGCAGGCGGTGCCGGGCCAGTTCGGCGGTCAGCGAAGGCACCAGGCCGTCCAGCGTGCCGCTGCCGTCGATCGACACGGTGAGCGTCTCGATCCCGGTCCCGGCGAGCTGGTCGCGGACGGATCCGATGAGCCGTCCCGCCGTCCGCAGCGCCGCCGGGTCGTCGCCGGTGGCCAGCCGGTCGAGCAGCGCGGGCAGATCGTGCCGGCGCGCCGCCAGGCTGCCGTCGGAGTGCATCAAGCGCAGCCGGTCGAGTGGACCGGCCGCCGCCGTCGTCTCGGTGGTCATGCCAGGGAGCCTGCGAGCCCCGCCTTAACGGTCCCTTGTGCGGGCGGCGAACACGCAAGGCGGGCGCAAGGGCGGCTGCCGAGGGTGGGCCTCGACCGTACGGCCCAGGGAAGGCGGGACGATGGACGACGAAACAGGGCGTGAACTGCGTACCCAGGTCTGTGTGGTGGGTGGCGGGCCCGCCGGGCTCACCCTTGCCGTGGAACTCGCGCGGCGCGGGGTCGACGTCGTCGTGCTGGAGGCGTCGAAGCACTTCAACCGCTCGTTCCGCGGGGAGTCCGTGTCACCCGACTCGGTCTGGCTCCTGGACGAGCTGGGCATCCTCGACCGGCTCGACGGAGCGTACGTCCAGATGCACCGGTTCGAGATCGAGGACTCCGGGCACACCGTGCTCCACGCCGACTTCGACCGCTTCCCGTACCCGCACCCCTTCCCGGTCGAGCTACCCCAGCACATCCTGTTGTCGACGCTCGCCGAAGCCGGCGCCGAGCACCCCTCGTTCACGCTGATCCAGGGGGCGACAGCGACGGAACTGCTGCGGGACGGCGGGGGCAAGGTCACCGGCGTACGGGCCCGCACGCCCGACGGTGCCACGACCGTTCACGCGACGCTCACCGTCGGCGCGGACGGGCGGTTCAGCAAGGTGCGGGAGATGTCGGGGCTGGAAGCGCGGGTGATGCCGCTCGACCGGGACGTCGTCTGGCTCAAGCTGCCGTTTCCGTACGACAGTTGGGACGACCGTACGTACCGGGTGCGCATCCGGGGCGACCAGCACGGGCTGTTCATCCCGACCCGGCCCGACAGTGTTCGCGTCGGGTTCAACATTCCCAAGGGTGGCCTGAAGGAGATCCGTAAGCACGGGCTGCCACTGCTGCACCAGCGGCTCGATCTGCTCGCACCCGAACTGTCGGACACCGTTCGCAAGCACATCCGTGGTTGGTCGGACACATCCATGCTCGACATCTTCACGACCGTGGTGCCGCGTTGGTCGGCCCCCGGCCTCGTCCTCATCGGCGACGCGGCGCACACCCTCACGCCGATCCTCGGCCAGGGCGTCAACCACGCCATCATCGACGCGGTGACGCTGGCGCCGCTCCTGGAGGACGCGCTCCCCGAGGGCCCGGCCGCGCTCAGCGACGCGACCGACCGCTTCCAGCGCGCCCGCGAGGCCTCCGTCGCCCGCTCCCGCGCGCTCCAGCTGCGCCAGGAACGCCTGTTCTCCCTCGGCGGCCGACTCGGCGGTGCCTGGCGCCGCGCCCTCTACCGAGCCGTCGACCACAGCGAACGCCTCACCCACAAGGTTCTCGCGGGCGCGTACTTCCAGCTGCAGAAGCCGGGGGAGCGGGTGGCCAAGGTGCAGCAGGATGTCCATGGCTGACGCATCCCGTCCGCTCCTCGCCGCCCTCGCCCTGCATCAGTTCGTCATCGCCGGTGCCGGTGCGGTCGTCGCCCCGCTCGGGGCCGAGCTGCAGGCCGCGAACGGGCTGTCGGCGACCTGGCTGCCCTGGGCCGTCATCGCCTACGCCGTCGGGCTCGGCGCGCTCGTGCTGCCCGCCCGGCGGCTCGGCCGGCGCACCGGTCCGCTCATCATGCTGCTCATCGGGCTGTGGATGTTCGCGCAGGCCTCCGTCGCCTGCACGCTCGTACCGGATGCCGGGGCCTTCCTCGCGCTGCGGGCGGCGCAGGGTGCGGGGGCGGCCGCGCTGACCGCCGCCGCGCTGCTCGTGGTGCCGGTGCACACGAACCGGCTGCTGGTGGTGTGGGGTGCCGTGCTGCTCGCCGGGGTCACGGCGGGGCTGGTCGCGGGGGCCCACGTGCCTACGTCCCACTGGCGTTGGACGCTCTGGGCCGACGTGCCGCTGGCCGCGGCCGGTGGGGTCACGGCGATCAGGGTCCTTCGGGGGCGGAGGCGGCGGGGTCGGGCTCCGGCCGCCGTACGGGATGCGGTGGCTCAGCCGGTGCGGGACGCGGCGGCGTGAGGTACCGGCGTACCAGGCCCGCCACCACGTCGAGCAGTGCGGGCTCGTGCGTGCGGAGGAAGAAGTGACCGCCCGGCACCGTCCACAGCTCCCAGCCGCGGGCCGCGCACATCCGCCACTCTCGGACGTCCCCACGCGGCACCAACTCGTCCGTCTCCCCGGCGAACAGATGCAGCGGGACGTCCACGGGATCCGCCGTCCTCTCCGCGTCGGCGCACAGCCGGAGGTCGTCCCGCACCACCGGCAGCAGCGCCAGCAGCCACTCCGGATGCCCGAGCAGCACCGGCGGCAGCCCGCCCAGCGCGGCCAGCTCCCGGGTCAGGTCCTCGTCGGACGCGTCCGGGCCGCCGATACGCGGCGGGGGCAGGTGCGGGGCACGGTACGCGGCGAGCAGCGCGGCACTCGGCAGCCGGGCACCGCGCGACTGACGACGCCTTACGACCTCGTACGCGAGCAGCGCGCCCATGCTGTGCCCGTACAGCAGCACCGGCGGTCCGTCCGCGTCCAGCACGGGGCTGAGCTCGGCGTCCAACTCGGCGATGAGCGGGGCCAGTTCGGAGTGGCGGGGTTCGGTGATCCGGCCCTCACGGCCGGGCAGCCGTACCGGCAGGACGTCCACCGCGGCGCCCCGCCGGGCCAGCCCCCGCTCCCAGCGGGCGTAGGCGGAGGCGCCCCCGCCCGCGTACGGGAAGCAGAGCAGCCGGCCGACGGCGCCGGCACGCGGTGGACGCGACAGGTACTCCGTCACCGGGCCGCCAGCGGTCGCGGTAACCAGGTCCCCTCGCCGTCCAGGGCTGGATCCCCGCGCAGCACGGCCCCGTGCAACTCACGCAGCCGGGACGACGGTTCGAGCCCCAGCTCGTCGGCGAGGGTGCGGCGCAGCGCGCGGAACGTCTACAGGGCCTGCCAGGAGCGGCCGCTGCGGTGCAGGGCGAGGATCAGCTGGGCGTGCAGGGCCTCGTGCAGCGGGAAACGGGAGGCGAGCGAGGCGAGTTCACCGAGTACGACCCGGTGCCGACCGAGCCGCAGCTCCGCGTCGAAGCGCTCCTCCAGGGCCGCCATCCGCAGCTCCTCCAGCCGCAGCGTCTCTGCCCGCAGCACGAACCCCGGCTCCACGTCGGCGAGTACGGGTCCTCGCCAGAGCCTGAGCGCCCGCACGAGCAGCGCGCAGCCTTCGTCGTCCACGCCCTGCTCGATGGCCCGCCGGCCTGCCATGGCGAGGCGTTCGAAGCGGGCGGCGTCGGTCGATTCGGCGGGGACGTCGAGGAGATAGCCGCCTGGGACGCGCCGCAGCACGTCCCTGGGACCTCGGCGCTCGGCGAGACGTGCCGCGTTCTGTCGTCCGTCGTCTGCAGCGCCGTCGTGGCTGGTCGCGCAGTTCCCCGCGCCCCTGTGGGGCGCGTCATGGTCGAGGGCGTGAGCTATGAGCCGGCGGAGCTGTTTCACGTACGTGTGGAGCGTGGCCTCGGCCGAACGTGGTGGTCGGTCCTCCCACAGCTCGTCCACCAGTGTCGACACGCACACCGGGCGCCCGCAGTCGAGGCCGAGCAGCGCCAGGACCTTGCGTGGTTTTGCGGCGCTCGGGACGACCGACGCCTGCCCGATCCGAGCGCCGAGTGGTCCGAGTAAGGCGATGTCCATCACGTTGCCCCCCAGTGGTACCGCACCCCGCTTGGAATGCCCTTTCGACGGTGGCAGCAGGTGTGCGCCGGGCACCAGTGACCTCGGCACGAAGGCGATGTGAATCCGTCACGCCCCCACATGGGTGATATGAGGTAATACGGCGGGGTTACAGATGCGCACTGTCGGCCGGGGCTCCGCCTCGCCTACCATCCGCCCGTCTGGACCTGAGTTGGGGAGACTCTGGGGGGAGTCCGATGCCCGCACCGGCCGAACGGGCGCTTGGCCTGTCCGAGCGCTCGACCGCCACACCGACCGCGCCGGAGCACGCCACGCGCGCCGTCCTGATCGTTCCTGTCGTGTTCCTGCCCCTGGGCATGTGTGCCATCGCCGCCGAGGACCCGGGCCCGGCCGCTGCCGCGCTCTCAGTGGCCGCACTCATCGGGACGTACGTCCTGTTCCTGCTGCTCAGCCTGCCCGGACGGCGCCGGATCCGCGGGCACCGGCTGGGGCTGATCCTCACCGTGCAAGGCGTCCTCGCTTTCCTGCCCGTCGTCGCGCCAGGACCGGTGTGGCCCGGCATGGCCGGATACTTCGCCGGCTCACTGCTGCTGACGGTGGCGGCGCGCACGGGCCGCGTGCTCGCCGCGCTCGCCCTCGCCGGGGTGTGCGCCGCCGCCTTCGGCGAGGGCGCCGGACCCGCGAGCTGGCTGTACGCGGGCTGGTCCACGGCCGTGGTCGCCCTCGTCGTGTACGGCACGGCGCGTCTGAGCCAACTGGTGCTGACCGCCCGTGAGGAGCGGGAGATGCTGGCCTGGCGCGCGGTCGAGCAGGAGCGCCGCCGCTACGCCCGCGACCTGCACGACCTGCTCGGCTACAGCCTCTCCGCGATCACCCTCAAGGGAGACCTCGCCCAGCGGCTGGTACGGCAGCACCCCGAGCGGTCCCGGGAGGAGCTGGACGGACTGCTGGTGGTGGCCCGCCAGGCGCTGTCCGACGTCCGCACCGTCGCCCGCGGCTACCGCGATCTGTCGCTCACCCTGGAGGCGGAGTCGGCGCGTTCACTGCTCACCGCCGCCGACATCCGCACCGGCGTGGACCTGCGCTGCGAGAGTCAGGGGCCGGTCGGGACGGTCCTGGCGACGGTGCTGCGGGAGGGCGTCACCAACATCGTCCGGCACAGCAAGGCCACCGAGTGCCGGATCGAGACCCGGCGCGCGGACGGCGGGTTCGTGCGGCTGGTCATCACCAACGACGGGGCGGGGGCGGTGCGTTCGGGCCCCTTCCCGTGTCTGGAGGGCGGCGGCTCGGGAGGTCTTGCCAACCTCGCCGAGCGACTCGCGGCGATCGGCGGCCGGCTCACCGTGGACACCGACGAACGGGGCTGGTACCGGGTGACCGCGGAGGCGCCGGCGCATCTGGGGTGACTACAGGTCGGGTGGCTACAGCAACCAGCCCGACTCCTGCGCGATCCGCACCGCGTCCAGCCGGTTGCGCGCGTTGAGCTTGGCGACGACGGAGGTGAGGTAGTTCCGCACGGTGCCCGTGGACAGGTGCAGCGCCTCGGCGATGTCCGTCGCGTCGGCGCCCCGCGCCGCCCAGCGCAGGATCTCCGTCTCGCGCTCGGTGAGCGGCGACTCGCCGTCGGAGAAGGCGGACAGCGCCAGTTCCGGGTCGACGACCCGCTCACCTTCGGCGGCCTTGCGGACCACTTCGGCGAGATGGGAGGCGGGTGAGTCCTTGAGGACGAATCCGGTGACCCGCTCCGCGAGGGCCCGCCGCAGGGTGCCGGGCTTGCCGAGGCTGGTGAGGATGACGGTACGGCAGCCGGGCAGCCGCTCGTGCAGCTGCGCCGCCGCCGTGATGCCGTCGGTGCCGGGCAGGTCGAGGTCGATGACCGCGACGTCGGGCCGGGAGACGAGTGCGGCGTCGAGCACCTTGTCCCCCGATTCGACCTCCGCGACCACCTCCAGGTCGGGCTCCAGATTGAGCAGCGCCACAAGGGCACCACGCACCATGTAGACGTCCTCGGCCAGCAGGATCCGAATCAATCCACCCCCCAGGCAGACGCGGACAGCAGGTCCGCCATATGTGGCCCGGAGTGTAGCCCCGCCCTATGGCTGTTTTGTGAGGGATTTGTGCGGAGGGTAGACGTATGGTAACGCTCAGCCACAGATGCCGTGTTGGTGTTACTGAGTCACCAACTCGCGTGTGTCTGCGGAGTTTTCGGTCATTCCCGCGCGCCGGTGCAGGTTCCGCAGTGCGCCCGGCGCCCACCAGGTGGCCCGGCCGGTCAGCCGCAGTACGGCGGGCACCAGCAGGCTGCGCACGACCATGGCGTCCATCAGCACCGCGAGCCCCACCCCCAGGCCCAGCATCTTGATGTTCGTGACCCGTGAGGTGCCGATCGCGACCATCACCACGGCCAGGATCAGCGCCGCCGCCGTGATCAGCCCGCCGGTGCGCCGGATGCCGTCCGCGATCGCGGCCCGGTGGTCGCCGCCGGTCTCGTACTCCTCCTTGATCCGGGAGATCAGGAACACCCCGTAGTCCATGGAGAGTCCGAACGCCACACAGAACATCAGCACGGGGAGTGCGGTTTCGATATCACCCGTGGGCGTGAATCCGAGCGGCCCCGAGAGATGGCCCTGCTGGAAGACCCACACCATCGCGCCGAACATGGCGGTCAGGCTCAGGGCGTTGAGCAGGATCGCGAGGACCGGCAGCAGCACGCTGCCGGTGAACAGGAAGACCAGGATCAGGGTGGCGGCGACGATGGTGCCCAGCGCCCAGGGGAGGCGTTCTGCGGTGCCGTCCTGAGTGTCGGCGAGGACGGCGGCGGGACCCGTCACCGAGGTGTCGAAGGGCGCCGGGACATCACGGATCTCGTCGACCAGGTCCAGGCTGGAACGCGAGGTGGCCTCACCCGAGTGCAGCACGGTGAGGTACCCAGGCTGCTCGCCCGCACCGGCCCGCACACCCTTCACGAACTGCCCGGCGGGCCCCGTCACTTGGACGACGTGCGGCAGCGCGGACACCTCGCGGCTGTACTCGGCGACCGCCGCCCGGTCCGTGGAACCCTCGATGAGCACGCTGAGCGCGCTGCCCGGACTCGCCGGGAACTCCTCCCTCAGCTGCTGCTGCACGACCCGTGGACCGGCGGACTCGGGCAGCTGCCGGTCGTCCGCCGTGCCGAAGTGGACGTCCTTGAACGGCAGTCCGAGGGCCACGAGGACGGCCACCGTACCGACGAGGAAGTACGGGGCACGGCGCATCACGAGCCGGGCGAGCCGTCCCCAGACCGCACCGGGCTCTCCCGACTTCTTCCGGGCGAGCGGCACCCGCAGCGCGTTCACTCGGTGGCCGAGCAGCACCAGCACGGCGGGCAGCGCGATCAACGAGGCCGCCGCCGCGATCAGTACGACGGCGATCCCGGCGTACGCGAACGATTTGAGGAAGTACTGCTGGAACACGAACATCGAGGCCAGACACGCGGCGACGGTCAGCGCGGAGAACAGCACGGTCCGGCCGGCCGTCCGCAGTGTCGCGATCACCGCGGCCCGGGGCTCCAGCCCCGCCGCCAGTTCCTCGCGATGGCGGCGCACGATGAGCAGGGCGTAGTCGATGGCGAGCCCGAGCCCCAGCGCCGTCGTCAGGTTCTGCGCGTACACCGAGACATCGGTGAACTCGGTGACGATCCGCAGTACCGCGTTCGTGCCGAGGATCGCCACGATCCCCACCAGCAGCGGCAGCAGCGCCGCGACCGCGCTGCCGAACACGATCACCAGCAGGACGAGGGTGAGCGGCAGCGCGATCATCTCGGCCCGGACGAGATCCTCGGCGATCACCTCCTGTGAGGCGTGCCGCACGGCGGCCGGACCGCCCAACTCCACGTCCACCACACCGTGTTCACCGCTGTAACGTGGCTTCAGCGTCTTGAGGGTGTCGTCGACGGCATCCTCGTTGCCCCTCAGATGCGCGGTGATCAGCGCCTCGCCGCCGTCCTTCGCACGCAGCGCCGTGTCTTTGCCGTTCTTGCCGTCCCAGTACGAGACGACGCCGCCGACGCCGGGTTCCTGCGCCAGATCCCGGGCGAGGGAGCGGGCTTCGGCGGTCACCTTCGGGTCGTCGACGCCGTTCTCCGCGCTGACGAGCAGCAGCAGATTCGGCTGGGACGCGGGAAAGCGCTTCTCCAACTGCGCGGTGGCGTACGTCGATTCGGAGCCCGGGATCTGTGACCCACCGCTGCCGAGCCGGTCCGCGACCCCCTTGCCGAGCAGCACGGCCGCCGCGGTGAGCAGCAGCACGAGCAGAAGGGTGAGGCGGGGACGGGCGGTGAGCGCACGGGTCGTACGACTGCTGTCCGGTGGGGTGGGCGGGGGCGAGCTGATCATCGGAGGCGTCCTCCATGAATCCCAGGGATGGTCTGGGGTTCCCTGGTGAGCGGGCAGGGTGCTGCGGCCTCCGATGGTCGTGACCGGGGCTAAAGCGTCGGCTGCGCGGAGCGCTCCGCGGGGCCGCCATGGGTTGTAGCTTGTCTGCTGGCCCGTCGTGGCTGGTCGCGCAGTTCCCCGCGCCCCTTCGGGGCGCTGCCGAACCGCCCTACGTGTTGAGATACGCGCGCCAGCCCCCGTGCGACGTGATGTCCGCCGCCCCGTCGAGCGCCCCCGGCTCGCACAGGAAGCCGGGCACGTGGCTGCCGTCGGCCAGTTCGATGCTGCCCAGGGCCATCGGGCGGGGGAGCGAGGCAAGCAGGCGGCCCAGGCCTTCCGCCGGGAGGCGCCACACCTCGGCCTCGATGGGGGCGCCGGCTTCGCCGACGTGGACGAGGCCCGGCTTGGGCGGGGTGGTCGCCAGGGCGTGCAGGCGGTAGACGGGGGCGGTGGTGGTCGTACGGTCCAATCGGGCGCCCAGCGCGAGGAGTTGCGGGTTGAGGGGCTGGCCCGACAAATGGGCGCCGACGACCGCGAGCCGGATCTCCGGATGGAGCAGCCCGGCGATCCGCGCCAACCGCTCGTCGGTGAACGCCGGGCCGATCAGCATCACACCGAAGGGCAGGCCGTTCACCTCGCCCGCCGGGACGGCCACCGCCGCCAGGTCGAACAGGTTGGTGGAGTTGGTGAAACGGCCCAGGCGGGCGTTGGCGCCCAGGGGATCGGCGGCGACCTCGGCGAGGGTGGGGTGGCCGGGTGTGGTGGGCAACAACAGGGCGTCCGCGTCGGCGAGTTCGGATTCGGCATGGGCGCGCAGGGCGGCGAGCCGCTCCTGGTCCGCGTAGAGCTGGTGGGCCGGGATGTCGCGGGCGCGGGTGATGATGCCGGTGACGGTGGGGTCGAGTCCGGCGCCGCCTTCGGAGAGCAACTTGTCGATAAAGCTCCCCACGGCGGTGTAGCGCTCGGCCACGAAGGCGCCCTCGTAGAGCATCGCGGCGGCATCCGTGAACGGGGTGAGGTCGATCGTCCGCACCTCCGCACCCGCCTCGGTGACCTGCCGTACGGCCGCCTCGTACGCCTCCGCCCAGCCCGGATCCAGCTCGCCGAGCTGCCGCGGCGAGGCGACCGCGATCCGCCAGGGGCCCGGCGGGCGTTGCGGGAGCTGCTGGGGCACCGTGATCATGTACGACATGGCCTGCTCGGCTTCCGGGAGCGTCCGCGCGAGCACCGTCACGCAGTCCAGCGAGGCACAGGCCGGAACAACCCCCTCCGTCGGGACCAGGCCCCGGGTGGGCTTGAGGCCGACGATGCCGTTGAAGGCGGCCGGCACCCGGCCCGAGCCCGCGGTGTCCGTGCCGAGGGCGAAGTCGACCAGGCCCAGCGCCACGGCGACCGCCGAGCCGGAGCTGGAACCGCCGCTGATCCGCGCCGGGTCGTACGCATGGCGCACGGCGCCGTAGGGGGAGCGGGTGCCCACCAGGCCCGTCGCGAACTGGTCCAGGTTCGTGGTGCCCAGGACCAGCGCACCGGCCGCACGCAGCCCAGCGATCACCGGAGCGTCCGCCTCCGGCCGGTAGGCGTACGACGGACAGCCCGCCGTGGTCGGCAGCCCGGCCACGTCGATGTTGCCCTTGGCCGCCACCAGCCGCCCCGCGAGAGGCAGCCGCTCACCACGGGCCACGCGTGCGTCGAGCGCGGCGGCCTCCGCCTCGACCTCCTCCCGTGGCCGCAGGTCGATCCAGATCTCGGGGCGGTCCACGGCCTCGATACGGGCGTAGGCGGCGCGGACACGGGACACGGCGGTCGACATTGCTTGTGCTCCTCAGTTTGCTGCGGGCGCGAGGACGACCAGGGCCGTCCCAGCCTCCACCTGGTCCCCGGGCCCGACCAGGATCTCGGTCACCACACCGTCGACCGGCGCGTGCACCCTGGACTCCATCTTCATCGCCTCCAGCGCGAGCAGCGGCTGCCCGGCGCTCACCTCGTCTCCCTGCCCGACGTTCAACTGCCATACGGAGGCGGCGAATTCGGCCTCTATGAGACGGCCGCCCGCCGGCACCCGCACCTCGGCCGCCGGTGCCGCGGGCGCCACCACGCTCTCCGCCCGCGTGAACTCGCCCGCCGCCTCCCACGCGTCCCGCTCCGCCGCGAACGCGGCACCCTGCCGGGCCCGGAACTCGGCGACGGACTCGGCGTTCTCGGCGAGGAAGGCCTGGTACTCGGCGAGTGAGAACGTGCCCTCCTCGATACGCGGCACAAAGCGCCCGGACTTGATGTCGGCCCGCAGCTCCAGCAGTTCCTCGGCACCCACCGGATACCACTTGATCCGGTCGAAGAACCGCAGCAGCCACGGCGACCCCGGCTCGAACGCACCGCGCTGCTGCCACGGCGACCACACCTGGGTCGTTCGGCCCACGAACTGATAGCCGCCCGGGCCCTCCATGCCGTAGACGCACAGATACGCGCCGCCGATGCCGACCGAGTTCTCGGCCGTCCAAGTGCGTGCCGGGTTGTATTTCGTCGTCACCAGCCGATGCCGTGGGTCGAGCGGGGTCGCCACAGGGGCGCCCAGATAGACGTCTCCCAGGCCGAGTACGAGGTACTCCGCGTCGAACACCGTGCGGTACACGTCCGCCACCGAGTCGAGCCCGTTGACGCGGCGGATGAACTCGATGTTCCACGGACACCAGGGCGCGTCGTCGCGCACGCCCGCCATATAGCGGGCGATGGCCTCGCGGGTCGCCGGGTCGTCCCAGGAGAGGGGGAGGTGGACGGTGCGGGAGGGGACGACGAGTTCGTCGGAGGGCGGGAGTGAGGAGACCGTCTCCCTTACGGCGGCGAGGAGTTCGTGCTGAGGGAGCCGTCGCGGGTCCGTCCGGATCTGGAGGGAGCGGATGCCCGGTGTGAGGTCCGTGATCCCGTCGAGGGACTCCTCGGCGATCGCTTCCATCAGTGCGTGGACGCGCATGCGGAGGGCGAGGTCCAGCTGCATCGGCCCGAACTCGACGAGCAGGCTGTCGTCGCCGCTCCTGTGGTATGTCACATCGCAGTCGCGCGCCAGCACCCCACCGTCCACGATCTCCGCCCGCCCCACCCCGTCCACATCCACCGGCACAAACCGCACCGTATCGCCCGGCCGCAGCTGCCCCAGCTTCCACCGCTCCGCGCTCAGCACCACGGCCGGGCACACGAACCCGCCGAGCGAAGGCCCGTCCGGGCCCAGCAGCACCGGCATGTCGCCCGTGTAGTCGACGGAGCCGACGGAGTACGGCGTGTCATGGATGTTGGACGGGTGCAGGCCCGCCTCACCGCCGTCCGTACGGGCCCAGCGCGGCTTCGGACCGACCAGCCGCACACCTGTCCGCGCCGAGTTGAAGTGCACCTTCCAGTCGGCCGCGTAGAAGTCCCGGATGTCCTGCTCGGTGAAGAACTCCGGTGCGGCATGGGGGCCTTCGACCGCGCCGACGTGCCATACGGTGCCGAAGGCGGGACGGTCGTCGACCGGTACGGGCGTGCCGTCCGCGACCGTCCCCCCGTGCAGCACATCGCCGGTCCGCAGCTCCCGCCCGCCGTGCCCGCCGAACCGGCCCAGCGTGAAGGTGCTCGCGCTGCCCAGGAACCCGGGCACGTCCAGACCGCCCGCGAACAGCACATACGTCCGCAGCCCGTGCTCCGTGGGCGCCCCGATCTCCAGTACGGCCCCTGCGGGCACCGTCACCGGCTCCCACTGCGCGACCGGCGCCCCGTCGACGGTCACCGGCGCGGGAGCACCCGTCACGCACACCGTCGTCGGCTGCGTGAACCTCAACGCCGGTCCCTGGAGGGTGCATTCGAGCCCGGGCGCGCCCTCGGGGTTGCCCAGCGCCCGGTTGCCCAGCCGGAACGACCGGTCGTCCATCGGGCCGCTCGGCGGCACGCCGACCTGCCAGTAGCCGGAGCGGCCCGGCCAGTCCTGCACCGTGGTGAGCAGCCCGCCGGAGACGACCTCGATACGCGGGGTCGGATCGCTCACCCGCGTGAGGGTGGCCGTCGAGTGCAGGGCCGCACCGAACTCCCGGTCGGCGAGCGCCGCCCGCACCAGCCCCAGGTTGGTCTCGATGCCGTCGACCCGCGTGCTGGCCAGCGCCGCGTCGAGCCGCCGCAGCGCATGCTCCCGGTCCGGGCCGTACGCGACGACCTTCGCGAGCAGCGGGTCGTACGCCGTCGTCACCTCCGTCCCCGTCTCCACCCAGCCGTCCACCCTTACGCCCGGCGGGAACTCGACCCGCGTCAACAGGCCCGCGCTGGGCCGGTGGTCACGGCTCGGATCCTCCGCGTACAGGCGCGCCTCGACGGCGTGACCGTGCGGCGGACCCGGGTCGCGTACGACGTCGGTCTCGCCGCGGGCCAGCCGCAGCATCCAGGCGACCAGGTCGACGCCGTAGATCTCCTCGGTGACCGGGTGCTCTACCTGGAGGCGCGTGTTGACCTCCAGGAAGCAGGCCTCCTCGCGCGCGGCGTCGTAGACGAACTCGACGGTTCCGGCGGAGCGGTAGCCGACGGACGCGCACAAGTCGCTGGCGGATGTGCTGAGTTGGGTGCGCACCTGGTCCGGCAGCCCGGGCGCCGGCGCCTCCTCCAGCACCTTCTGGTTGCGCCGCTGGAGCGAGCAGTCCCGGTCGCCGAAGGTGACGACGTTCCCCGCGCCGTCGCCGAAGACCTGCACCTCGACATGGCGGGCGTTCTCGACGAGGCGTTCGAGGAAGACACCGGCCGAAGAGAAGGATGCGGCGGCGACGCGCTGCACTCGTTCCCAGGCCTCGGTCAGTTCGTCGGCGGATCGACAGGCCGACATGCCGATACCGCCGCCCCCGCCGGTCGCCTTGAGCATGACCGGGTAGCCGATCGCCCGGGCCGCGTCCAGGGCCTCCTCGACCGAGCCCAGCAGCCCCGTGCCCGGCGCCAGCGGCACCCCCGCGGCCCGCGCCGCCGCCCGCGCCGTGTGCTTCGCGCCGAACAGCTCCAGTTGCTCCGGCGTCGGGCCCACGAACACGATCCCGGCGTCCTCGCAGCGCCGCGCGAAGGCCGCGTCCTCGGACAGGAAGCCGTACCCGGGATGGATCGCGCCCGCGCCGGTGTCCTTGGCGGCCTTCAGCACCAGGTCCACATCGAGGTATGACTCCTTCGCGGGCGCAGGACCCAGCCGTACCGCCTGGTCGGCGAGCCGGACGTGCGGTGCCGAGCGGTCCGGGTCGGAGTACACGGCGATGGTGCGCAGACCGAGTTCGCGGGCCGTGCGGATGATCCGTACGGCGATCTCGCCGCGGTTGGCGACCAGCAGCGTCTCGAAGCTCACGTGGGCTCCCCGATCGTCATCTCCACCGCCGTCGGATCGAAGCCGTTGCAAGGGTTGTTGATCTGCGGGCAGTTGGAGACGAGGACCAGCACATCGCGTTCGGCGCGGAGGGTGAGGGAGAGGCCGGGTGCCGAGATGCCGTCGACGATGCCGAGGGTGCCGTCCTTCTCGACCGGTACGTTCATGTACCAGTTGATGTTGGAGACCAGATCCCGCTTGCCCAGCCCGTACTTCGAGCCCTCCGCCAGGAAGTTGTCCACGCACGCGTGCTGCGACCAGGTGTGGTGGCCGTACCGGAGGGTGTTCGACTCCTTGGAGCAGGCGCCGCCGACCGTGTCGTGCCGGCCGACGTCATCGGCGACCACGGTCATCAGGGGTGTGTGCTCGTTGGACATCAGCACACTGCCGGTGGTGAGGAAGAGGTTGCCCTGCGCGTGGATCGTGTCGGGTGCGCTGTAGCGGACCGACGTGTCGTGGGCGTCGTACACCAGGAAGTCGACGGCCTGGTTGCCGTGCAGGTCGGTGATGGTGAGTGTCTCGCCGGAGCGGACGACCGACGACCAGGCGGCGCGTGCGGGAACGACGGTCTTCATGCGAGCCCCCTCGCGGCAAGGAATTCGGCGGTGTTGAGGAAGGCGCGGCGGCCCTCGGGGGAGGCGTCCCACAGCGGGTCGCCGGCCTCGGTCGGTTCGGCGCGCCAGGCGAGGACCTCCAGCGGGGTGCTGACGTAGTCGTCCCGCGGGTCGACCGGGTGGGGCACGTTGGCGATCAGCACCGTGACGTCCTGCTCGGCACGCAGCGTCACACTGCCGCCCGGGCCGACCGAACCGGTGAAGTCCAGGGCGCCGTCCTCGCGCACCTCGACGCCCTGGAAGAACGACAGCGACGGCGGCAGATCGCGCGGTTCGAGGCCGTGCTTCGCGGCGGCCAGCTTGAACAGCTCACGTCCGGCCGGTGAGCCGGACTGCGGGGCGCCGTCGCCGTACCGCTCGGTGTTGCGTACGAGGGTGGATGTGCCGCAGAGCGCGTCGTGCCGTCCGGAGGTGTCGGCGATCAGCGAGGCGAGGACGCGGCCCTGGTCGGAGAGGAGCAGCAGGCCCTCGCCGAGGTAGGCGTTCCACTGGACCTTGACCGTGTCGGCGACGTTCAGCCGCTCCCACGGCCGGTCGGCGACATACAGCAGCAGATGCGCGCAGGCGTCGCCGCGCAGGTCGGTCAGCCGCAGCTCGGTGCCGCGGGCCAGCACCCGGTGCGTGTAGTTGCCGCCCGCCACCGTCTCCGCCCACACCAGCCGGATCGCCTCGGGGGGCGGCTCGGGCCAGTCCGTGGCCGGGACGACAGGCATGGCCTCGGTGCGCGTGCCCTCCTGGGCGCGCGCATGCGCACGGGCTCCGTACGTGGTCGCTGTTGCCTTCCCTGGTGTCATCGCGGACCTCCGGCTCCGGTGTCTTTGATTTCTGTCGCGCGACAGAAATTAGGCACGGGGCGCGTCACCGGCATTGCCCGGGTGCTTCCGCCCAGTTACCGATTCCTCACAGAGATCGCGACCTGCGTCAATATGCGAGGATCGACGGATGGGCACGAGCAGGGGACGACGCGTCGGCAGACCGCGGGCCGAGCGGCGGCCCGACAGCGGGCTCGAACCGCGTGACGAACTCCTCGCCGCAGCCGCCGAGTTGTTCACCACGCGCGGCTACGCGGCCACCACGACCCGGGCCGTCGCCGAGCGCGCGGGCATGCGGCAGGCGTCCATGTACCACTACGTCTCCGGCAAGGAAGAACTGCTCGCCGCGCTCCTGGAGTCCACGGTCACCCCGTCGCTGACTTACGCGCGGGAACTGCTCGCCGACGACACCACCCCGGCCGAGGACCGGCTCTGGGAGCTGTGCCGCGCCGACGTGGAGCTGCTCTGCGGCGGCCCGCACAATCTCGGCGGCCTGTATCTGCTGCCGGAGGTGCGGGCCGAGCGGTTCGCGGGGTTCCACGCCGTTCGAGCCGAACTCAAGGACGCCTACCGGCAGTTGCTCGCCGCCACGGCCGTCGGCGGCCAACTCGCCAAGAGCGAGCTCGAATTGCGGACGGATCTGCTGTTCGGTCTGATCGAAGGCGTCATCCTGGTCCACCGCTCCGAACCGGAGCGTCCTGTCTCGGTGTTCGCCGAGGCCACGGCGGACGCGGCGCTGCGGATCGCCGGGATCTGAGCGCCGCCCACGGAAGCCGATCTTCACCCGTCACGGTGAGTGTTCTTCGTACGGCCGTACGCTGTGACGCACCGTGTGCGAATGATCTCTGAGCGTGTAAATGGGGCCGAGGTTACTCCTGTCCCACGCCCCATTTCAGGTGCTTGCTGAATATGACACAGCGATGATCCGGTCGGACTAAGCTCGCCCGCAGCGCACCGAGTTGGCACATATTCGTGCGCTTGTTCCCAAACATGCAGAAGATCCCGACAACTCCAAGACGTACCCCCTGCAAGCTCCCCCGACACCCCGCCGATTCGTTTCAGAGGGCCTACATGGTGAGCGTTCACACTCCTTCCGCCTCTCCACCTCGTCGACGTGAACTGCCGTACACGCGCCTGCTGTTGCTGCCCGCCATAGCGATGGCCGCGGCGACCGGAGCCGCCGTCGCCCTGGTGACCGGACCGGCCCGGCTGGCCATCGGCCTGTGCGGCGCCGTCGCCACCCTGCTGGTGATCGGAACGGCAGCCGAAGCAGTGCGCCGCGGCCGTACCCTGCGGGACGTGCGCGCGGAGCACGCCCGTCACTGCGCGTATCTGGAACAGCGCCTCGCCTCCCACGACGACGAGGTGCGCCGCCTCGCGAAGGAGATCGTGCCCGCCGCCATCTATCGGCTGCGTTGCGGCAACGCCGTCTTCGAAGTGATGCGCGACCTCGGCAAGATCGACCCCTCCTACCGCGAACTCCCTGAATCACAGCGGCTGTTGATCAAGTCGATGCTCGAAGTCGTCGACTACGAGGAATCCCTGCGCGACTCCGCCCAGCGCTCCTTCGTCGACATCGCCCGCCGCGTCCAGGCCATCGTCCACCAGCAGAACAAGGAACTGCGGGAGATGGAGGAGGACCACGGCCGCAACCCCGAGGTCTTCGACGACCTGCTGCGCATCGACCACGGCACCGCGCTGATCGGCCGGCTCGCCGACTCCATCTCCGTCCTCGGCGGTGGCCGCCCCGGCCGCCAGTGGCCCGAGCCCGTGCCGCTGTACAGCGTGCTGCGCGGCGCCATGTCCCGCATCCTGGAGTACCGGCGCATCTCGCTGGACTCCATCGCCAAGGTCAACATCCGCGGCATCTCCATCGAGCCGGTCATCCACGCGGCGGCCGAACTCCTCGACAACGCCACCCGCTATTCGCCGCCCCAGACCAAGGTGCACGTGAACGCCGTCGAGGTGCAGACCGGCGTCGCCATCGAGATCGAGGACGCCGGCGTCAGCCTCAGCGAGGAGTCCCGCGCCCGGGTCGAAGGCATGCTGGAACGCGCCAAGACCGCCAGCGACCTCCAGGACCTCAGCGAGAGCCCACGCCTCGGCTTCGCCGTCGTCGGCCGGCTCTGCTCGCGGTACGACATGCAGGTCTCGCTGCGTACCTCGGCCTACGGCGGGGTCCGCGCCGTCATGGTCGTACCGCGCGAGATGATCACCGACGAGATCGCCACCGCCTATGCGCACGGCATCGGCGCGGCCGGCGCGCCCAAGCCCGAACTCGGCGCGATCGAAGGGCCCAAGCGCAAGGAGAAGCGGCGCCGCCCCACCAGCCCCAAGATCCCCGCGTCGGTCTCCATGGAGGACGACGTCCCCGTGGTCACCGAGTGGACCGCCCAGGGCCTGCCGCAGCGCCGCCGCCGGGTCCAGATCCCGCTCAGCCAGCGCCTCGCCGAGCAGGCCGCCTTCGAGCGCGCCGAGGCCGCCGCCCGGGAAGCCGGACAGCCCTCCGTCTGGTCCAGGGAGCCCGAGCCCGAACCGGAAGAGCCGGAAGAGAAGGAAGAGCCCGCACCCGGGCAGTGGGTGGAGGCGTTCTGGAACGGCCTCAAGCGCGACCAGGACCCCACCGCACCCACCCAGCCGACCAACGAGCCGGCCCATGCCCCGGCCGACGACGAGGGGGACCTCAAGTGATCCAATCGCGCGCCAACTTCGACTGGATGCTCAAGGATCTCGCCGACGGAGTACCGGGCATCGAGATGATCGTGGTGCTCTCCGCCGACGGCCTGCGCATCGCCCGCCACGGCGGTGACCCGGACGCGGCCGACCGGGTCGCCGCGGCCTGCGCGGGCCTGCAGAGCCTGGCGGGTGCGGTCGCCCAGGAGATCCCGGACAGCGACGGCAAGATGAAGATGGTCCTCATCGAGATCAACGGCGGCTACTTCTATCTGATGGCCGCCGGCCCCAACGCCTATCTCGCGGTGCTGTCCGACACGTTCGCCGAGCCCGGGCTGATGAGCAACCGCATGAGCGACCTGGTCATCCGCATCGGCGCCCATCTCACCAGTCCGCCCAGGCGCAACGGGCAGACCGTATGACTCCTCCGCAACGCCGGCGGCGATTCCCCAAAGCGGCAGCACCACCCCCACCCCTGCCCCCGATCCCCAAGGACAGCGAGGGGAAAGGGCCCAAGAAGATCGAGCGGCTGTATGTGATCTCCGGCGAGGACGGTGCCCGCGCCGACCTCGACCTGGTCACGTTAATCGTGGCGTGCGCCGACCCGCCGCTCTCCGCCACGCCCGAGCAGACGGCGCTGCTCCGGCTGTGTACCGCCCCGCTGTCCGTGGCCGAGCTCTCGGCCTACCTCAGCCTGCCGTACAGCGTGATGACGGTGCTGCTCACCGAGATGCTGGCGGCCGACCTGGTGCAGGCGCGCGCCCCGATCGCGCGGCAGTCGATCGCCGACCGGAACCTCCTCGAAGCGGTGATGCATGGACTTCAAAAGCTCTGACACGATCCCGGGCCCACGCACCGAGGACCATCTGCCGCACACGGCCCAGGCCGCGGTGAAGATCGTGATCGTCGGCGGCTTCGGCGTCGGCAAGACGACCATGGTCGGTTCCGTCAGCGAGATCCGACCGCTGACCACCGAAGAGACCATGACGCAGGCAGGTATCGGAGTCGACGACAACTACGGCTCCGACACCAAGACGGCCACCACCGTGGCCATGGACTTCGGCCGTATCAGCATCACCGACCAGTTGGTGCTGTACCTCTTCGGCACCCCCGGCCAGGAACGCTTCTGGTTCCTCTGGAACGGCCTGTTCGAAGGCGCACTGGGCGCCGTCGTGCTCATCGACACCCGTCGGCTCGAGGTCAGCTTCGACGTCATAGGGCGTCTCGAGGAGCGCGGCGTGCCCTTCGTCGTCGCCGTCAACTCCTTCCCCGACGCGCCCCGTTACCCCATCGAGGATCTGCGTGCCGCGCTCGACCTGCCCGAGGAGATCCCCATCGTGGAGTGCGACGCACGCCGCCGGGCCTCCAGCCGGGACACCCTCATGACCCTGATGCGCTTCCTGCACTCGCTCGCGATGACGGGCGCGCTCACCTGACCTCCGTATGCGCCACTCCCCAACACATCGGAACCCTTTTCGGAGCGACCCCTGTGACGCCTGAATCCCACTCCCGGACCGGTACGCACGACCCGATCACCGGCCCGCCCCCGGGCTGCCCCGCCCACGGCACCGGCCCCGGGGGACTGCACCGGCTCTACGGTCCCGAGGCGGCGGACCTGAGTGATCTCTACGAGCAACTGCGCGACGAGCACGGCACGGTGGCACCCGTGCTGCTCCATGACGACGTACCGATGTGGATCGTCCTCGGGCACACCGAGAACCTGCACATGGTGCGTACGCCCTCGCAGTTCTGCCGGGACAGCCGCATCTGGACTCCGCTCGTGGAGGGCATGGTCAAGCCCGACCACCCGCTGATGCCGCACATCGCCTGGCAGCCCATCTGCGCCCACGCCGAGGGCGACGAGCACCAGCGGCTGCGCAGCGCGGTCACCGGCGCCATGTCGACCATCGACCACCGCGGCATCCGCCGGCAGATCAACCGCTACACCCAGCGCCTCGTCAACGAGTTCTGCGAGAAGGGCAAGGCCGACCTGGTCAGCCAGTTCGCCGAGCACCTGCCGATGGCCGTGATGTGCGAAGTCCTCGGCATGGCCGAGGAGTACGACGACACGATGGTGCAGGCCGCCCGGGACGCGCTCAAGGGCACCGAGACCGCGATCGCCAGCCACGCCTACGTGATGGACGCGCTGAGCCGGCTCACCATCGCCCGCCGTGCCCAGCCGCAGGAGGACTTCGCCAGCCACCTCATCACCCACCCGGCCCGGCTGACCGACGACGAGGTCCGCGAACACCTGCGGCTCGTGCTCTTCGCCGCCTACGAGGCCACGGTCAACCTGCTGTCCAACGCGCTGCGCATGGTCATCACCGACCCGCGCTTCCTCGCCCAGCTCAACGGCGGCCAGATGACCGTGCCGGAGGCGGTCGAGCAGTCCCTGTGGGACGAGCCGCCGTTCAGCACCGTCTTCGCCTACTTCGCCAAGAACGACACGGAGTTGGGCGGCAAGCGCATCCGCAAGGGCGACGGACTGCTCTTCGCCCCCGCCACGGGCAACGTCGACCCGCGCGTACGCCCCGACCTGTCCGCCAACATGCAGGGCAACCGCTCCCACCTCGCCTTCGGCGGCGGCCCGCACGAGTGCCCCGGCCAGGACCTCGGCCGCGCCATCGCCGACGTCGGCGTCGACGCGCTGCTGATGCGGCTGCCGGACGTCCAACTCGACTGCGAGGAGGACGAGTTGCAGTGGACGGAGTCGATCGCCTCCCGCCACCTCGTGGAACTCCCGGTCCGCTTCGCGCCGAAGCCGCAACAGGACGTGATGCAGAAGCCGAGCCACGCGCCCATTCCGCAGCAGCGGGACACGTGGCAGATCGGCACGACTGCGCCCGCGCCCGTACCGGCACCGGCACCCGTCACCCCGCCCCCCGCCGCCGAACCCCAGCCGACGCCCCCGCTCCCCGCCGAACCGGCCCACCGCCCAAGCGCCTGGCGCCGCTTCTTGCGCTGGTGGCGCGGCAACTGATCGGACGGCGTTCGGGTTCCTCGGGCTGCGTGCGGTGCTGCGGGCCGGTGGGGGCTGGTCGCGCAGTTCCCCGCGCCCCTATCGGGGCGCTGCACCGGCCCGCATCAAGCGGAGCGCCACGTGTCGTACGACGCCCATGCCTCCAGCGCCCGCCCGCTGCGAAACGCATGCTCGACCCCCGTGACCGGATCGGTGAACTCCAGTGCCTGTGCGAGGAGTTGGAGCGGGCGCCGGAAGTCACCGGCCGGCACGGGGGCGGTCACCTCCGGGTAGAGCGGATCGCCGAGGATCGGGACGCCGAGCGCGCTCATGTGGACCCGCAGCTGATGGGTCTGCCCGGTGCTGGGCGTGAGCCGGTACCGCCCCAGCCCGTCCGCACGCCGGTCGAGCAGCTCGACGCGGCTGACGGCGTTCACCTCGCCCTCGACCTCCCGGGCGGCCGGCACCCCGCGCTCCTTGAGGATCCGGCTGCGTACGGTCCGGGGAAGGGTGAGCCCGGCATCGTACGGCGCTACGGCCTCGTACTCCTTGTGCACCCGCCTGTCGCGGAACAGTGTCTGATACGCCCCGCGTTCCCCGGGCCGCACGGTGAACAGGACGAGCCCCGCGGTGAGCCGGTCGAGCCGGTGTGCGGCGCCCAGCGTCTCGATGCCCAGCTCCCGCCGCAGCCGGGCGAGCGCGGTCTCGGTGACATGGCTGCCGCGCGGCGTGGTGGCCAGGAAGTGCGGCTTGTCGACGACGACGATGTGCTCGTCCCGGTACACGACCTCCAGCGGGAACGGCACCCGTACCTCGTCCGGCAGCTCCCGGTGGAACCACACGAACATCCCCGGCACATAGGGCGCGTCCGGCGCCACGGCCCGCCCGTCCGCCCCCACGAACAGCCCGTCGCCGAACATCCCGTCGACGACCCCGGCCCCCGCCCCCGACAGCCGCTCCACCAGATGCTCCCGCACCGTGCCCCACGGCCCCTCAAGGGGCAACCGCACCCGCACCGCATCCACCCCGTCGCGCTGCGGCAACGGGGAGGACGGGATCCGGGTCTTACGTCTCACCCGGTCAAGCGTACGAGACCTCGGTCGCCGTCCGGCTCTTGTAGATCCGGTAGGCCGCACCGACCACGAGGGTCACACCGAGGAACAGCACGGTGAACCACTGGAAGTACCAGTGTGCTCGGATGTGGTGCGACCTGGGCGGACGTTCTCGCACCCCACCTGAGCTGCGAAAACCACTGTCAGTACTTGCCACTGTTTCGCATCGTTAGTTGCTGTCTGGTGCCCTGGTTGTGCCCTGCGAGGGCACTCACTGCCCTGCCGAGCCGTACCGCCAGTCGCTGCCAGTACCCCGGTACTCCGACACCGGGATCGGCTCGACGCCATCCTGCATCCTCGAGCGGTACAGCACGCCGTGGAGGTGGTCGACCTCGTGCGCGACGAGCCGGGCGAGTCCCCGCTCGAAGATGGTGATGCGCTGCTGGCCGTCGATGTCCGTGTGTTCCACGCTGATGGCCAGCGGGCGGGGCACCTTGCCGCGCACGTCGAAGAAGCTCAGGCACCCCTCGTACTGCTCGTCGGTGTCCGGGGATTCCTCGACGATCCGGGGGTTGAGGAGCGTGATGGACTCTCCGTCGGGTGACCGGACGATGGCGACGGCCCGGTCGATGCCGATCTGCGGGGCGGCCATGCCCATGCCCTTGCCGAAGACGTGCACGGTGGCGGCGCGTTCGCAGGCGGAGACCAGCTCGGCGACGACTCGGCGGGCGTCCTCGGCCTCGTCGGGCAGGGTGAACAGGCGGGCCGTCTTGTTCAGGATCGGGTCGCCTTCCTGTACGACGCCGATGGCGCGCATCCTGTCGCTGGCGGTCTGCGCGGTCTCCATTGCGTGCGGGTTCTCCTCGTGGTCCGGTCGGGCGCGGAACTTCCATTCGAGCCGGTAGCGGGCGTGCAGGGGCGGATCCTCAGTGCTCCACGCATAGACGCTCCGCCCGTTCTCTTGCGTCTGGCGTATTGCGGTGCGGAACGGCAGCGCAGCAGCGGTCATCGTGGTTTCGGTGCCCCACACCTGCGGGTCGAGTTCGGCGGGGAAGTCGAGGCGGACGCTGAGGAGGCGGGTGGGAAGGCGCACGGCGCGTTGGAACCAGGTTCCCCACTTCGTGTCCGCCACGGTGTAGCTGTACTCGAGCCATGCCGACTCGCCGGGGTAGAGCGGGTAGCGGCCGTGGTCGTTCTCGAAGAGGAGCCACAGCTCTTTGAAGGCGTCGCGGTCGTGCTGGACGCGCCAGGTGAGGGGCTCGCCGTTGACGCTGGCGCTGAGGCCGATCTCATCCCAGGTGAGCGGGTTCGCCCGGTAGTGCTGGTTCGACCGCTCGGGGTTGCCCGGGTAGCGGTCGACGGAGATACGGATCAGGTAGCGGGCAACCGGGTCGGGGCTGTCGTTGTAGAGCCGGCGCCGCTGGGTGGCCCGGTAGGCGCGGCCGTCGTAGTGCAGGGACGTGTCCTCATGCTCGACGATCAGGCTCGCCGCGTGCGCATCCCCTGAGCCGTTCTCCGGGGCCGCCGGGTGCGCGGCGGGGGTGCGGCCCTCAAGGTCGCTGTACGCCCGCGTGATCGCGCCTCCCGCCCGCAACTCGCGGTCTGCGGCAGATGCGAAAGAGGCGGAAGGTCGCTGCTGTCCACCCTCGACCTTCGAAATGTACGAGGGGGTGTAGCCGACACGCTTGGCGAGAGCGGATTGGGAGAAGCCCCGGACGTCCCTCCATCGCTTCAGCTCCGCGATGAACGCCTCGTCCGGCTGCTGGCTGGCCATTGCCGCCTCTCCCCTGTGCATGTGAGTGATCTATGAGTGAGCGCCGCTCAGGCTGCCGTCACATGGTGTTCCCGCGCTTCCCTCGGAGGTGATCACAACGCCCGACGCAAGGGGAACGCGATGCGTGCTTGCCGATCAGTCGCTATTCGGCTTGGCTCCGGCCGGCTCGGACCACGGGCCAGCAGGTGGACGCTCGGGGAGCTTGGCGCCCGGGCGCCTCATGTACCAGCGCATGAACTCCCGCAGCACTTTCGCCCTAGGGCTGCGCCCTTGCGGCTGGAGGGAGCGGGCGGCGTCCCCGAAGGGGAACCACTCGTCGTCAGGGGCTCGGAATCTGCGGGGGACGTCGTACTTGTCGTCGTCGGGGGTCTCGGGCGTCATGCCCCGAGGGTACTGAATTGTAGCCACGACCGACAAGAAGCGGTGTCCGCAATTCGTTGCTACAAGATTCTTTGGCAAGCGGCTTGCTTTGTAGCAACAAGCGGGTCTAGCTTTGTAGCAACGAAGACGGCCCCTCCCCGGTGCTACCGCCAAGTCTCACCGGTTCGGGGCCTGACGGATCCCTGCCATTACAGGAGAACCGCTATGGGACATCTTCCCATCAGCACGTCCAACCTCTACCCGCTGCCCGAGCCGAGGCCGGGTCACCGCTTCGTTCCGGTGAAGGTCGGCGCCACCAACGACACGTCGGTGATCGTCCTGATCGAGGACCCGACGTGGTGCAGCGAGGACCACGTCGACGAGCTCGTCCGGGACCTGTCGGACATCATGCACCGCGGCGCCGTGGCCAGCGTGCACGTTCCGACCTTCGGCTACGGGGCCTACCCGGTGCAGATGCACTCCTGGGTCGAGGCCGACCCCGTCGCCAAGGAGCCGGAGTTCCGGGCCGCTCACGTCACCATCCAGGACGCGGGCGGGAACGACTACTGCCACCTCACCCCGGCCATGGCGGAGAAGCTGGCGGACGACGCGATCGGCTTCGCCTCGGAGCTGCGGCACCAGGCCCGCACGGCACGTCTCGCGAACAAGCAGACGTCCGAGTCGGACCCGGACATGGACGAGTCGCTGCGCCGGGTCCAGGGCGGTGCCCTCTGATGCCGCGCCGTAACGGCAATGTGAGCCAGACCCGCGACCACCACCGGATGTCCCTGGCGGGTGTGGACGGTCTGCCGCTCCGGATCCCCGGGCGCCGCATCCGCGTCAAGGCTCGCCGCAAGGGGTGGGCTGCGTGAGCGAGCGCGAAGCGCTGGCCCTGATCCGGCGTCTCCTCGCGGAGGCGCTGGACCAGCAGGCCGCATCCCATGTCCTGGTCCGCGACCTGGCCGGCCAGAACGGCGCCCTCAAAGCGTCCATCCGGGCCGCGCTGGTCGTCATCGACACAGCGGGGGGCGACCAGTGAGCGGGGACCTGCCCGTGTACGGGCCGACGGAGGCACTCGGCGACGAGGAGCACACGCCCGAAGTCATCGTGCGGGTCGACTTCCTGCTGTCCCGTGAGCAGATCACGACGGCGCTCGGGATCGCCTGGGCGGAGATCGCCGGAGACCGTGCCCCCGAGTCGCTCACCATCCTGGAGACGCGGCACGAGGTCGAGGCCTACCTGTCCGTGCAGGCCTTCCACGCCCTCGACGTACAGATGGAGCGCGACCGCCAGCGCGTCTTCCCGCCCGAGCAGCAGCGCGCCATGCAGGTACTCGCCGAGGCAGTCGAGCGCGCCTACCCGGCCCGCCGGGTACCGGACGCGCCCGCAAGGCAGGCGCCCCGCTACGGCGAGGGCACGGTGACGATCGAGACCGACGACCACGGCACGATCACCATCGACGAGCCGGACTGGTGCCTCGGTCACGACGACGAGCCGATCGGCTACCGCGCCGACGTCACCCACCATGGGCGGCCGACCGTCGCCGAGCTGGAGACGGACCGCGGCACGGTCGAGTTCCTGCCGGCCCGCATCAGTTGGGCGCCGTTCTCGGAGTTGCAGCCGGAGCCGTACCCGGTGGCGGACGTCGAGGAGTTCCCGCCGATGAGCCCCGCGCAGCTGCGGGAGCTGGCCGCGGAGCTCGGCATGCACGTCGGCCGCCTGTACCGCCTGAGCAATCACCTGGACCGGTTGCGGAGGTACGGCTCATGACCATCGACCACGCGGCCCCCAACCTGCCGGATGAGATCGACGTGGACGCCGAGGACTTCGGCGACAACCTACAGGTCATCGTCGACGGCTACCGCGCCGCCGACTACGCGGCCCGCTTCGAGGGCCTCGACTCCGACGTCCTGTTCGAGCTGGAGTACGGCACCGCCGAGTCTGGCAGCGGCCAGTCCGACCCGGACGCCCCGCAGGAGTTCGTCGAGCAGCTGCTCGTCGTCCTCGCGGACTGGCGGCAGGCATTGCTGGCCGGCTCGCGGGCGGACGCCGACGACTACCGGCGCTGCCTGGACGCGGTCCGCGAGGCGTGGCTGCAGCACAGCTTTCGCTGGGTCGGCGGCCCCGACCTCCCGTACCCGTTCGACCTTCCCCGCACGGAGGCCGCGCGATGAATGCTGTCACCCGGCAGAGCATCACCGCACAGTTCGAGGCCCTCCACGGCCAGCACTTCAACGAGCTGGCCGCCTGGCTCAGGAGGCGCCTGCCCGTGACGCTGGTCAGCCAGAACGAGGATTTCGCGCAGGAGGCGTTCATCGGCCTGTGGGAGCACCTGCGCAAGGGGCGCTCGGTAGACAAGCCGTTCGGGCTGCTGATGACGATGGCGCAGCGGAAGGTCTGGACCCACCAGGCGCTGTTCACGCAGCAGCATTCGTTCGCCACAGACCTGAACGACCCGGCGTCCGTCGCCCTCGACGGCCTCAACGAGCACCGTTACGCGGCCGGCGACCCCATGCTGGCGATGATTGCCGAAGAGCTGGAGACAGCCCTTGAGCGCATGGAGGAGGCGTCCGAGCGCTGGCGGCGCCTGCACACCAAGGTCGCGTCGATGAAGCCGCGCGGGGCCGCCACCTCCGACCCAGTACGGGCGGCCCGCAACGAGGCCCGCAAGACCGAGGCCAAGTTGCAGCGTGATGAGGCCTTGGTGGAACTGCAGGAAGCCTGCCGGGTGGTAGGCCAGATCCGCGGTGAGCTGGAGCGCGTCGGGGGCGGCAGCTGGCGGTCGTGCAGTGGCTGGCCACCAGCCCGCTACTCGGGTGGTGTCCGCGTCGAAGGGGTCGCCTCCGACCCGACGTCGAAGAGCTGTTCCAAGGGTCATCCCCTGGACGACTTGGACCGCGTGAGCTTCCTTGCGGACGGCACCAGGGTGTGCCGGGACTGCCGGAACCTCGGGCAGCGGCAGAAGGCGGGGGCAGCATCGTGAGCGCCCGTCGCGAACTGCTCACCGCGGAGCAGAAGACGTTCCTGCACTGCGCCATCAAGAACCGTGACGGGTCGCGCTGCTTCTATTGCCGCCGCAACTTCCGGGGCCGGCCGTTGCGCCGCAAGACCCTCGACCACTTCGTCCCGCACCGGATTTGGCCCGGCTGGGACATCGACAACCTGGTGCTCGCCTGCGAGCGCTGCAACCTCGCCAAGGCTGACAGCCTGCCGTGGCCGTTCGTGTGGCTGCTGCTCGCCGTCTTCCGGCAGTCCGAATGGGAGCTGACCGCATGAGCGTCACCCGTGTGCGGCGTCCGACGGAGGATGCCGCGGTCGGTGCGGCCTGCCGGCGGCCCCGCAGTTTCTCTCTTCCGTCGGTCCTCGCCGACATGACGACAGCGAACCGGCTCAACGACCGCGAGGGGCTGCTGCTCCTCGCCTGCCGGGCCGTCCGCGCAACCCACTTGGAGGTGGGGAAATGAGCAGCATCACCGCAGGTCGCATCTCAAATGCCCCCTGGGTCGGGCAGTGCCCGTCGTGGTGCGTCATCGACCACAGCAGCGACATCCCGGTGGACGTGTTCCACCGGTCCGCCTTCGCCGTACTGGCCCCGAACGCGGACCGGTCCGGCTGGGAGGGCCCGTGGGAGCTGCACGCGCACATCGTCGTCCCCGAGATCGAGCAGGGCGACGACCCGGGCCTGCTCGTCATCGACACGCAGGCCGGCGTCGCCGGGCCGTCCGTCGAGCTGGACGTGACCCAGGTCGACGAGTTCATCCGCCAGCACAAGGTGTTCCTGGCCCGCGTCGAGCAGATGCGCGACCAGCTCGCCGAGGCAGTGAAGGAGCAGCAGTCATGACCGTGCCCCTCGAGCACCTAACCGACGTGCCGGCGGTGCGCGGCACGACCGAGCAGCACACCATCGTCGACCCCTACGACGAGCCGCACACCGTGGTCGGCCTCCGGGTCGTCGTCTCCCGCGACCACCTCGCGGCGGCCGTCGACATGGGCGTGCACAAGTACTACAGCCCCGGCGAGCGGCACCCGGACGACCTGACGGTCGCGGAGGTCCGCTACTTCGCCGAGTGCTACCTGCTTTCGGAGAACATGCTCGACCTTCAACGGGGCGCGGAGGCGATGGCTCAGATGGCTGAGCCGGACTTCTACGACCGGGCCACGCACGAGCTCGTGATGGCCATGTACCGGGCCGTCGACCGGGCGTACCCGAGGCTCGGCGGCGCGGGCCTGAAGTAGCACGTCGAATCCCAAAAGGTGCCCCTCTCCGGAGGGGCACCTGAGGGGCTCGAACCGCAGGTGGAATCCCAACAACCCTGCAGGCCACATCGCAAGTGCTCGCCCCTCTGCGGGACCGTGTTCGCGCAGCGTGCACACCAAATGCCCCCACCTCTCCGCGAGGGTGCATCGACCGCAGGTCGCGATCCAAACACCCCGCTCTGCGCGAGGGGTTCGCGAGGGGTCTCGGCGCACGTGGAATCCCAAATGACCCCGGCCGTTTCGAGGCGTGTCCGTGCAGCGTGCGATCCAAGTCAACGGGCCTCCGCGGCGCAGGTTCTCGCAGGGTCTTCCACAGCTACCCCGCCCGCTGCGCGCGCCATCCGCGCGGCGTCTTCCACAAACGTTGCCGGGCGCCAGAAGCTTTCCGGGCGGGCGCCATGACGGCGCTCGGAACCGGCCCTGCGGGCGCGTCCGGTGAGCACAGGACGGCCTCCGTTCCGGCAGGTCGTTACCGATCTATCCCCGGTCTCCGGTACCGCTTCTGGTTCCGTCTCCAGTACCGGTACTGGTTCCGCCCGCGGTACCGCTTCTGGTTCCGGGCGGTACCGGCTGGAGTCCTTTACCCCCAAGGGTCTGGCGCTCAGGTTGGCGCTCTCGGGGCGCTCATCTTGGCGCCAGATGTGAGCGCCAGGAACGCGCTCAGTTGGCGCCAACTCGGGGCGCTCTGGGAGCGCCAACTGTCGGCCGTTCTGGCGCTCACTGTGAGCGCCAGTTGGCGACAGGAGTGAGCGCCTCAACCCGCTTCCCGTAAGGGCGGGAACCGTGTCCGACTCCTACCGGACACGGCGCCCGCGGCCCGTGCTCGCCTCTCACCGTGCACGGGCCACACGTCGAGCCCCCCGGCCCGCGCCCGCACTCCACCGTGCCCGGTGCGGGGGCTTTTTCGCGGCGCCGCGAAGATGGCTCAACGGATGGCTCAACGGCTCGGCTCAAGCCGTTCACTCGTGAGCCCTTGACTTCTATGCGCCCGCTCGCGCACGCGCGCACGTGCGCGCGTAGAGCCGTCATCGTTCACCTGCCGGCCGCGGGTGAACGAGTGAACGATCGGTGTCGTTCGACGGTTTCCAGAGGGTGTCCGGCTCCAGGGCGAAGAACAGGACGAACGCGTCAGTCGCCCCAACGTCATGCACGGTGCGCTCGTAGAGGTACTCGAACGTGCTCTCGCGCGTGTGGTCCGGCAACGGTGCGAGCGTCCCGGTCGCGGTGGCCATACGGTCGGTGCCGCCCTGATCGGTCCACTTGATGGTGATCATCCAATGCCATCGAGGGCGGGTGATTCGGTACGTCTTCGAAGAGCGCGGCACACCTTCATGCTTCCCTGCGCACCACATCCCAAGATCACCCTATGGGTGGGTTAGGCGGGGCACCCCGGCGCCCGCCGGGTGTCACACCGGGGTCACGGGCCTGACCTGGGGTGTCACACCTCCGCCTCGCCTCCGAGCCGCTGACCTGCGTGACCCCGGTAGTCACGCAGGTCAAGGCAGGGCCGTGGCTACTGGACAGGCATCGGACACCAACTGGACAACCGCAGGTCGGCACTGGACGGAACACCGGACGTGACTGGACAGTTGAGCGCCTCCGGATGATCGTTTGTCCGGTCTCTGTCCGGTTGAAATGCCCCGATTCCTAGGTCTGCCGGAGGTCTACCAAACCGCAGGTCGAGGTCTACCGGTAGGTCTCCGGAGGTCTGCCATTCGGCGCCAGGAGTGTGATCGTTTGGCGGACCTTGGTAGACCTCCGACAGACCCCATACTGGCACAAACTAGGTGGACGGCCGGTAGGGCATGTCCCGGTTTGACCCCGGACAGAGGGTAGGGCAGGGGGTGGACGCTGCCCGGACAGCGTCCTACCTCGAAGATCGTTTGTCCGGGGTGCTGTCCGGGGCGAACCAGGATCTTCCGGGCGGCTGTCCAGGTGGCTGTCCACCCACTTTGCCCCGTCTCGTCCCCCGACTGATGGGTGGATTCCATCCGGCTTTTATCCACCCTCGAAGGTCAACTATCCACCCCGCAAGACGGGGCAAACAGGGCGCTATCCACCCCTGATCAGTCCTGATCAGGCCCGCAAAACGCAGGTCGCGTCTGCTCAGACGCCTGATCAGGCCCTGCTCAGAGCAGCCGTTGAGCAGGCGCTGAGCAGCAAACTGAGCAGCTACGACCTGCACCTTCACATTCTGAGCAGCGCCTGAGCAGCAAGCGGCTGCTCAATCGCTGACACCTATCTGACCTGCACTGACGCCAAAAATGCCCGATTGGCAGCAGGTGAGGTGTCAGAAGGTGTCAGTTGATCTTTGACACCCCTCCCCGCCTTAGGTAATGCGTGTGCGCGGGGGCTGCTGACACCCCGCTGACACCAGCGGCAAAACGGGCATGCCGGGCGCTGCTGGTGTCAGCGCAGATCAGCGCGAGTGTCAGCCCTCCGGGCGGCGCGGAATGCGGCCCGGCCGTGCGCGAGTGGACTGGTAGTAGCGGGCGAGATCCTCCCGGCTGACCACGATCACGCCGCCCTTCCTCTCCTGGCTGTAGCCGAGCCGGCCAGCCGTCAGCCTTCGACGCACGGTCCAGACACTGCAGTGCAGGAGCCACGCGACCTCGCGCAGGCTGAAGAACGGGGAATTGAGGTCAGCTGGCCGGGCGGGGGTATTGCTGCGCGCCCTCATCGCCGACGCCGTGAAAGCCGCGGCTCTGGCAGTCGCATCTCCGGCAGCGGTGGCGGGTTCACCGCTGCCTGGTACTGGCCTTCGAGGTAGGCGTCGAGGTCGGCGATCTTGTATGCGACGTATCCGCCGACCTTGAAGCTGTGCATTCCGACGGCCTTGTCCTTGCCGGTTAGGCGCCACTTGCGGAGCGTGTTGGGCGCGAACCCGAGGTGGGCGGCGGCCTGCTCGATCCAGAGGCAGCCCTTCGGGGGAGCGAACTTGGTCACCCCTACCTCCTGCCGATAGCCAGCGGCGGCGCGGTGAACGGCTTGACCGTGTAGCGCTCGACGAGCGCGGCGATCTGGACGCCGGTGAGGTAGTTGTCGCGGCCGTTGAAGACGTACTCGATCTCGCGGCGGGCGATCAGTTCCGCGATCTTGCGGCCGGAGAAGGGGGTCCACGGCGCGGCCTCGTAGGCGGTGTAGTGGAAGAGCTGGCCCTCGGCGGACGTCGGGGCGGGAAGGTTTTCGCGGATCTTGGGCTGTCTCGCCATAGGTGATGGCTGTCCAACTGGCCGCCCGATCAAGATCACTCATTGGTGGGGTTAGAGCGCGCGCGCAGCGGTCGAACCTTTTCGTCAGGGTCGCTGAGTGCAGGCGCAGGGCAAAGCCGTCCCCAGTAAGTAGGTGCAGGGGCAGCCCGTCGGCGTGGACATGATGTGGACAGCATTGGACTTCTGAAGTAGCTTTGAAGTCATGACCACCATGCCCGCTGAAGCCAACTTCTCGGAGTTGATCCAGAAGCCCAAAGACACCGTCGCCCGCATGCAGGGCAGCACCCGCAGGGCGATCCGCCTGCACCGCCGGGACGACGAAGACCTCTACCTGACCACCGCAGCGCAGGCAGACGAGGCTGTACAGGTCGTTGACTCAACGACCCGGCTCTTCGTCGCCATGATGAAGAGCGACCCGCAGGCCGTAAAGATCCTCACTCACGTCTTCCCGGACGCGTTCCCCTGGGTTCGCTTCCTGCCCGACGAGGCCGTCCGTGAGTTCCTCGTCGAGTTCGTCGAGACCGCGCGCGCAGCTGTCGACCTGGACAATGTGAGTCTTCTTGCCCCGGTCATCGCCGCATGGAAGTCCACCGCGCTCATTCACGCCGACCGCGACCTGCACCGTGAGCTCACCACCCCGGCCAGCGAGGATCTCGGCCCGGTCGAACCGCCGGAGGTTCCCAGCGAGTGAGCCCGAAGAAGGGTGACCCGGTAGCGCCACCGCCGGGCAAAGACGAATACGAGGTCCGCTACGGGGAGACGGCGGCCGTCGAAGGATGGCGGGAGATCGGCAACAAGGCGCCTGGCAACGCCAGCAAGGCATGGGCACAGATGCGCACCGACCCCTGCCCCAAGAACCAGACAGAGCGCCATCACCAGCTCAAGTTCGACCTCGCCTACCGCGACTTCAAAGGCGACCGGCTCCCGCAGTGGCAGATCGAAGTCACGGGCGGGGGCCGGCTCTGGTTCCTCGTCAACGAGCAGAAGCGGATCGTATGGCTGGTGAAAGCCTCCGTCGGGCACCCCAAGGAAACCGAGTAGCGCAGCGAGACGCCCCGCCCACTTCGAATCTGCGGCCCGTCGCTATGGCGGTCGTCGTCACGGATGGCCGCCTCCTGCTGATCCGCCGTAGCGCACCTGAGGGCGACCTCGTCTGGGCGCTGCCCGGAGGCACCGTCGAGGCCAGCGAGAGTCCCGAGCAGGCAGCGGTGCGGGAAATGCGGGAAGAGACAGGCCTCGAGGTCGAGGCGCTCCAACTGCTGGGCGAGCGCATCCACCCCGACACGGGCCGGCACATCGCCTACATCGCCTGCCGCCCCATCGCGGGAGTCGCACACGCCGCCTCCCCGCGGGAGGTCTCAGCCGTCGCCTGGGTGCCACCCGGCGACCTCGGCAGCTACGTGCCGCGCGGCCTGTACCCGCCCGTACAGGCCTACCTCGACAGCTGCCTCTGATTACAGGACCATCACTCACCCTCCACGCGCCTCCACGACCACGCATGATGCTGCCTGCATCAGCACCACTTGGGGGGATCCATGCGCACTCGCACAGCCGTCTGTACCGCTCTACTCGTCGCCGCAACCGCAACCGCATGCAGCAGCGACGGAGAACCCAAGACGATCCGCGCCACCGTCACACAGACCGTGACCGCTACACCCGGCGCCGAAGCAGCACCGAAGACGGACGGCGTCCTGAACATGGGCGCCAAGAAGGACATCACCGACGCCGAGAACGACGTACACCTCACTGTGCAGGCCGTGGAGTACCAGCAGCCGCACAAGGGGCCCCAGCCACAGAAGCCGTTCGACTTCCAGGGCGGCGACATCTGGGCCACCATCAACGTCAAGGTCTGCAACATCGAGGGCGACATCGAGGTCAGTCAGCTCCCGTGGTCGCTGGCTTACGAGGACGGCACCAGCATCGACGCCACTGGTTCCACGGGCGGCGACATGCCGAAGCCGGAGTTCCCGATGGACAAGAGGGTCTTGCCGGGGCGTTGCGCGGCCGGCTTGATCTCGTTCCCGGTAGACAGCAAGAAGCGACCCGAGCGGGTCGTGTACGAGCCGGAAGGCTCCGACCCCACCGAATGGGCGGTGCCCAAGGCGTAGCGGTCAGCCCTCGCCGAGCGCTTCGCGGGTGCGTCGGGCGGTGTCCGCTGCCGCCCACCGCGGGAAGCGCTCCTCACGCCACCTGTGCCCGTTCCCGCATGACATGGGGGACGGCTCGGGGTCGAACACGTAACTGTCGTACACGGCCGCCAGGCCCGCCGTAGCGCCGCACTCCGGGCAGGCGATGGGCTCCTCGTCCGGCCCGCTCGCACCATCCGGCAAGGCAAGCCAGCCCGTATCCCGCGGCTTCAGCAGGCCCTCGCCGAGCGGGTGGATGCGGTCGAGGAAACCCGGGTCGTGCTCGAGGGCCTGGCGCAGCAGGCCAGCGCCGACCGCCCTCGGAAAGCGCTCTTCGGGCCACAGGTGCGCGGCGGCGCAGCGCATGTATGACGGGTCCGGGCCGACGTCCTCGAGGTCGAGGGCGACCGTGATGCCCTCGGTGGCCCCGCACGTGGGGCATCGGAATCCGCCGCCAGGCAGCGGCCAGCGGACGACGGTCTTCGGATCGGGCATCAGTACCGCCTCCGCTGCTTCTGGTAGTCGAGGAGTGCGTCGTTCGTCTCCCGCGCCAGGGTCATCGCGAAGCGCTTCCGCTCGCCAGCGTTGGACAGCAGGTCGGTGCTGGAGACGTTCACCGTCAGGTTCACGACCGGCGCGATGGGCGCCGTAGCCGCGCCTCCCGAAGCCCCGGACATGAGTGCCGGGCGCTTCCGCAATCCCGCGGTGTTCCCGGACAGCAGGGTGGCACCCTTGGAGAGCCGCTTCGTCCAGCCGACTTCGACGCCCATCGCGGAGAACTCGCCGATCGGCTCCATCAACTTGGACGGGGACTTGATGCCGAGCGCCTTCTTGATCGCGGCTTCCATCGCTTTGGCGATGTTCATCATCGTCGCTTCGATGGCGGCCTGCTGGGTGCTGAGCCCCTTCACCAGCCCCTCGGCGGCCCTGATTCCGGCCCCATACATCGCGTCCGCAGTGACCGTGCCGGCCTTATCGGCGGAGGCTTTGAGCTGGGCTTCGAGGGCGTTGATTTCCTTGATCTGCTCCGGGGTGGCGTTGAGGAGTGACTGGGCGGTGGCCATGCCGCCGCCGGTGATGCCCGCCTGGGCTATCTCGGAGATGGACTGGGCGTTGAGGCCGCGCCCCTTCAACTGCTCGAGCATCTGCGTGAACTCGGTTGTGCGGCCGGTGTCCGACTTCAGCTGGTTGATCAACGTCTCGGGGCTGGTGCCGTACTTGCCGATCTTCGTGATGTTGCCGAAGCTGACCAGCGACGACGACACCGAAGTCTTCAGCTGATCGAACTTGCCCTTGAGGTCGTCCAGCTTGCCCTTCGCACTGTCCAACGCCTTGTTGACGCCCTCCAGCTTCCGCTGGTTCGCGATCAGGGCCTTGCCCGAGGAGTCCAGCTTCTTCAGCAGGTTCGACTCGGTCTTCCCGTGCGACGACGCCTTGATCTGGCCGTACACCTTGTTGAGGTTCGACACCAGATCGCTGACACCGGCGGGCATGCCGAGGGACTTCTCGAACGAATCGGTCTGGTACCCGGCCATGTTGCCGAAGTGGGAGATGCCGAAACTGGAGGCGAGGCCCTTCTTGGCCTCCTGCTCCGCCCTCTGCTGCGCGGTGAGCTTGCCGCCCTTCGCGAAACGCGGCAGCCGATCGGCGTTGATCGCTTCAAGCAGGCTGCGGTACTTGGCGGTCTGCTCCTTGTTGATCATGAACTCGCCGCCCATGGCGAGAATGGGCACATCGTCCCGCACACCAGAGCCGCCCACGATGGGGCCACCCGAGGCGTACTTCGAAACGCCGCCCTCGCCCTTGGTGGGGCGCCCGACCGTGTTGTAGACGGCCCTGGTCTCACGGACGGTGAGAACGTAGTTCCTGGTGTAGGTGTTTGCGGTCTTGCCGTCCAGGGCATCCAAGGCACGCCGCACGTCGGCAATCGAACCGAGCGACTGCCCGTTCGTGGTGAACACCTCGGTGCGGCCGTCAGGCAGGGCTTTGGTCTTGAAGCCCACCGCCTCAAGCGCCCTGATAGCCGCCGCATTCAGCGTGTCGACCTTGATGCTCTTCGCGCCCGGCGTCGCCTTGATCGCTGCCTGTACTGCTTGCAGCCCGGTGATGGCCTCCGCCCGCTCAGCCTTGATCAGCGTCTTGACCTCGGACGGAATGCCGAGCAGTTTGTTGACGTACTCCGTTGCCGCCTTCGTGTTGCCGCCGAACGCCTGGGTCGCCAGCCGCATCATCGTCGAGCGCAGCTTCTCGGACTTGCCGACCATCGACTCGAGGGATTCGCCTGCCGCGAGCCCGGCGGCGATCATCTCGTCGTGGCCCTTAGCCGCCTGAGACATAGCCTGGCCGTTTGCCTGGCCAGCCGCGGTGTCCAAGTTGAGCGTCGCCCCGTGCTCTTTGAACGACGCGGTCAAGGCGTCGACGCCCGCCTCGAACTGGATCTGTGCGTCATACGCCGACCGGTTCACGTCGTTCAGGGCGAGGATGCTCGCCCGCAATCCGTCGGCCGCGCCCTTCTGCGCGTCGAGTTGCGCCTTGGTCGTCATGGCCTGTTGCCCGAAGAGGCCCATGCCACGCGCGGCGATCTCCTGCTCGATCTTCAGATCGGCGAGCGAGTTCTGGTAGTCGTTGAACGCCTTGTCGATCTCCGCCGAGCTGGCACCGGTGCCGCGCAACGCTTCCTTGACGATGTCGAATCCGGCCGCCGCTCCCTTCGCGTTACCGCCGGAAGCCATCTTCGCCAGGGCCTTATCGACCGAGTCGAACTCGTCGCTCAATGCGCGCAGCGAATCCTTGCCCTTGGCTATGGTGCTGGCTCGGTCGGCAACCCAGTCAGCAATGTCATCGGCAACCGGGATACGGAACCCGAAGACGCCTTCCTGCGCCTCCTGGGTCTTCTTCGACTCCTCCTGCAGCTTCTTGAACCGGGCGACCAGGCCGTCCAGGCTGCCGAACGAGTCCTTCAGCTCGCCGGTGAACTGGCCCGTCTCGCCAAGCTGCCGAAGGCTGGTCGTCAACCGGTCCACATCCGGCGGCGCACCACGCGCCTTGTCGGCGAAGTGATCCAGGGCAAGCGCGGCAACACCCAGGACGCCCAGACCAGCGGCGGCTTTCTGTACGCCCGTCATGCTGCCTGCCGTGGCCCGCAGGGTGGTGCTCACACCTGCGGCGCGCATCACCGCGAAGTACGCGGCCAGCCGGGAGATCGCCCCGGCTGATGCCGCCGCCGACATTAGCCCCATGCTGACACTGAGCAGCTTCATGCCCGCGTACAGCTGCAGGACCGTCGACAAGACGCTCGTCGGGATCGCGTTGACGAGCTTGGCGAGAGCATTGACGGCCGTCAGGACCGAGACACCCATGTCGGATGCGGCGACAACCAGGTGCATCAGAGCCTTCGCGAGGTTGCCCAGGGATTCACCGACGAGGGGGCCGTTCGCGCGGACGTAGTCCATGAACTCTTCGAGATCCTTGTTGACCTTGCCGCTGTCCATGGCCTGAGAGAACTTGACCATGCCGGTGGTGGCGTCGGAGATCGCACCCGCCGACCAGCCGGCCAGCTTGTCCATGAAGCGGTCGAAGCCCGGAGTGGCCATGCCGCCGGCGGCCACGTTCATCAGGTTGTCGAGCTCCGCCGACGTGGACCGCACCAGTGGCGTCAGGTGCGGCAGCATCGCCTGGAAGAGGCCCATGGACTTGGTGACCACGGGCATCGTGTCCGCGGCCAGAGCGTCCGACCAGTCGCGGTATTCGCCCTTGAGGACGCTGAACGCTGCCGCTGCCTCGCGGGTGGCGGGCGGCATCTTGCCGAGGATGCGCTGCTGCTCAAGCTGCGCCGCGGCGGCCTGGGACGAACCCCGCCCGTACTGCTCGACGGCATCGCTGTACTTGGTGGTGGCCTGCGACGCCTCTGACATGGCCTTGACCTGGCCGGCCGCAGCGATGGCGAACGCTGCGACGCCTGCCCCGGCGGCTGCCGTCTTCGCTGCGATCGCGGTGAGCTCAGCGGCGATGGGGATGAGGGCCGGGCCGAGGAGGATTGCGGCCTGAGTGAGGCTCATCATGCTGCTCGCGCCGCCGCCGGAGCCCCCACCGATGCCGCCGAGCGCCGGGCGGAGCGCGCCCATGCTGCCGCCCACGCGGCGCAAGCTGCCGTCCAGGTCGTCCAGGTCGCCGCGCAGAGTGCGCGTGTTACCCGACAGAGTGGTCAGGCGTCCGTCGGCGGTCTGCGCGCGGGTGCCGAAGGTGTTCAGCGCGGTCGCCGCGCGGGCCGTGGTGTCCCGCAGATCGCCCATCGCGGCGGCTGTGGCAGCCGCACGCCCCCGGAGGGTGCGCAGGGAGCGGGAGGCGTCCTGGGCGGCGTTGTCGAGGAGCTGCAGGGCTGCGGCTGCGGCGGCGCTGCGCGCGGTGAGGGCGGTGAGCGGGGTGCCGGTGCGGCTTGTGTCGTCGCGCAGGTCACGCATCGCCTGCGCCATGGCGACCAGCTGGGCGGTGTCGCCGCTGAACCGGGCGCGCAGCTGGACGGGGCTCTGCCGCTGAAGGTCTCGGACGGCGGCGCCCATGGCCGTGATGCCGGCGCGTGCACGGTCGTCGAGGTCCGCCCGTATCCGGATGTTGCCGAGAGCCTTGATGCTGCCGAGGGTCCGCGCGAATTCCTCGGCCTTCCGGTCGACCCGGTCGAAAGCGCGGGCGCCCTCGGTTCCGGCCCGCCGCATCGAGGTGATGAGCCGCTCGACGTCGTCCCTGGCCTCCCGCGTCTTCGCGGTTACCTCGACGTGCCCGGAGGCGATCAGGAAGGACATCAGGCGACCGCCAGCTCGTCACTCCAGAGCAAGCGGTCGAGCGGCACACCGACCGCTTCGGCGAGCGCGTCCGCCAGGTCGACCGGGACGGGGGCGCGGCCCTGCTCAGCGCGGTAGACCGTCCACACCGACTTGCCGACGGCCGCGGCAACTTCGGGGACGGTCAGGCCGGCGGAACGGCGGGCGGTGCGCAGGGCGGGTCCGCTGAAGGAGCGGGGCATGGGGCATCCCGAGGCGTGGGCAGCAAGGAGGGCCGAGGTGTTCGCCCGGCTTCGCATCCGCTCTGGCCCGCACCATCACGGTGCTCATCGGCCTACCGACGCCGCTCGCCTGTGTCCCTGATCGGCTTCCTGCCTGAGCGGACCATCACGGTCCGCCGGGACCTCGGCTGTACGGCTAGCTTCCTCACTTGGCACTTTACGCCAACACTGCCACTCTGGCCATAGAATCGAAGGTAATTTAGTCGTTCTGGCCAATCATTCGCAGCCTGGTTGCGTGGAGGTGGGCATGGAGATACGCGAGCGGCGTACCCCGCCCGAGGAGCTCGGGCCCATGCTGCGCGCGGCGCGGGAGCGGGCTGGCCTTGGGCAGCGGGAGGCGGCGCGGCGGGCAGGTGTGAGCCAGGGGCATCTGTGGATGCTCGAGGCGGGGCAGCGTGTCCCGTCGGCGTCTGTCGCCGAGGATCTCGTCGAGGCGCTCGCCCTCACACCAGAGGAGAGCGGACAGTTGCGAGCGGCGGCCGTCAGCGATGCGGGCCGCAGCAACCCCGCCCGGTCCGCGGCGTAACGAAATGCGTAACGAAAAGGGGGTGCGCTCAGCGCGCGCCCTCGCTGTCGTCGTGCTCGGCCAGGCGCTCCGCCAAGCGGGCGGCGATGCCGTAGCCGGGGCTGCTGTCGAGGCGCCCCTTCTTCTGGTCATAGAGCCGGGTTGTGCGCGGGTCTTTGTGGTCGGCGAAGTCCTGCACGTCGTGCAGCTTGGCTCCGGGCGCGGCGAGGGCGTGGGTGACGGCGTCGTGCTTGAGGACGTGCGGGTGGAAGGTGGCGGCGTTCTTGATGCCGGCCTTGTCGGCGAGCCTGCGCACGAGGGTCCACACGTACTTGGGGTCGAGCGGCTTGCCTGCGCTGGTCTGGAACAGCGGGCCTTCGGTGCGGCCGTCGAGGTACAGGTCGAGGGCGTGGCCGGCGGGGGGCGGAACGGCTTTGCGCTTGCGCCTGCCGCCCTTGAGGCGGACGTTCAGGGTTCGGTGTCCCTGGTCGTATCCGAGGTCTTCCGCGCGGGCGCTCAGGGCCGAGTCGAGGCGCAGCGCCATCGAGTACATGGTGAGCAGCAGGGCGTAGGCCCGAGGCGAGTCGGAGCGTGCGGCGGCCAGCAGGAGAGCCGACTCCTCCTCGGTTGAGCCGCGGGTGCTGGAGTCCGCCTGCTCGAGGTCGGGGCGCACCACGAGTTCGAACGGGTCGGAGCCTTCACCGCGGGCGCGCACGGCGTAGTGATGGAAGGACGAGCAGGCCGACATGAGGTTCGCGCGGGCGCTGTCGGAGCGCGGCGGCCCGACGGGGGCTTTCTCGCCCCGCTTGCCGCCCTTGACGGAGCGCATCGTGGGCGCGGTCTCGAGGTAGCGGGAGAACGCTTCGGCGAGGGGGAAGTTTGCCTCGAGCGGGTGCGTGCCGGTTGAGCGGGCGTACTGCTCCCACACACGGAACTGGCGCACGTAGGTGCCGCGGGTGTTCTTCGTCTTCTGGCGGGCGATCCATGCGCCGGCGAGGGCGGGCAACGGGTCACCGGGCTGGTAGTGCGCGGCAAGTTCGTTGGCGAAGTCGACGGCCTCCTCGGGCCAGTCGTCGACCGCGCTCCGTACCGCGGTGTCGAGTTGGCCGGCGGACGGACGGACGACGATCTCAGTCATGGACAACTCCCCCTCGCTCGGGCCTCGGTGACCCATCCTCATGAGTACCACATAACAGTAATTATGTGGTAGTGAATTGACTACCTAGGCGGTCATCGAGAACTGCCCCCACCGGGGTGCATCTAGGCTGCGGCCATGGAGCAGCGAGAGATCATGCAGCGGGTCGTTGGCATCCTCACCGAGGCGCTCGACATGCGGCGGCAAGCGCGCGAGAACCCCGAGTCCGACATCGAGACGAGCGGTGCAGTGACCGCGATGCTCGACGAGATGCTGCCCCGCATCGAGCTCCCCGGCGACGCGACCGCCCACGAGGTTGCCGTCGCGATAAGCCACGAACTCGGGCCGGCCATAGAGCGGATCACCTCGGCGTTCGCGTTCGCGTTCGTGCAACTCGCCGAGGTTCACGACGAGGGCCGAACCGACGCGTCGACGGCCGATGTCCTCCGGTCCATCTCACTACACTTCGAGAAACCGACAGGGCAGTAGACGCGTCTACCAGCCCGTGCTGTTTGCGCGCGCCGGATGCACCGATGCCCCGCCGATGGACAGCACCAACTGCGGGGCATAGGTGCGCTCTGTCAGGCGATCCTCGAGTCGACGCCGAACTGATTCAACAGCCCGGCAGAGAGGGCCTGGGCGCACTCCACAAGGACCGAGGAATCGGCGCCCGGGGGCAACTCGGAGCCGACCGGGAGGATCCGCATCGGGGCGCGGGCATTGTCCGGCGTTTCTGTGAAGCCGTGGAGATCACTGACCGGGGCGAGCCCGGGAAAGAATTTGCCGCCCTGCTCATGGGCTTCCGGCTTACAGACGAGCACGGCGGTCAAGTCGCTGCTGCTGTCGATCCGGCGGGTCAACCTGAACTCGTGCGTGAGGGCTACCGCCTCAGACACGCCGATCTGCACCGTCTGGCATTCCACGGGCACGTAGGGGGTGAGGTTCGAGGTGGTGGGAACAGCGTCCTTGCGTATGACGAAGCGAGACACGTCGACGGCGTACACAACCGTCCCGTCGTGGTGAAACTCGACGAGGAGGAGCCTGTTGTTCGTGTGTGGCCCTCTGAATGGTTGCAGGAAGTTGCCGTCCACCCAGCGCCGCAGGCCAACCTGTGGCGAGCCAACAAGGGCATTGCGCATCAGCCCAGGCCCTCTGAACTCCCCCAGCATTTTCCCTGCCGTACCGAGAGCCGCATCCATGACGTATCTGACTTCGTGCCGGGCGGGCGGTGGCACCAGCGGCGGGATGGGTCGCGACGGCCTCGACACGACGATCAACCAGGCGACCATCGGATCACCCTCGGTTAGTACGACTTCGCGGGTGTGCTCGAGGTGGCGCTCCAAGGCCCGGTCGGAGGCTTCCTGTCGGGCATAGCGCTCTCGATATGCACGGTCGATCTCGTGCTCAGCAAGCCAGCCTGTGTGGTCCGCGTACCGGAAGGGCACAGCGAAGGCGTGCAGTTGTTTCTCGCGTGCCGAAGTGCCGAGGACGAAGTGCGGAGCCATCGGGCTCGCAGGGACATCGACGATGAGCAACGTCACGCTTCCGTCGGCCGACTGGCGCGTGTACATGTCCATGCCGGCCACGAAGGGCTGCGTGTTGGCGCGCAGCCACTTGTACAGGTGCTCGGTGTTGACAGCGTCCGGGTCGATGCCGGTGATTGTGCGGTCGTTGCGAACCCCGTAGATGAGCAGGCCGCCGCGGGCGTTGGCCATCGCGGCAACGTCCTTTGCGAACTCGTTCCACTCGCCGGCTTCGGCCTTCTTCGGAAGGTCGCGCTTCCAGTCAAGGTCATCCCGTTCACCGTCGATCCCGGCCGTAGCCTGTTCGATCATTTCGAAGGTGACAGTGCCGGGCGGAGCGCCGAGTTCTTGGTGAATGCGGGTCCATGAGCTGGCCATCGAGTCAGCATAGGAGCACGTACCGCTGTCTGCCTCGGCATTTGCCAGCACGCCCACCCGTGCCACACGAGTGCCAGCACCCACACAAGCGCGGAGGTCACAGTTGGCCAACCGCATCACCTATGCGGTTAGACCCCTGTTGAGTTGTTGCCTTCTGGGCAACAACCATGGGCGGGAGGCCCACAGTTGCGGGCCTCCCGCCCACAACTCCCGCCGCGGCGAACCGTTGCTCAGCGGGCAACGGTTCATGACCGTCTCGGTCACAGTTGCCGCCCACCGGGAGGCAACTACCTCCGAGGGGGAGGCGGTTGCCGGGAAGCTGCGTGGCCTTCTGGGCCACAGTTGCCGAGGGCGGTCGTGTCGATATCGCTACGACTGCGCCCGGCCACCGTGCGGTGCGGCCGGGCGAATTCTGCGGGCGGTGAATATCAGGCTGCGGGCGGCGGCTCCTCAACATCCTCGCGGGGCGTCAGCATCCGCTCGGCCGCCTTCCGCGCCCACGTCGGCGCCGGAGGCTGGACAGCCTCACGCGCCTCCTCCTGCTCCCCTCCCGTCACCTCACCACCCATCGCCCGAGCAGCCAGCCGCTCGGCCCAGCTCTTCACTTCAGTCATCTCGTTCCTCCTCTGCCTTGAGCCGTTCCGCCACGGCGGCGATCACGGCTTGCCGCTTCTCCTCCGGCGTCGCACCCTGCGGCACGAGCACCTCCACCTGCAGCGCCGGCCCCGTACCGAGCAGCCGCTCACGCGACCGACGGATCCGGTTGAGCAGATCGAACGCGCCCTGCGCACCCGCCACGGCCAGGCCGAGGACGCGCGCCTCCTGCTCATCCAGTTCGGCGGCCATGTCCGCGCGGCGGGCCGCCAGTTCGTCCGGGGTCACGGCAGGTCCTCGTCGCGGCCCGCCCGGAGCGCCGCCTCGGTCTCCGCGTTCTTCGCCTTCGCCTCTCGGATGAGTTCTTGCAGCGCGACGTCCTCCTTGGTCAGCTCGTGCGTCTCCAAGTTGGCCTCGATGCGCTGCGGCATGTCGAGGCCGAGCAGCTTCGAACGGCGCTCGCTGATCCGCAGCGCGGTCTGGATGGCGTGCGTGTCGCCCTTGTCGATACGGACCTTGAGCCGGGTCAGGTACAGGTCGAGGCGCTCGCACTCGATGGCGCGCAGCTGCTCGGCGAGCGGGGAGACTTCCGCTGTGATGGCGGCCGTGACCCGCTCGTGCACGGTGGCGAGCGGGATGCCGGTCTGGTCGGCGATCGCACGGAACGACAGCCCTTCAAGGCGGAGTTCGAGGCATTCCGCCTGCTCCTTGCCGATCTTGGCCAGGTTGGGCCTGAGCTGCGTAGACCGTCCCATGTTCACCCTCCTTGTGTTCGAACAGCCGGGCCCGTAGTGGGCCCGGCCGGGCTGGTCAGTCGACGGAGTCGGGGATGCCCGCGAGGGAGTCGCGGAGTTCGCCGCGGACGATCGAGATCCTCTGGTTCGTCCTGGGCGGCTCGCCCTGCACGCCCTCGATGTTGACGATTGCCCGGCCGGGCTTGACCGAGTGGTACAGCGTGCAGGCCTGCCCGGCTTCCGTGAGCGCTTCGAGCGCGGCGTGAATGCTCGCGTTGGCACGCTCGATGCAGTCGGCGAACGCTGCGGCCGCAGAGTCCCGGATGGCGCCGCTCGAGGCGGCGCTGAGCTTCACGAAGTCGTCAACGACCTTGGCGTCGGCTTCGCGGGCAGCCTGGACTTCGTCGTCGAGCTGGTGCCAGTTGGCGGGCGTCGCCGCGGCGAAGGCCTGCTCGGCGCGGTCGAGGTTGCTCCGGCTCTGCTGCAGCGCTTGAAGGGCGGCGCTGACGTCGGCCGGCAGGTGGTCGGCGACGAGGGCGACACGGGCCAGGGTGGAGCGGTGACGCGGGAGCGTCGTCACGGTGAGAGCTGCCATGAGGGTTCCTTTCGATGGGCCGCGGTCCATCGCGGTCCGCGGCCGAGGGGTGTTCAGGCGTCGAGGCCGGGGAGATTGATGGCGCGGATGGTTGCGGCGGCGTTGACCACAGCGGACCGTGCCGGATGGTTGCGGGCGCCGCGGTCGTCGACGTCGAGCGGCCCGCCCGTCGCCGCGCAGGCGTGGAGGGCGGCGGCTTCGGCAGCCTCGTCGAGGGCGTCCAGCAGTTCCCGTTCGGCGCGGGCCGCCCGGTCGAGAGCGGCGCTGTAGGCGTCGGCGGTGGATGTGAGCAGCGCGGTGCGGTTGCGGGCGGCGGCCCCGGCGAAGTCGTCGTAGGCCTCGAGCTGGACGGCCTCCGCCTTGCGCTCCGCCGTCTGGAACTTGGCGAGCTCCGGGCCGGTGCCGTGCCCGGAGTTGGCGGTGGCGTGCTCTGCGGCTTCCCGCTTGGCGGTGGCGTCTTCGAGCTTGGCCAGGAGCTTCTGCATGGCCGCGGGCAGGTGGGCGCGGCGGAGGTTGAGGCGGTAGGTGGTGCGGCCGGCGAAGCTGAGCCGGTGGGTGACGTCGGTCATGGGGATCTCCTGGGGTCAGGCGCCGCTGGCGGCGAGGGATTGGTTGTCGAGGGATTCGGCGAGGCGCCGAAGCTTCGCGGCGTGCCGACGGGCGAGGCCCTTCGTTCGGGCGGCGGCGAGTTCCTCGCGCCGCCGCTTGTCGTTTTCGGCCTTACGGCGGGCGGCTTCGATGCGCTCGCGGATGACGTCGTCGACGTTCACGCCGGGCTCACGAAGAGGATGGGATCGCGGCCGATGCGGGCGCGGCGCTCCAGTTCCTTGGCCCATCCCTCGTCGGAGTTCCGCTTCGCCACCTCTTCGCGGATCGCCGCATCGAGCGCCGTCTGTGCCGCTCCGTCGCGATGCTGAAGGAGTCGGGCGACCAAGGCGGCGAGGCGGTCCACGGTGGAGGCGGGGGCGTCGTAGCGGAGTGCGTAGTCGATGACGCGGCCGATGCTGTGGTTGATGTCGTCGACAGTGGCGTAGTCGCTGGTGCCGCGGCGTAGCCCGCCGTTGAGGTGCAAGCGGTCGCTGCGCAGTAGTCGTAGCCGCTCGTACAGGGGGCGGCGGCGGTCGTCGAGCGTGTCGGCCCATTGCAGTCGTGCGGCGGTGCGCTTGGGCTCGTCACGGAAGGCGGGGAGTATGCCGCGGATCGTGCCGTTGATGGTGCGCCGTGCCGCGTCTACGGCGTCGTGAGCGAGGTCGTGCAGCTCGCCGAGCTCGTCGGGGGTGAGCCAGTCCTGGGGGCGGCTGGAGACGCGCTCCGAGGGCAGGCAGAAGCTGCGTACCCACTCCTCGGCAGCGGCGGCCCACTCGGTTCGGCTAGGCAGGGTTCGGATCGTCATAGAGGTCTCCTGTGGGGATCACTGGCCGGCTGGCGAGATAGTGCAGGTGTTTGCGGAGGTGCTCGGCGGCGATGTGCTGGCCGCCGTGGAGTTTCCCGAGGGCTATGGCGAGATCGCAGGCGAGCGCCGAGATGACGGCGATGTGCTCGTCCGTGCTCATCGGCAGGATGAGGTCGAGGGATGCCTCTATGTCGCCGGTGATCGTGTACAGGGTGATGGCTCCGGCGTCACGCTCGGCACGTCTCGTCATTTCTCCTCCGGCCAGAAGGGCTCGTCGTACACGGATTGGTCTTCGGGGTCGCGGTAGGGCTGGCGCCGGGGCGGCGCGATCATCGGTTTGGGGCCGCGGTTGATGCGCTCCTCCGCGGACAGATCTTGGGCGAGCACCATCCAGCCGGCGGACCGCTCGTCGGTGCCTGCGCCCTTCCAGTCGCCCGTCTGCATGCGTTGCCGGGCGCGCGCCATGGCACGGTCGGTCCAGCCGTCGGTCTCCTGCTGCTGGCGGCTTTTGTGGGACGCCAGGATGACCAGGCGTTTGGGGTGGCAGTCGTCGCAGGCCGCCATGCCGTGGTCGCCTTGCCGGTAGCGGAACTTGGGGTTGAACTCGGCTGCGGGGTTCGCTTCGAGGCAAGCCGGGCAGACGGGCGGGAGCTCGGCGGGCCCCTTCCCCACAGAGGCCGGGTGGCAGTTGGGGCAGGGGCCGCCCTGGAAGCTCATGACGTCGATGCGCAGTCTCGCGTCGGTTGCGGCACCCGGGTTGTACTGCAGGCACGTCTCGCAGGCCGGAGGTAGCAGCAGGGCAGCCGGGTGGCAGTACGAGCACGGGTCGCCCGTGATCGGGTGGACGCGCAGTGCCGGGTCTGTGGCCGCCGCGGGGTCGAGGTGTCGGTCACAGACGGGCGGCAGCAACGTAGCGTCGACGGCTTGGGGCAGTTCGTCGTCGGAAAGCCGGTGTACGTACACAGCTGCGGCAGAGCGGACGTTGGGGTCGTCGCTGATGTCGAGGTAGCGGCGGAGCCCGTTCTCGGTCCACCCGGATTTGAAGGCGGCAACGACGAGGGTGCCCAGTTGCTGCCGCTGCTTCTTTCCCGGCTGCCTGTTCCGGTAGTCGAGGCTGTCGACGAACGCCTGAGCCCGCTCTGCTTGTTTTGTGATCTCTTCCAAAGAAAGATTCCCGCCTCCGCCTCCGTCTGTTCCGTCCGTGAGATGGACGGAACCTTCCGGGGAGTCCTCAGCCACGGGGGAGGAGGAGGGAGATTCTTTAGTAGAGAACGAAGAGACAGGAGATGGGGGCCCAACGGTGGTTGGCCCTGCACCAACCACCGTTGGCCCTGCACCAACAGTGGTTGGGCCTTGTGCAACCACGGTTGGCCCTTGCCCACCCGCAGTTGGGCCTTCATGGGTCTTAGGCCCAACCACCGTTGGGCCTTCTGCTTCTATCTCGACTTCAGGGCCAACGGTGGTTGGGCCTTCGAAGTCGGGTACGCGGAAGGTCATCGCCTTGCCCGGCACGGCGTACAGCAGGTTGCCGTTCTTGTCCTTGCCGATGGGTAGACGGAACTCCCAGCCGGCCAACGACAGGCGGCGCAGCATCTCCCGCACGCTGAGTTCATCCTTGGCGGCCGTCCAGCGCACGAGCTCGGCGAGCCGGACCCTGCTGCGGCGGCCCTTCTCCGGGCTGTAGTTCCAGTCGTCGTCGTACCGGGCGTCGTCGGCGATCTCCAGGGCAACGGCGCGCTGGAGGCCCTTGATGCTGGGCGGCAGGGCCTCGCGCAGCTGGCGGCGCAGATTACTTCCCATCGCACTCCCCCTGCTGTGGCCAGCCCGGTGTGGCGAGGACGGGGCGAGGCGGCATGCGGCGCTCGCTGATCACGTGGTGCTCCTGGTGATGGCTCGGCGGGGCTGGATCTCGTAGACGACGCCACACGGCGCGCGACGCTTACCGAGGCCGATATGCCTGTGCCAGTCGCTGCAGCTGGGGCAGCGCACGGCGGTTTCGATACGGCCTCGGGTGACGACTACGACGGGCCGAGCCACCAGCGGTGCGCCGGACGTATTCACGTTCCGGCGCCGACTGGTCGCCGATACAATCGGCGCTGAGGAAGTCGGCGTTGAAGTCGTCGCGAGGGGCCCGGTGGCGCGGGCCCTTTCTCGTTCCTGCACGTCTGTGTCCTTCGCGAGTGGTGCGAGGCGGTGCGGGTGCCTGTGCGGAGGTCGTCCTCGCGAGGGATGTGGAGTTGTGCCACGCCCTTGAGCGCGGCCGGGGTTCCTATGCGCTGCCTCGGTGCTGCAGGAGTTCGAGTTCGGCGAGCACGTTGTGCAGGGCGCTTGCGCAGACGCCGTCGATCTCGGTGTCCCCTCCGATGGGTGCCGCACCGGCGACGGCGTCGTGCAGGACGTCGACGTCGAACTCCTCGAGGTGCGTCACGCCGGACGTGGCGTCGCGGTCGAGGCGAGCGGCCCGCTCTTCGTCGTGAAGGCGGATCACGTAGGCGGTGAACAGCTCCTCGAGGGCGCGCACCTTCTGTACGTCGGTCAGCTGCGGCCAGACCTCGTGCGCGATGCGGGCGATGTCGAAGCCGCCGGGGTGTTCGCGGTGCAGCCTGGCGCGGGCTTCCTGAGTAGCGCCGTGCAGGGTGCTGGTCGTGGAGATAGCGGAGACGATGTCGTCGAATCCTTCGGCGTGGTCCATAGTGGGGACGTCCGTTCTTTTCGTTGGAGCCCCGGTCGCTGGCGAGCGATGAGCCGGGGCTTCGGCGTGTGCGGGATGGATGGGCCCCTGTCGGTTCGGTGCTGGAACACCGGTCCTGACGGGGGCCGCTTTCATGCGACGTCGACCCGGTTGTCCTCGAGGTAGGCGTCGAGGTCTTCCCACCTGGCGCGGAGGTGACGGCCGACCCGGCTCATTCGCGGGCCACCGCCTCGCGAGGACCACTGGTAAACGGTGCCGATCGGAACGCCGAGGTACTCGGCGATCTCCTTCGGCGTAGCCAATGGTCGACGCGGCAGACTGCTTTGGGACACGGGTCCCCCCTGTCGAATGCAGGATGCGTTGACATCACCCATGATGCCAAAGTTTGCCAGCGATCGTCAAATGTGCGATGCGTTGGCATCATGGGGAATGGCAAGAGAGGATGTGCGTGTGAAGATTGAGGAAGTCATTGGGCTGCAGGTCAGCCGCTTGCGCAAGAGCGCTGGAATGTCGCAGGCGCAGTTGGCGGACGAGCTGGCGCCCCGTCTCGAGAAGCCTTGGAGTCGGCAGGCGGTGAACATGGCGGAGCGAGGGAGGAGGGCTCTGTCGGCCGCTGAGCTCGCTGCGTTGGCGCTTGCTCTCGGCACGGACTTGGTCACGCTGTTCACTCCGTGGCCCGGCGACACCGAGACCGTGGAGCTGCAGAACGGATCGATCAGCGTCGACGACTACCGCTCGCTGATCCAGCGGGAGGCGGCGCCGGCAAGCAACGAACTTCTCCAGGCCGTTTCGCTCGTCAACGAGTCGCTGGCCGCCTCTGGGGCGGCACTTGAGCACCTACAGCGGACCGTGCGCCCCAAGGCGGGGGAGGGGTAGCCCCATGGCCGAGGTGTACGACAGGTGGCATCTGAGCCGGCCGCGCAAGGGAGCCGAGCCCTGTGCCGAGCACTCCAGCAAGACGCGCACGCTCGTACCCAGCGCGGAGCATGGGCAGGGCAAGCGCTGGCAGGTGCGCTACCGCGACGCCGACGGCGAGCAGCGCAAAGAGAACTTCGAGAAGAAGGCTGCCGCCGATGCCCGGTCCGCGGAGGTCGAGACCGATCTGAACCGGGGGCAGCACATCGACCGCGCTGCCGGTCGCGAGACGTTCCGTGCCCGCGCCGAGGACTGGCGCACCTCAGCCATCCACCGTCCGCGCACCGAGGGCCGGATTGAGCGGACGCTGCGCCTGCACCTGTACCCGACGTTCGGCAGCCGCGGCATAGCCAGCGTCAAGCGCAGCGAGGTTCAGACCTGGGTGAAATCGCAGGCATCCCGTTACGAGCCGTCGACTGTGGCGTCCCATTTCGAGGTGCTCGGCACCGTGATGCGCATGGCGGTCATCGACGGTGTGATCCGGGTGAACCCGTGCGAGGGCGTGAAGCTCCCCGAGAAGCGCTCCAACCTCGTCATCTCGCACCCGCTCGCCGTCCAGGCCCTCATCGAGGCCGCGCCCGCCCGCTACCGCGCGCTCGTGCGCCTCGCGGCCTCCAGTGGCCTGCGCCAGGGCGAGCTGTTCGGACTGGAGGAGGGTCTGGACTTCCTTCGACGGAAGGTTGAGGTGAGCCAGCAGCTCGTTACGCCTGACAAGGGTGCGCAGCACCTCGGTCCGCTGAAGACGCCGGAGTCCTACCGCGAGGTGCCGCTCGCGCTGTCCGCGGTCAGTGCTGTGTCCCTGCACATGGCCGAGTTCCCGCCCGTGCCAGTGGAGATCGAGGATCGGACGGACCCGCTCAACGTCAAGACTCGTGTGGCACGGCTGGTTTTCGCCGACGACAACGGCCGACCTATCCGGCGATCGACCTGGTCGCGCGTCTGGAAGGTCATCAGGGACACCGCGAACAAGGCGCTCAGCGAGCGGCACGCCGAGGCGCACGCGAGGTGGCAGCGCGTCGGCAAGCCCCAGGGTGCCGAGCCTGAGCGCGTACAAGTCCCGGAGAAGTGCACGCTGCACAGCCTCCGGGACTTCTACGCCTCGTGCTTGATCAAGAAGAACGAGAACGTCAAGACCGTTCAGGTACGCCTCGGCCACTCGAAGCCGAGTATCACGCTCGACAAGTACACGGGCCTCTGGCCGACGGGCGAGGACACCACGGCGGACGCTATCGAGTCGGTTCTGGGAGAGATTCCTCAGGGGCCGGTTTCTGAGCCGAGTGCCCTGATTGTGCCCTCAGGAGTCGCCACATGAACCCCACACCTACGGTGACCAGCAAGAACAGCACGGTGAACCACTGGAAGTACCAGTGCCCGCCGGCCGGGTCGTACACCGCGGCCCGTGGCCAGGCCAGGTTGACGGTCATGAACAGGCCGTACAGCAGGGCGAGGGCGTTGACCGGGATGCCCCAGCGGCCGAGGGAGAACAGGGGGCGGCCCTGCTCGTCGGTGCCGCCGGCCGGGTGGTCGCCGCGCAGGCGGCGCAGCAGCATGGGGCCGGTGACCATGGCGTAGGCGAGGTAGAGCATCACGATGCAGGTGGTGCCGATGGCCAGGAACGCCTCCGGGGAGCCGAAGTTGAGCAGCAGCAGGGCGGCCGCGAGGACGCCGACCACCAGGGCGGGCGCTACGGGCATGCCGGTGCGCGGGTTGACCTTCGCGAGGTGACCGGCGAAGGGCAGCTGGCCGTCGCGGGCCATGGAGAACAGCATCCGGCAGGCCGACGTCTGGATGGCCAGGGTCGCCACGGTGATCGCCACCACCACGTCGACGAGCAGGGCCCGCCCGACGCCGTCGCCGAGGCTGCTGGTGAGGACGTAGCTCATGCCCTCGACCCCGAGCCGGCCGTCGGTGAGGCTGGGCGCGGCCAGCAGACCGCCGAGGATGATCAGCCCGCCGAGCAGGCCGGCCGCGCCGAGCGCGGTGAGGATCGTACGGGGCGCGGTACGCCGCGGCTGGCGGGTCTCCTCGCTCATCTCGCCCGCGCTGTCGAACCCGATCATCACGTACGCCGCCGTGAACGAGCCCACCAGCAGCGCCCCCACCAGACCCGACTCGGCCGCGGTTCCGGTCTCGAAGGTGATGCCGGGGGAGCGCTCGGAGTGGGTGAACAGCAGGACGATGATGAGGACGGCGCCGATGATCTCGGCGGTGACGCCGACGCGGTTGACCAGTGACAGCACTCGGTTGTCGAGGACGTTCACGAAGGTCGTCAGGGCCAGCAGGAGCACACCGAAGAGCGCCGCGTTGGCCGCGCCGCTCGCCGAGGTGGGTGCCGGATCGTCGCCGATCAGCTGGAAGCCGGACCAGATGGCGGGCAGGACCACCTGCAGCGCGAGCGCCGCCGCGGCGACCACCACGATCTGCCCGATCACCATGATCCAGCCCGCGAACCAGCCGAAGGTGAGGTTCGACAGGCGCGACGACCACTGATAGATCGCGCCCGAGATCGGATAGCGCGCCGCCAGCTCCGCGAAGCAGGCGGCCACCAGCAACTGCCCGATCAGCACCGCCGGCCAGGCCCAGAAGAAGACGGGGCCGCCGAACGCGTACCCGAACGCGAAGAACTGGAAGACGGTCGTCAGTACGGAGATGAAGGAGAACCCGGCCGCGAACGAGGCGTATTCACCGAGGCTGCGGTGCAGCTCCTGGCGGTAGCCGAACGCGGCGAGGCCGCGGTCGTCGGAGGGCTCCGGGGGATCGGGACGTACGTCGGAGGGAGTTCCTGAGGGGGAGGCCACGGCGGCACCTGCCTTCGGCGGGGAAGGGGCGGAGTTCCTGTCGGGTGACAGAAATTAGGGAGAGCCTGTTTCGGGTGCGTCACGTCGGCATGTCCACGACGAGCCCACTTACTCACGCCCTTGCCTTGCGCACAAAATCGCGATACATCGTGTGTTGACGAGCCTCGCTGGATCGCGATATGTTCGTCCACGGATATTCGGAAGCGAGGTGGTCACCATGGCGAGGAAGCGCCGCAAGCTCAGCAACCCGTTGGCGCTCGCCGTGATGACGACCCTCTGGCAGAAGCCGATGCATCCGTACGAGATCGCCCAGACCCTGCGCAGCCAGGGCAAGGACGCCAGTACGAAGACCAATTACGGCTCGCTCTACACGGTCGTGCAGAACCTCGAGAAGCACGGCTTCGTCGAAGTGACCGGTGTGGAACGCCAGGGCAACCGCCCCGAGCGCACGGTGTACGGGCTCACCGAGGCCGGGCGCGAGGAGATGGCCGAGTGGCTGTCCGACCTGCTCGCCATCCCGGCGAAGGAGTACCCGATCTTCGAGACGGCGCTCTCGCTGATGGCGGCGCTGCCTCCCGACGAGGTGGTGCGGCTGCTGGAGATGCGACTGAGCTCGCTGGAGGTGCAGGTGGCGAGTGGCCGGGGCGCGCTCGAGAAGCTCTACGAGACGCTGCCGAGGCTCTTCCTCGTCGAGGTCGAGTACCAACTGCACATGGTCGAGGCGCAGGCCGAGTGGGTCCGCGGCTTCCTCGACGAGATCAGGAAGGGCTCGCTGCCCGGAGTCGAAGAGTGGCGGCACTACCACGAAACGGGGGAGTGGCCACCGGAGTCGACGTAAGGACGTGTTCACGTAAGGACGTAATGAAAAGGACCCCGGCCGGGCTGTTGCAGCAGCCCCGCCAGGGTCACGAACCCCGAACCGACTCCGCCGTGGGGCGCAGCCAGGCCATCGAGGTGCGGCACACCCAGGATAGCCCGGCGCTCTTCACACGGATCAGTCGTCAGTCCGCGTTCGCGGATTCCCGTACATCCGCTCATTCAGGAGAGCTGTCGTGATGAGTAGCCCTACCCGCGCGCCCGCAGTGGAGGCGCGCGAGCTGATCAAGACCTACCCCGGTGACGTCACCGCCCTGCGTGGCATGGACCTCACCGTCGAGCCCGGCACCGTCTTCGGCCTGCTCGGGCCCAACGGTGCCGGCAAGTCCACCACCGTCAAGATCCTCACCACCCTGGCCCGCCCCGACTCGGGCACGGCCACCGTCGCCGGGCACGATGTGCTGCGCCACCCGGACCGGGTGCGCCGCGCGATCGGAGTGGTCGCCCAGAGCTCCGGCGCCGACCCGGTCGCCACCGGCCGCGAGAACCTCCAACTCCAGGGCAGGCTCTACGGCTTGAAGGGCGCCGAGCTGGGCCGCCGCGTGGACGAGCTGCTGGAGCGCTTCAACCTCGCCGACGCCGCCCGCCGCCCGGTCAAGGGCTACTCCGGCGGTATGCGACGCCGCCTCGATGTCGCCCTCGGCCTGGTGCACCGGCCCGAGGTGCTCTTCCTCGACGAGCCCACCACCGGTCTCGACCCGGAGGCCCGCGCCGCGATGTGGGACGAGATCGCCCGCCTCGCCGGCGACGAGGGCCTGACCATCCTGCTCACCACCCACTACCTCGAAGAGGCCGACCGGCTCGCCGAGCGCATCGCGATCGTCGACCGCGGCCGGATCGTCGTGGAGGGCACCCCGCACTCCCTCAAGGGCGAACTCCGCGGCGACGCCGTCCACTTGGAGCTGCGCGCCGAGGTCGGCGAAGCCGGTCGTACGTTGCTGAAGGGCGCCCTCGGCGGTCTGCCGGGCGTGCACGAGGTGCTGGCCGACGGGCACCGCATCAGCGTCCGCGCCGACGACGGGGCAGCGACGATGCCCGCACTGCTGGGGGCACTCGAACGCGCCGGGGTCGGCGTCGCCGCCGCGACGGTCGCGCGGCCCTCCCTCGACGACGTCTATCTGCGGTACGCGGGCCGCCGTTACTCCGAGGCCGACAGCACCGGTGACCTTCTCGTGGCCGGAGGTGTGCGATGAGCGCGGCGGTCTCCCAGACCTGGTACATGACCCAGCGCCAGCTGATGGTGCTCGCACGCCAGCCCGCGTACGCGGTCATCACGCTCATCCAGCCGGTGATCTGGCTGTTCCTGTTCGGCGGCCTCTTCAAGAAGGTCGTGGAACTGGGCGGCTTCGGCACCACCTCGTACCTGGACTACCTGGTGCCGGGCGTGGTCGTGATGAGCGCGCTCAGCTCCAACATGTGGGCGGGCATGGGCACATTGGAGGAGATCCAGCGCGGCACGCTCGACCGCTTCCTGATCACGCCGGTCAGCCGGGCCGCGCTGATGAACGGGAACGTCGTCTACAACGGCCTGGTCACCGCCCTGCAGTCGGTCATCATCGTGCTGCTCGGTCTGCTGGGCGGTGCCGACTACCCGGGCGGTATCGGCGGCGTCGCCGTCCTGGTGCTCGCCTCCGTGCTGCTGGGCACGGTCTTCGGGGCGCTGTCCAACGCGCTCGGCATGCTGGTGCGGGAGCGGGAGTCGATCATCGGCATCAACACCTTCCTGCTGCTGCCGCTGACCTTCCTGTCCAGCGCCTTCATGGCGCCGTCCCAGATGCCGGGCTGGATGCGGCACATCGCCGACTTCAACCCGCTCGACTGGGCGATGGTGGCGGGCCGTTCGGCCCTGTCGGACCACCCCGACTGGGGCGACGTACTCAGCCGCGGCGGCGCGCTGCTGGCCCTGGCGGTCGCGGCGGTGTGGCTGTCGATCCGGACGTTCCGGTCCTATCAGCGGTCGGTCTGAGACCGCGAAAAGCGGCCCGCGCATTCAACGCGCGGGCCGCCCTGGTCCGTTGTCACGCGGCCGGCGCCGCACCCTCCTGCTCCGCCTCGATGCGCGCGTTCCACTCCCGCTTGGCCGCCTGCCAGCCGTCCTCGTTGTGGCCGAGCCGCCAGTAGCCGGAGATCGAGAGGTCCTCGCGCGGGATCTGCCGCTCGACCCGCAGCAGGGCGCGCAGCTCCTTCACGAAGGCCGCCTCGCCGTGCACGAACGCGTGCACCCGGCCCTCGGGGAACTCCAGCGCCCGTACGGCCTCCACCAGCGCCTCGCCGACGGGCCGGTCCCCGCGGTGCAGCCAGACGATCTCCACGTCGGAGTCGACCTTCTGCTCCTCCTCGGGGCCGGAGACCTCGACGAAGGCGAAGGTCCTGGCGCCGGCGGGCAGTTCCTCCAGGGAGCGGGCGATGGCGGGCAGCGCGCTCTCGTCACCGGCGAGCAGATGCCAGTCGGCGCTCGGGTCGGGCGCGTAGGCGCCGCCGGGGCCCATGAACCGCACGGTCTCACCGGGCTGCACCCGCATCGCCCAGGGCCCGGCCAGCCCTTCGTCGCCGTGGATGACGAAGTCCAGCGTCAGCTCGCGGTGCTCCGCGTTCCAGTGCCGCACGGTGTACGTCCGGGTCACCGGCCACTGCTCGCGGGGGAACTCGGCCCGGATCTGCTCCAGGTCGAAGGGTTCCGGGTAGGTCGCGCCGCCGGTCGGGAACAGGAGTTTCACATAGTGGTCGGTGCAGGTGTCCGCCGCGAAGTCGGCGAGCCCCTCGCCGCCGAGAACGACTCGCTGCATATGGGGGGTCAGCCGTTCGGTACGCACGACCTCTGCGGCGTGGGGCTTCCGCGGCTTGCGGGCCGGACGTTCTGCCATGGCGGCCTCCCTGTTCCCTTAGCTTAGGTTTACCTAAGTTAGCACTTCCCCCCAGTTAACACCTCGCGCGTGAACAATTTCTGCGTGCTTCACGCCGATATGGCACGCATCACATGACGGTGCCTGTCATGTATCAAGTGTCGTCAACAGCCGCTGCAGCGATCCGCCCAGACCCCAGCGGGCCGCGAGCTTCTCCAGCGCCGCCGGGTCGCGCGGCGTACGCGGCAGGGTCGTGTCCACGTCCGGCAGCGGGACGTCGTCCGCGACCTTCACGACCGTCGGCGCCACCGCGACGTACGGCCGCGACTCGTCGAGCCGTTTGCGCTGGGACGGGGTGAGCTTTGCCTTCGGGTCGTCGACCGCGGCCATGATCCCGGCCAGGTCCCCGAACTCGGTGAGCAGCTTGGCCGCCGTCTTCTCGCCGATGCCGGGCACGCCGGGCAGGCCGTCGCTCGGGTCCCCGCGCAGCGTCGCCAGATCCGCGTACCCCCTCCCGTCGACGCCATACTTCTCGCGCAGCCATGCCTCGTCGGTTCGCTGGAGCGTGCCGACGCCCTTGAGGGGATACAGCACCCGCACCCCGCGCGCGTCGTCCACCAGCTGGTACAGATCGCGGTCGCCGGTGACGATGTCGACCGGGCCGGTGGCGCGGGCGGTGAACGTGCCGATCACGTCGTCCGCCTCGTACCCCTCGACGCCCACGCGCGCGATACCGAGCGCGTCCAGGACGTCCTCGATGACGGGCACCTGTGGCGAGAGCGTGTCGGGCACGACCTCCTCGTCGGGGCCGACCTCATGCTCCTCGGCCACCCGGTGCGCCTTGTACGAGGGGATCAGGTCGACCCGCCACTGCGGCCGCCAGTCGGCGTCCATGCACGCCACCAGGGCGTCCGGACGGTGGTCCTTGACCAGTCGGTCGATGAACTCCAGCAGCCCGCGCACGGCGTTCACCGGCGTGCCGTCCGGGGCCTTCACGGAGTCCGGAACGCCGAAATAGGCGCGGAAATACAGCGAGGCGGTGTCGAGGAGCATCAGTCGTCCCATCACGGCTCGCCATCATGCCGTACGACACCGACAGTCACCCGGATGCGTCACCCGTATGCCCAGCTCATTGAGTCAACGACGCATAAGTAAAGGCCTTGTGAACTGGGCCACTGAGGCGTTTGACCTGCCATGGCGCGGGCAGGCGCCGCCTCGGAGCGATGCCGTTGCGTATTTCAACTTTTTGCGCGGCGCCGCCCGTTTCCTGACCCCGAGCAGAGAGAAACGCGTGTCATCAACCCTTGAGGCAGAGCATCTGTACAAGGTGTTCGGCAGACGACCGGACCAAGCAGTCGACCGGCTCCGGCAAGGTGCCGACCGGGACGAACTGCGGACCGACGGCACCACCGCCGCCGTGATCGACGCGTCCTTCACCGTGGAACCCGGACAGATATTCGTGGTGATGGGCCTGTCGGGTTCAGGCAAGTCCACGTTGCTGCGCATGCTCAACGGGCTCCTGGAGCCGACTGCGGGACAGGTCCGGTTCGACGGACAGGACCTGACCGCTCTCGGCGCCCGGGAACTGCGTGAGGTCCGCGCGAAGAAGATCAGCATGGTGTTCCAGCACTTCGCGCTGTTCCCGCACCGCAGTGTCCTGGAGAACGCCGCCTACGGACTCGCCGTACAAGGAGTGCCCCGCGCCGAGCGGGAGAAGCGCGCCACCGAGGCGCTGGAGATGTGCGGCCTGGCCGGCTGGGAGAAGTCCTGGCCCGACGAGCTGTCCGGCGGTATGCAGCAGCGCGTGGGCCTGGCCCGCGCCCTGGCCACGGACGCCGATCTGCTGCTGATGGACGAGTCGTTCAGCGCGCTCGACCCGCTGATCCGCCGCGACATGCAGGACCAGCTCCTGACGCTCCAGCAGCGCCTGAAGAAGACCATCGTCTTCATCACCCACGACCTCAACGAGGCCATGCGCCTGGGCGACCGCATCGCCGTCATGCGTGACGGCAGCATCGTCCAGATCGGCACCGCCGAGGACATCCTGGTGCGCCCCGCCGACGACTACGTCGCCTCCTTCACCAAGGACGTCGACCGCTCCCGCGTCCTGACCGCGTCCTCCGTCATGGACACGGAGCTGCGCGGCGACGAGGCCGACTGCCAGTGCGCGACGGCGACGCCCGAGACCCCGTTCGCCGAACTGTGCGCCATCAGCGCCCGGCTCTCCCACCCCGTCGCCGTGCTCGACGGGAAGGGCAAGCTGGTCGGCGTCGTACCGCGCCAGCGGCTCGTCGGCTTCCTCGGTGACGAGACCGGGGACCCCGCGCCGTGCGACTCCCCGCGCGACAAGGGCGGAGAGAAGGTGACGGCCCGTGCCTAGGATCGAATTCGGCTCTTGGGTCAACGACGCGGTCGACTGGCTCACCACCCACCTGGGATGGCTCTTCGACTTCCTCGAAGAAGTCTTCCGCGGCGCCTACGAAGGCGTCGACTCCGTGCTGCAGGCCCCCGAGCCGCTGCTCCTCGCGGGCATCTTCGCGGTGATCGCCTTCTGGCTGCGCGGCACGCTCGCCGGCGTCCTCACCTTCGCGGGATTCGCCTTCATCATCTCCCTGGAGTTGTGGGAGAACGCGATGATGACCCTGTCACTCGTTTTCGTCGCCACCGTGATCGCGCTCGTCATCTCGGTGCCCGTGGGCATCTGGGCGGCCCGCTCGAACCGGGTCAGCGCGGTCGTACGGCCCGCGCTGGACCTGATGCAGACGCTGCCGGCGATGGTCTACCTCATCCCGGCGATCCTCTTCTTCGGCAGCGGCGCCGCCGCGGGCATCGTCGCCACCCTGATCTTCGCGCTCGCCCCCGGCGTGCGCATGACCGAGCTGGGCCTGCGCCAGGTCGACAAGGAACTGGTCGAGGCCGCCGAGGCGTTCGGCACCACCCCGCGCGACACCCTGATGCGCGTCCAGTTCCCGCTGGCGCTGCCCACCGTCATGGCGGGCGTGAACCAGGTCATCATGCTCGGCCTGTCCATGGCCGCGATCGCCGGCATGGTCGGCGCCGACGGCCTCGGCGGTGACGTGAACGAGGCCATCGGCCAGCTCAACGTCGGCCTGGGCGCCGAAGCGGGCATCGCCATCGTGATCCTCGCGATCTACCTCGACCGCATGACCAGCGCACTGGGCACCCAGGTCTCGCCGCTCGGCCGCCGCGCCGCCGCCCGGCTGCGCGCCGCGCAGGGTCTGAAGATCTGGTCGTACCGTCCCCGCCCGGCCGTCGCCATGGTCGGCGTCGTCGTCCTCGCGCTCGTCGCGGGCGGCATGGGCGTCTTCGGCGGCGGCGACAAGACCGAACCGTTCGCCTCCGGCACGAACGTCGGCCAGGGCAAGAAGATCAGCATCGGCTACATCCCCTGGGACGAGGGCGTCGCCTCCACCTACCTCTGGAAGGAGGTGCTGGAGCAGCGCGGCTACGAGGTGGAGACCAAGCAGTTCGAGGCCGGACCGCTCTACACCTCGCTCTCCCAGGGCGACATCGACTTCCAGACCGACTCCTGGCTGCCGGTCACGCACGAGCAGTACTGGAAGAAGTACGGCAAGCAGCTGGAGGACCTGGGTTCCTGGTACGGCCCCACCTCCCTGGAGCTGAGCGTGCCCGCCTACATGAAGGGCGTCGACTCACTCGACGACCTCAAGGGCAAGGCCGCGGAGTTCGGCGGCAAGATCACCGGCATCGAGTCCAGCGCCGGCATGATGAGCCTGCTCAAGAGCAAGGTTCTCAAGGAGTACGGCCTCGACAAGGAGTACAAGGTCGTCGACAGCTCCACGCCGGCGATGCTGGCCCAGCTCAAGCGTGCCTACGACAAGCAGGAACCGATCGTCGTCACGCTCTGGTCGCCGCACTGGGCGTACAGCGACTACAAGCTGAAGAAGCTCAAGGACCCGAAGGGCGCCTGGGGCTCGGGCGACGGCGTGCACACCCTCGCGCGCAAGGGCTTCACCCAGGAGAACCCGGTCGTCGGCCAGTGGCTGAAGAACTTCAAGCTGACCGAGGAACAGCTCACCAGCCTGGAGTCGGAGATCAACAAGGCCGGCCAGGGCAAGCAGCAGCAGGCCGTACGCACCTGGCTGAAGTCCAACCCGGGTGTCGTCGACAAGATGGCCCCGGTGCAGAGCACCGCGAGCCCGGCCGAGGCGAAGCGTCCCCTGGACGTGGCCTGGTTCCCCTGGGACGAGGACATCGCCGTCACCTACCTCTGGAAGAACGTCCTGGAGCGGCGCGGCTACAAGCTGAACCTCAAGCAGATGGACGTCGGCCCGGTCTACACCGGCCTGGCCTCCGGCGACCTCGATCTCAACTTCGACGCCTGGCTGCCGTACGCCCAGTCCCAGTACTGGGAGAAGAGCAAGGACAAACTCCACGACCTGGGCACCTGGTACGAGCCGACGTCACTGGAAGTCGCCGTCCCCTCGTATGTGAAGGGCATCGACTCCCTCCAGGACCTCAAGGGCAAGGCCGACACCTTCGACGGGAAGATCATCGGCATCGAGCCCGGCACCGGGGAGATGAACCTCCTGAAGACGAAGGTCCTGCCCGGGTACGGCCTCGACAAGGAGTACAAGGTCGTCGACGGCTCCACGCCGGCGATGCTGGCCGAGCTCAAGCGGGCCTACGCCAAGCAGGAGCCGATCGCCGTCGTCCTGTGGTCGCCGCACTGGGCGTACAGCGAGTACAAGCTGACCAAGCTCGCCGACCCGGAGAAGTACTTCGGCGAGGGCAACACCATCCGCACCATCTCCAACCAGGACTTCCCCGAGCGGTACCCGCAGCTCACGAAGTGGATCAAGAACTTCAAGATGAGCGAGGACGAGCTCGGCACCCTGGAGCAGGAGATCAAGAACCGCGGACAGGGCCATGAGGAGGAGGCCGTCGCCGCCTGGCTCAAGGTGCACCCGGACATGGTGGACCGGATGACTCCGGCCGCCTGAGCGGTCTTGGGAAAGTCGAGTGCGGCCCCGACCTGGCGCGCGCCCCGGCACCTGACGGACCGGGGCGCGCGCCGTTCTCTGTCTCCGCCCACGAAAAGAATCCGGACAACCACACAGCGCCACGTCACCCGCCGAGCCCGGGAACACCCGGGACCGCGCGCGCATTGAACTGAACAGCACCCCATTCGTGCTGAACGAGGGTCAGGGCCCGGTCCATGGTCACCCGGCCCTCCTGGTCGGCCTCTTCGCCCCTAAGGAGGAATCCGCGCCCGGAGAATCCGCAGAGCTGATCTACTGGCGAGAACTGTGAGGTCGCCCGGCACTCTGTGTATCGGCGATGTGACAGGCGCATGAAACGGTTTGACGAACATGCGTAGGGTGCAGAGAACTCATCAGAAGGAGTGCGCCCGGACGGCGGTGCACCGGCAGCGGACCGACGAGCGAGGGCGAAGGAGGGAGCCGAAGCGATGGGCGACCACAAAGAACAACCGCTTCGCGTGGGCGCGGCCGTACGGCGGCGGCGCCGGGCGCTGGACCTCACGCTCGCCGTCGTGGCCGAGCGCAGCGGCCTGTCGGTCCCGTTCCTGAGCCAGGTCGAGAACGAACGCGCGCGCCCCAGCAGAAGCTCCCTGGAGAAGATGGCCGACGCCCTGCGCACCACCGCCGTCGAGCTCCTCGCCGCCGCCGACCCGGCGTGCAGCGTCGACGTCGTCCGCGCGGAGTGCGAACCGGGTCCGGAACCCAGCACGCGTTCCCTGGTGCGCGGTCACCACCAGATGCACGCCTCGGAGTTCACGGGCGACCATGACGCGGGCCGCGAATTCCAGTACCGCAACGACCAGTTGATGTACGTCGCCGACGGAGCGGTGGAGATCGAGGCGGAGGGCCGCGCCTACCGCCTGGGCCGTGGCGACACGTTGTACCTGACCGGCGGGGTGCGTCACCGCTGGCGCGCCACCGAGCCGGACACCCGGGTGGTCGTCGTCGCGGTGGCCGAGCACATCGAGGCCGTCCGGGACCGGCCGCGCCGGTGAGAGTCGTCTCTCTCGTCCCGTCGCTCACCGAGGCCGTCGCCCGGACGCTGCCGGGGACCCTCGTCGGCGTCACCGACTGGTGCACCCGTCCGGCGGACCTGGACGTGCCCCGCGTCGGCGGCACCAAGAACCCGGCGATCGGCCGGATCACCGCGCTCCGTCCCGACCTGGTCGTCGCCAACGAGGAGGAGAACCAGGCACCGGACCTCCAGGCCCTGCGTTCCCGAGGCATCGCCGTCCTGGTCACCGAAGTGCGGAGCGTGCCGCAGGCCTTCAGTGAGCTGGAGCGGACGCTGACCGCGTGCGGCGCGAAGAGCCGCCCCCGCTGGCTGGACGAGGCGGAGACGGCCTGGTCCGCACTCCCGGCCCCACAGGCCCGCACGACGGCGGTCGTCCCCATCTGGCGCCGCCCCTGGATGGTCCTGGGCCGGGACACCTTCGCGGGCGACGTACTGTCCCGCCTCGGCGTGGACAACCTGTACGCGACCCACCCCGAGCGCTACCCCCGCATCCCCGTGGCCGAACTGTGCGCGGCGGCCCCCGACTTGGTGGTGCTCCCGGACGAGCCGTACCGCTTCACGGCGGACGACGGCCCTCAGGCCTTCCCGGATCTGCCCTGCGCACTGGTCGACGGACGCCACCTCACCTGGTACGGCCCGTCGCTGACCGAGGCCCCACGAGTGCTGGCCGAGGCCCTGCGAGCAGCTCACCGCTGACCAGTCCGCGCGCCGTATGCAGGGCGGCCGTGCCCCAGGCGACGACCAGGACGACGTACAAGCCAATCGCAAGCCACTCGAAGGCGACGAGCCCGGTGTGCCGCGACAGTGCCTCCGCGCCGGTGACACACGTGCCGACCGGAAAGGTCAACGCCCACCAGGTCATGGCGAACCTCATCCCGTCCCGCCGGGCGCGCAGCACATGGGCGGTGGCGAAGACGAACCAGAGCAGGGCGAAGCCCATCACCGGCACGCCGTACAGAACGGCGAGGATCCCGAACCCGTCGCTGTACGGGGCGGGCACGACCCCGGGAGCCACGTCCGCGAAGTGGCCGACGGCGGTGGTGGACTGCCCGAGCGGCCCCAGTACGAGGAAGAGCGTGGGCGTGAGCACGAGCGGCAACGGCCCTCCGGTGATCAGCCGGCCGAAGACCAGCGGCAGCATGAGCAGCGTCGCCAGAAGACTGAGCCCGAACAACGCGAAGCAGCCGAGCAGCAGCGTCTCCTGAGCCTGCCCCGGCGGCAGATACGGCACGAGGAGCGGCCCGAGCGCGGCGGACACCATGGGCGCGACGAGGGGCAACAGCCATACGGGCGTGGCCTGATGGGGCTCCACCCGATGTCGTACGGCCATCAGGTACGGGACGGCGACGGCAGCCGCGAGCCCCACGACCGTACCGGCGGTGAACAGCACGGCATCGAGGGCGACCGCCGCGTCCGTCCCGATCCAGTCCCGTCCGACGGTGAGGGCACCGCCGCCGACGGCCAGCAGGGCCATGGCGAGGCAGCCGTAGAAGGGCGCGACGGCCGGGTCGAGGAGATGGGCGCGGGCCTGGTCGCGGTGGTGAACCCAATGGAGGGCCCGGGCGCAGAGCAGTGCGGCGAGCAGGAGGAAGGACAGGGCCCAGACGGCGGCACAGAGGGTGCGCAGGCCGGGGATGCCGGAGAGGGGAGCGGGCAGTGCGGCGCCGGCGGTGGCGACGATGGCGGTGCCCATGACGGTGGCGTACCAGTTGGGCCCGAGGTGACGGACAGCTGGGACGCGCAGGGGCCGTGCGGTGGCACGGGGGAGGAGCTGGGCTGCGGTGACCATGCAGTCACGGTCCCGTCGCGGAAGGTCGCCGACCAGAGGGCACGTGTCTATGAGGGCATAAACTGACCTTATGAGCAGCGCCACGGAAGAACCCCACCGCCCTCCGGCCCTCCTCGCCCACCGGGTGCCGGACCTGGGAGCCCTGGAGCTGCTGCTGGCGGTCGCACGGCTCGGCAGCCTCGGCGGGGCGGCCCGCGAAATGGGCATCACCCAGCCCGCGGCGAGCAGTCGTATCCGCTCGATGGAACGCCAGCTGGGCGTGGCGCTGGTGGACCGCTCCCCACGCGGCTCCCGCCTCACCGACGCCGGCGCACTGGTGACGGATTGGGCGCGCAGAATCGTCGAGGCGGCCGAGGCCTTCGATGCGGGGGCCCAGGCACTGCGAGACCGACGGGACTCACGCCTCAGGGTCGCGGCCAGCATGACGATCGCCGAATACCTCCTGCCGGGCTGGCTCCTGGCCCTGCGCGCCGCCCGCCCCGACACCGCGGTGTCCCTCCACGCGGGCAACTCGGCGGCGGTGGCACAACGCCTGCTCTCCGACGAGGCCGACCTGGGTTTCGTAGAAGGCCTGTCCGTCCCGACCGGCCTCGACTCGGTGGTCATAGCCCACGACCACCTGATCGTCGTCACGGCCCCCAACCACCCCTGGGCCCGCCGCCGAAGCCCCCTGGCGGCGGCCGAACTGGCGGCAACCCCCCTCATCCTCCGCGAGAAGGGCTCAGGCACCCGCCAGGTCCTCGACGCAGCCCTGGGCGGCCTCGCCAGACCCCTGATCGAACTCTCCTCCACCACAGCGGTAAAGGCAGCAGCGGTAAGCGGCGCGGGCCCCGCAGTCCTCAGCGAGCTGGCGGTGGGCGAGGAACTCTCGATGCGCCGACTGGTGCGCGTCCCCCTCGAGAAGGTCTCCCTGGCAAGAGACCTCCGAGCAGTCTGGCCAACGGGCCACCGCCCGACGGGCCCGGCGAGGGACTTGCTGTCGCTGACGCGAGGGTAGGCAAAATCAGCCCCTCCGGCGTTTGAGGAGCGGGGGTCCAGGGGCGGAGCCCCTGGAGGATGGGACGGGTAGGGGCGGCGGGGGCGAAAACCCGCCGGTCACGCTGCCGCCCGCACCAGCGCCCGCATGACCCGCAGATCCTCCCCCATCTCCGGATGCCACTGCACCCCCAACACCCACCCCGCGGAAGGAAGTTCCACCGCCTCCACGGTCCCGTCCACCGCATGCGCCGACGCCACGAGCCCGGCCCCCAGCCGGTCCACGGACTGATGGTGATACGTCGGCACGGCCGTCTCCTCCGGGACGACACCCGCGTACAACGTCCCCGGCACCGGCTTCACCGAGTGCCGCCCGAAGACGCCGACCACCTCCGCATGCCCGTCGAGATGCTGCACGAGCGTGCCACCGAGCGCGACGTTCAGCAGCTGCATGCCCCGGCAGATGCCCAGCAACGGCACGCGGGCCTCCAACGCGGCCTCGATCAGCGCGAGTTCCCAGGCGTCCCGCGCCCGCGCCGGCGGCCCGGTCCGGTCGTCGCGCTCGGCGCCGTACCGGACCGGCTCGACATCCGGCCCGCCCGCGATCACCAGCCCGTCGAGCCGCGCCACGGCCGACGCGGCGAGCGAAGGCTCGTCCGGCGGAAGCATCGCGGCCAGCCCGCCCGCCGCCTGCACGAGCCGCGGATACCCGGCGGGCAGCAGCGCGGCCTCCAGCTCCCACACGCCCCAGCGGGCCCCGGCCTCCAGATAGGTACTGATGCCGATCAACGGCCTGCCGGTCATACGTCCTCCCGCTCCCTTCAATGGATCGCGATCACACCATTGCCGTAACCATCCTCCAACCGCAAGCCCGCCCTCAGGTCAGGAACCCCCGCAACAGCGCCGCCGTCCCCCCGCAGTGCTCCCGCATCATCTCCCGCGCCCCGTCCGCGTCCCCGTCCAGCACCGCCTCGACGATCGCGATGTGCTGCCGCTGGGAGTGCTCGAGGTTGCGGACGAGGAGCGGGATGCAGTCCAGCAGGTCGTTCACCGTGGCCCGGACCGCCGCGTACTGCGCGGTCAGCGACGGTGAACCGCACAGCTCGGCCAGGGTGAGGTGGAGCAGTGTGTCCAGCCGGCGGTAGTCGGACAGTGGAGCGTCCTGCGTGCGAGCGAGAGCCTCGCGGAGCCGGGCGGTCTGCTCGTCGGTGAGGCCGTGCGCGGCGCACAGGCCGGCCGCGCCGACCTCCAGCACCTCGCGGAAGCGCAGCATGTCCTCGATGTCGACCTCGGCGACCCGCCGCCGCAGCTCGTCCTCGCCGCCGCCGTCCTTGCGGGGCAGCACGAAGGTTCCGCCGTACCGCCCGCGGCGGGACTCGACGAGCCCCTGGTCCTGGAGCACCTTGAGCACCTCGCGCAGCGTGACCCGGCTGATGCCGAGCCGCTCCGCCAGCTCCCGCTCGGCGGGCAGCCGCTCACCGCCGGGCACCAGGCCGAGGCGGACGACCTGGAGGATCTGCTCCAGCGCCTCCTCGAAGCCGTTGCCCGCGCGCACCGGCCGCAGCACCGGGGCCAGCCCGTCCTGCCGAGTGGTGCCGTCGGGATCGACCGACATATGGCCGTGCCCCCTTCCCAAGCAATGGTTCTCCGCAATACCTTATGGCTCTCGGCTGGCTGAAACCAGCGCGCAGAAGCCCGAAGGAGGCCCTTCCCGTGGCAGACCGCACACCCCCGCTCGGCGTCGAGGAGCTGCACGCCCTCGTCGCGGGCGGTGAGATCGACACTGTCGTCCTGGCCTTCCCCGATATGCAAGGGCGGCTCCAGGGCAAGCGGTTCGCCGCCCGCTTCTTCCTCGACGAGGTCCTCCATCACGGCACCGAGGGCTGCAACTACCTCCTCGCCGTCGACACCGAGATGAACACCGTCGACGGCTACGCCATGTCGTCCTGGGACCGCGGCTACGGCGACTTCGCCATGCACCCCGACCTGAGCACCCTGCGCCGGGTCCCCTGGAACGAGGGCACGGCCATGGTGATCGCCGACCTCGCCTGGACCGACGGCTCCCCGGTCGTCGCCGCCCCGCGCCAGATACTGCGCCGCCAGCTGGAGCGCCTCGCCGAGCTCGGCCTCACCGCCCAGGTCGGCACGGAGCTGGAGTTCATCGTCTTCAAGGACACCTACGAGCAGGCCTGGGACGCGCACTACCGGGGGCTCACGCCGGCGAACCAGTACAACATCGACTACTCCGTCCTCGGCACCGGCCGCATCGAGCCCCTGCTCCGCCGCATCCGCAACGAGATGGCGGCCGCCGGCCTCACCGTCGAGTCCGCCAAGGGCGAGTGCAACCCGGGCCAGCACGAGATCGCCTTCCGCTACGACGAGGCCCTCGTCACCTGCGACCAGCACGCCGTCTACAAGACCGGCGCCAAGGAGATCGCCTCCCAGGAGGGCATGTCACTGACCTTCATGGCCAAGTACAACGAGCGCGAGGGCAACTCCTGCCACATCCATCTGTCGCTGGCGGACGCGGACGGGAACAACGTGATGCCGGGGGAGGGCCCCGGTGCCATGTCCCATGTCATGCGCCACTTCCTCGCCGGGCAGCTGGCCGCCCTGCGTGACTTCTCCCTCCTCTACGCCCCCAACATCAACTCGTACAAGCGCTTCCAGCCCGGCTCCTTCGCCCCCACCGCCGTCGCCTGGGGCTACGACAACCGCACCTGCGCCCTCCGCGTCGTCGGCCACGGCCGCTCGATGCGGTTCGAGAACCGGCTGCCCGGCGGTGACGTCAACCCGCACCTCGCGGTGGCCGGACTGGTCGCGGCCGGGCTGTACGGCGTCGAGCAGAAGCTGGAACTGCCCGAGCCCTGCCCCGGCAACGCCTACGCCGCCGACTTCGAGCACGTACCCACCACCCTGCGCGAGGCCGCCGAGCTGTGGGAGAACAGCCCGATCGCCAAGGCGGCCTTCGGCGACGAGGTCGTCGCGCACTACCGCAACATGGCGCGCGTCGAGCTGGACGCCTTCGACGCCGCGGTCACCGACTGGGAGCTGCGCCGCTCCTTCGAACGTCTGTGAGGCCCTTCTTGTCCGCCGAGCACGAACTCGAAGTACTGAACCCCGCGACCGAGGAGGTCGTCGCCACCGTCCCCGCCGCCGACGCGGCCGACGTGGACCGTGCCGTCGCCCGTGCCGCCGTCGCCCAGCGGTCCTGGGCGGCCGCCGCCCCCGCCGACCGGGCCCGGCTGCTGCGCCGCTTCGCCGACGTCGTCGACACGCACATCGAGGAGCTGGCCCAGCTGGAGGTCCGCGAGGCGGGCCACCTCCTCGGCAACGCCCGCTGGGAGGCCGGCAACGCCCGCGACCTGCTGCTGTACGCGGCCGGCGGCGCCGAACGCCTCCTCGGCCGGCAGATCCCCGTACCGGGCGGCTGGAACGTCACCTTCCAGGAACCCCTCGGCGTGGTCGGTGTCATCGCGCCCTGGAACTTCCCCATGCCCATCGCCGCCTGGGGCTCCTTCCCGGCCCTCGCCGCGGGCAACGCGGTCGTCCTCAAACCGGCCGAGACCACCCCGCTCACCGCGCTGCGCCTCGCCGAACTCGCCCTGGAGGCAGGCCTGCCCGAGGGGCTGTTCCACGTCCTCCCCGGATACGGCCATATCGCGGGCCGCGCCCTCGTCGACCACCCCGACGTGGCGAAGCTCGTGTTCACCGGCTCCACCCGCACCGGCCGCGAAGTCATGGAGCGCTGCGCCCGCCTGGTCAAGCCCGTGACGCTCGAACTCGGCGGCAAGAGCCCCAACATCGTCTTCGCCGACGCCGACCTGAAGAGCGCGATCGACCCCTTCTCCTTCCTCGACAACAGCGGCCAGGACTGCTGCGCCCGCACCCGGATCCTGGTCCAGGAATCCGTCTACGACGAAGTGCGCGACCTACTCGCCGACGCGCTGTCCACGGTGGTCGTGGGCGACCCCGCCGACGAGAAGACCCAGATGGGCCCGCTGATCAGCCGGCAACAGCTGGACCGCGTACGGTCGTTCGTCCCCGAGGACGCACCGGCCCTGCGCGGCAGCGCCCCCGACGGCCCCGGCTTCTGGTACGCGCCGACCGTGCTGACCGGCGAGCGGCACGACTCCGCGGCGGCCCGCGAGGAGATCTTCGGCCCGGTCGCCGTCCTGCTGCCCTTCACCGACGAGCAGGACGCGATCCGCCTCGCCAATGACACCCCGTACGGTCTCGCGGGGTCCCTCTGGACCCGCGACCTGGGCCGCGCCCTGCGCGTCTCGCAGGCCGTCCGGGCGGGCAACCTGTCCGTCAACTCCCACTCAGCCGTCCGCTACTGGACCCCCTTCGGCGGCTTCAAGCAGTCGGGTGTCGGCCGCGAGCTCGGTCCGGACGCCCTGGCCGCCTTCACTGAAACCAAGAACGTCTTCATCAGCACGGAAGGCTCCGCACAGTGACCGAAGAGAATGTGTGCCGCCGACTGGTCGGCCGTACCGCCGTCATCACCGGAGCCGGCAGCGGCATCGGCCTCGCCACCGCCCGCCGGCTCGCCTCCGAGGGCGCGCACGTCGTCTGCGGCGACGTGGACGAACAGCGCGGCAAGGCGGCTGCCGAAGAGGTCGGCGGGCTCTTCGTGAAGGTCGACGTCACCGACGCCGAGCAGGTCGAGGCGCTGTTCAAGACGGCGTACGACACCTACGGCAGTGTCGACATCGCCTTCAACAACGCGGGCATCTCGCCGCCCGACGACGACTCCATCCTGGAGACCGGCCTGGAGGCGTGGAAGCGCGTCCAGGAGGTCAACCTCACCTCCGTCTACCTGTGTTGCAAGGCCGCGATCCCCTACATGCGACGCCAGGGCAAGGGGTCGATCATCAACACGGCGTCCTTCGTGGCCCGGATGGGCGCGGCCACGTCGCAGATCTCGTACACGGCGTCCAAGGGTGGCGTCCTGGCCATGTCGCGCGAACTCGGCGTGCAGTTCGCCCGCGAGGGCATCCGCGTCAACGCGCTCTGCCCCGGACCGGTCAACACCCCGCTTCTGCAGGAGCTGTTCGCCAAGGACCCGGAGCGGGCGGCACGCCGGCTCGTCCACATTCCCCTCGGCCGGTTCGCGGAGGCCGAGGAGATCGCCGCCGCGGTCGCCTTCCTGGCCAGCGACGACTCCTCCTTCGTGAACGCCACCGACTTCCTCGTCGACGGCGGAATCTCGGGGGCGTACGTCACGCCCCTGTAGGCCTCGCCCTACAGTGCCGGGATATGAGCATGACGCCCCCACCCGGCTGGTACCGGGACCCCTCCGGCCCGCACCTGGAGCGCTGGTGGGACGGAACGGCCTGGACCGAGCACCGGCGCACGCCCGAGATCACGCCGCCGATGCAGGTCCCGCCGTCCGCCGGCGGGGCCTCCGGGCGCGCCAAGGCCATCGCCGTCACCACCGCGGCCGTCGTCCTTGTCGTCGCGATCGTCACCGGCGCGGTCGTCCTCGGCCGGGACGACGGCGGCGGTGGCTCGGACCCCATCGCCGACCCGACGATCGCGACGCCCACCGCCGAGGCACCGACGAGCGAGACTCCGTCCCCGTCCACGAGCGAGCCGTCCGCCGACGACCCCGCCGTGGTCGTCGACCAACTCAACGGCCTCACCCTGCCGTTGATCGACGGCTGGGTCCGTCCCCAGTACGTCGCTGAGCCCGACGTCCTGATGACCACCGACGGCACCTACGAGTGCCCGGCCGACGCCGGAGTCTGCCGCCACGGCGTCGTCATCTCCCGCACGGTCACCGGCACCGACGAGAAGTCCCCCGAGGCCCTGGCCAAGGCGGACATCCCGGAGGCGGCAGGTGACGCCTACGACCGGGACCGCATCGGACGGCACCCCTTCGGCGGCATCGAGTCCCACAAGCTCGTCGGATCCGGGCAGGTCGCGGTGGCGGGCCGCGCCGGGTACTACGTGCGCTGGCAGGTCAGCACGGCCAAGGGGCCCGGCGGTTACGTCCAGTCGCTGGCCTTCCCGGCCGGCGTCCGCCCGGAGGCCCGGGTCATCGTCCGCTATGTGTTCGACGCGGGCGCGGACGGGCCGCCGCTGTCCGACATGGACCGGATCACCAAGGGAATCAAGGTGACCGGCGACGCGGACGGCGGCGGAGGCGTCGGCAGCAGCATCGGCCCGACGGACTGACGAGCTGCACGGACGGGCTACAGGAACGTCAGACCCTCGCCGCGATACGTCGGCACGGTCGCCGTCACCGCGTCCCCCTCGATCAGGTGCAGCGCGTCGAACCGCTCGCACAGCTCACCGGCCTTGGCATGCCGGAACCACACCTTGTCGCCGATCAGCAGATCGTCGGCGGGCGGCCCGAGCAGCGGCGTCTGCACCTCGCCGGGCCCCTCCTGCGGGTCGTAGCGCAGCCCCTCCGGCAGATACGGCACGGGCAGCCGGTCGAGCCCGGCCGCACCGGACGCCGGATAGCCGCCACCGAGGACGGTCACGACCCCGACGCCCGGTCGGCGCACGACGGGCTGGGCGAACAGCGCGGCCGGACGCCCGCTGAACGACGTGTAGTTGTCGAACAGCCGTGGCACATACAGCCCTGACCCGGCCGCGATCTCCGTGACGGCGTCCTCGGCGGCGGTGTGCTGCACGCTGCCGGTCCCGCCGCCGTTGACGTACTCCAGATCGGGCACCACGGCCCGCACCGCCCGCACCACCTCGGCCCGCCGCTCGGCGAGTTCCCGGCGGGCGGTGGCCTGCATCAGACGGACGGCACGCGAGCGCAGCGGGCGCCCGGCGATCGCGTCACCGACGCCGGCGATGTGCCCCTCGTAGGCCATGATTCCCACAAGCTCGAAGCCGGGACGGCGGGCCACCGTACGGGCCATGTCGGCGACTTGGGCGGGGGAGTGCAGCGGGGACCGCCGCGCCCCGATCCGCACGCGCCCGCCGAGCAGCTTCAGGGACGTGTCCAACTCCAGGCACACCCGCACCACTTCACGCCCGCCGTCGCGGGCGGCGTCGATGAGCGCGAGCTGCGCCGGGTCGTCGACCATCACGGTCACCGCGGAGGCGAGCTTGGGATCACCGGCCAGCTCGGCGAATCCGGCGCGGTCCGCCGACGGATAGGCCAGCAGGATGTCGTCGAAGCCCGACCGCGCCAGCCACAGGGACTCGGCGAGGGTGAAGGACATGATGCCCGCGAAACCGTCCTTGGCGAGGGCGCGTTCGAGCAGGGTCCGGCAGCGTACGGACTTGCTGGCGACCCGGATGGGCTTTCCCCCCGCCCGGCGGACCAAATCCTCCGCGTTGGCGTCGAAGGCATCCAGGTCCACGATCGCGAGAGGGGCGTCGAGATGGGCGGTGGCCCGGTCGTATCGGGCCCGGTCGGCGGCGCGCGCAGTCATGAACGAAGCCTGCCAGACTGGATTACCGCAGGGTAGGGGGACGTTCCGGGCAGATGCCCCGGCCTCGTGGACCGGTTCCCGTTCGACCGGGGGCAACCCGTAGAGTTGCGCGCACGCACGCAGGAACGACTCCGGCCCGTGGAAGGCCCGGGCACGAGGAAACGGGGGGTGCATGAGCACGGAAGCGAGGCGCGCCTCCGTACCCCCACGCCCACCTCAGCCGCCCACGGTTCCGGCGGATTACGACCAGCCGGGGACCGGCGGGCAGTCATCCACTGAGCAGCCGGTGAACGGTACGTCGGCCGAGGCAGCGGTACGGGGTGATGCCGGTCAGGCGGCGGCGCGGGGTGCGGCGGAGATGCCGGTGCGCAGTGCCGGTCGGCCGGTGACGCGCGGGACGGGTCCGGATACGTCCTCGAGCGGCGCCCCGATGTCCGACGTGCCGTCGCAGGGCAGGAGTTCCCGGCGGGACGCCGCTGTCACTCCGGCACGCGACGCGACGGACGGACGCGGCGCATCCGGCACCCAGCCCCACCTCACCGACGTGCGCGGCCCGTCCTCCCAGGACACCGCCCCCACCGCTCCGCCGCCCCCACCGAAGGCTTCCGCCCGCTTCCCGGACACCCCACCACCCACCACCCACCCGACAGGCATGGACACCGCCCCACCGCCACGGCCGGCACAGCGACCGCCGACGCCGCCGCGCCATCCGGCCGCACCAGCCCCGAACACCGAGCCCACGCACCGTCCGGGCGGAACGGGGGCGCCTGCCGAGCCCTCGCACCGACCGAGCGGATCTGCGGCTCCCGCCGAGCCCGCGCACCGTCCGGGTGCACCCGCCGCTCCCGCCCAGCCCCCGCGTCATCCGGCCGCCGCACCCTCCGCGCCCGCCGAGGCACTGACGCGTCCCGTCGCGCAACCGTTGCCTGCCGAGACGCCGCGGCGCCGGGGTGTACCCGAGACCCCCGCCGCGCAGCCGCGCAATGCGGCCGCCGCACCCCCGGCGCCCGCTGAGCCCCCGAGGCGTCCCGTCGCGCAGCCACTGCCCCCCGAGACCCCTCGGCGTCCCGACGTACCCCCGGCGCCTGCCGAGAGCTTGCGGCGGTCGGTTGTGCAGCCGCTGCCCCCCGACACCCCTCGGCGTCCCGACGTACCCCCGCCGCCCGCCGAGACCTCGCGGCATCCGGTGGCGCCTCCGATAGCTGCCGAGACCGTCTCCGAGAGGACTACGCGTCTGCGCCCGGTCCCGGCGGATCCGGCGACCGCTGGCGAGCCCGGCCGGAGTGGTGTGCCTCCGCGGCCCGACTCGCCGCCGGCCGCTGGGCGGCCCTTCTCGCCCGATCCGGCGTTCTCGTGGAGTGCGCCCATGACGCCGGGCGGGACGGCGCGGCCGTTCGTGTCGTTGGGGGAGCCCGAGGGATATGACGACCGGGCGCGGCCGCGTCCGCTGGGGGGCCGGGTGCGGAATCGTACCGTCGTGGCGGCAGCCTGCCTGGTGCTCGGGCTCGGGCTGATCGGCGGTGCGGTGACCGGGAGTTGGCTCCTCCCCGACGGAGGCGAGAGCGGTACGAGCGGCGCGTTCGCCGCGGCCGGGAGCCTGTGGCACAGCGTGCCGGTCGATCAGCTGTTCCCGCCCCGCGTCGAGGGTCAGGGCGCCGGACCCGGCGGAGCCGACCGCACCTGGACCCGCGTCGCCGTCGCCCCGGACAGCGGCTGCGCGGACGCCTTCGACCCGCTGCTGCGCAAGGCCCTCGCCCCCGTCGGCTGTCAGCGTCTGCTGCGCGCCACCTACACGGACGCGACCCAGAGCTACGTCACCACCGTCGGTCTGCTGTTCACCAAGGGCGACTCCGCCGCCATGGCCGCCCTGCGCACCCGGTTCAAGAACGAGAGCCTGGACAGCCGTACCGACCTGATGCCCCGCCCGTACGCCGCGAAGGGCACCGTCGCCGCAGGCTTCGGCAGCGAGCAGCGCGCCTCGTGGACCGTCTCCGTCCTCACCGACGCCCCGGTCGTCGTCTACGCCGTCTCCGGCTGGGCCGACGGCCGTACCGTCGACGAACCCGAGCCCGCCGCCAAAGCCATGGCCTCCGGTGCCACCACGGCCGTCGCCCAGGCAGGCCTGGGCCAGGAGGCGCGGGGCCTCGCCGACCGCGTCGAACGGGCGCTGCGCAAGACTGTCGACTCGGCCACGGAGCAGCCGTCATGACCGCAACCCGCCGCGTCGGCGTCGTCAGCGTCCTGCTCGCCGCCTCCGTCGCCCTGGTGCCGCCCACCGCCGCGCACGCCGACGGCATACGCGCCCAGCAGTGGGCCCTGGAGGCCATGCACACCGACGAGGCCTGGCAGACCACGAAGGGCGCCGGCGTCACCGTCGCCGTCCTGGACACCGGCGTCGAGTCCGACCACCCCGACCTCACCGGCAACGTCCTCACCGGCAAGGACATGATCGGCTTCGGCGCCGACCGGGGCGATCGCGCCTGGGCCCGCCACGGCACCGCCATGGCCGGCATCATCGCCGGTCACGGCCATGGCGTGGGCAACGGCGACGGCGTCATGGGCATCGCCCCCGAAGCCAAGATCCTCCCCGTCCGCGTGATCCTCGAAGACGGCGACTCCGCCCGCGGCAAGGCCCGCAACACCCGCGGCAACGCCCTCGCCGAAGGCATCCGCTGGGCCGCCGACCACGGCGCCGACGTCATCAACCTCTCCCTCGGCGACGACTCCAAGTCCGCCCACCCCGAACCCGCCGAGGACGAAGCCGTCCAGTACGCCCTCAAGAAGGGCTCCGTCGTCGTCGCCTCCGCCGGCAACGGCGGCGACAAGGGCGACCACATCTCCTACCCGGCCGCCTACCCGGGAGTGATCGCCGCGACCGCCGTGGACCGCTACGGCACCCGCGCCGCCTTCTCCACCCGCCGCTGGTACGCCACGGTCAGCGCCCCCGGCGTCGACATCGTCATCGCCGACCCCGACCGCAAGTACTACGAGGGATGGGGTACGAGTGCCGCCGCGGCCTTCGTCTCCGGCGCCGTCGCCCTCGTCAAGGCGGCCCACCCCGGACTAACCCCGGCCCAGATCAAGAAGCTGCTGGAGGACACCGCCCGCAACGCCCCGGCGAACGGCCGCGACGACTCCCGCGGCTACGGTCTCGTCGACCCGGCCGCCGCCATCAAGGCCGCCGACCGCCTCGAACCCAAGGGCCTGAACGCGGCTGCCTACGACGCCAAGTACTTCGGCTCGGGCCCCGACGCCGCCGAGGCCGAGGACACGACGTCGAGCTGGGCCGCCCCGCTGGCGGGCAGCTTCGGCGGCGTCCTGCTGGTCGTCGCGGTCGTGGTGTGGCGCGGGCGGCGGTACGACGACGGGTAGCTCCGCTGGAAGAGCCGCGCCATGCCGTCGGTTGTCTGCCGCGCCGTTGTGGCTGGTCGCGCAGTTCCCCGCGCCCCTATGGGGCGCTACTGAACCGTCGCCGACTTCACCCCTGCTTGGGAAACCGAGACCGCGGCCCGCGCCGCCGCCTCGACCAGTGAAATCCCCTTCGCTTGGGTCGAGTTGCCGTCGGACAGCACCGCCACCAGACACTCGTGGCCGTCGACGGTCACTCGCCCGATGCTGTTGATGTCCCACAGCCCGGTGGTGCTGCGCGGCAGCCAGCCGTTCTTCAGGGCCCACGCCGAGCCGTCGGCCGCCGCTGAGACGCCCCACTGCTGCCCGGCGGCTATCCGCGCCATCAGCCCCTGGATGTACGACCGCGAGGCCTCGGTCAGCTCCGAGTCCTCCGCCCCGAACACCTGCTGGAGCAGGACCAGTTGATCGGCCGCCGTGGTCTGCGTCAGCCCCCACAGCATGTCCTCGCCGCCCGCGGTGTCGGTGAGCCCGAGACGCCCGTTCGCGGCGTCGAGCCCGGCCGCCTTCCCGATGGTCCGCCACAGGGCCGACGCGGAGGTGTTGTCGCTGTGCTCGATCATCGCCGTGGCGTGCGACTTCTCCGCGGTGGTCAGCTCACGTCCCGCGTCCTGCGCCTGGAGCAGCAGTGCCGCCAGGATGTCCACCTTGACGATGCTCGCGGTGTCGAAGAGACCGTCCCCGTACGAGGCGCTCGCGCCGGACGCCAGGTCCAGCACCGCCACCGACACCTCGGCACCGTCCTCGACGGTCACCGACTCCATCGCCTCGGCCAGCAGCTCGTCGTGGTCCACCACCGGCTGCGCCACCGCTTCCACTGATGCCACCGCTGTTGCCTCCCCGCTCACCGAGGCCGACGGCGATGCGGAGACCGACGGCGACCCGGAGACCGACGATACGGCCCCCGCACCGGAGTGCGCCTGCGCCTGCACGTACACGGTCCCCCCTGCCGTACCGCCCACGACGGCGACGGCGGCGAGGGCGGCGTACACCAGTGTGCGGCGGCGGGACGGAGCGCGGGGGGCGGCGCTGGAAGACTCCATGGCCGCGATCGTCGGGCAGTCGGCTGTGCTGTCTGTTAGACGGAGGTTAGATGTGTGTCAGGGATGTCTGAGAAAACGCTGAAGGCGTCACGGGCGGGTTTCCGGGGCCGCACAACCGCAGCAGCATCCCCCCGATAGGGTCGGTGACCGTGGCGAACAAGAACATTCCCGACTCCGGCTTCTCCGACGACGACGGCTCCGCCGACCCCCGGCTGAGCGCGGCGCTCGCCGCCTGGGCCGAGGACCGCACCGCCGTGGAGCCGGTGCTTGAGGCCCTCAAGGGCGCCCGGCTCCTCGTCCCCGTGGTGGCCGTCCTCGGCGAGGTCGAGGAGGACGAGAACGGGCTGCGCCGCGAGAAGACCAGCGACATGGCCGTACCGACCCTGAAGGCCGGCACCCGCACGGCCCTGCCCGCCTTCACCTCCACCGACTCGCTGGCCCGCTGGGACCCCGAGGCCCGCCCCGTCGCCGTACCCCTGCACCAGGCGCTGCAGGCCGCGGCGCACGAGAAGGCGGACACGATCGTGCTGGACCTGGCCGGACCGGTGCCGTACGAGCTGACGCGGCCCGCGCTGCTGGCGCTGGCCGAGGGCCGTACGACCACCGATCCGCTCGCCGACCCCGCCGTCACCCAAGCCGTACGTGCCGCCGTGGCCGCGGAGCCCGCCGTACTCCGCGCCTACCTCGGCCCCGGACAGGCCGACGGCACGCTCGCCCTAGTCCTGGACCCCGATGCCACCCCGGGCCCGGCCGCCCGCACCCTGGCCGAGCGCCTGGCCGCCGACGAGACACTGAGGGCCCGCCTGGTACGCGGCCTCGACCTGGCACTACTCCCGGCCGGGGCGACGCCGCCGGGCGAGCCCTTGTACGTACGGGGATGAGCTAGCCGTAGACCGGACCCGTGTACTTCTCGCCCGGTCCCTGGCCCGGCTCGTCCGGGACGATCGATGCCTCGCGGAACGCCAGCTGGAGGGACTTCAGGCCGTCGCGCAGCGGGGCCGCGTGGAAGGAGCTGATCTCGGTGGCGCTCGCGTCGAGGAGACCGGCGAGGGCGGACACCAGCTTGCGGGCCTCGTCCAGGTCCTTGTGCTTCTCGCCCTCCTCCGTCAGACCGAGCTTCACCGCGGCGGCGCTCATCAGGTTCACGGCGACCGTCACGATCACCTCGACCGCGGGGACCTCGGCGATGTCGCGGGTCATGGCGTCGAAGTCGGGCGTCTCAGGAGGGGTGTCACTCATGCCGCACACGATAGGCCCCGGTGCACGCCGGTTCGCACCACCCCCGGGTTGCTGCTAACCTTGTGTAACGACCGGTCGGACGCGCATGCCTCACGGCACCGGGCCCGACCTACAAGTGGAGGCTTTCGAACTCCCACCTGACCGCCCCCCGGGCGGCGGGTCACCGGTCAGGCGGTCTCGTCCAGCGACGGGCATCCGCCCGAAAGTGCGCCCCGCGATCCTTGCGGCGGTCGCTCCGGTAGTTCGAGGAGCCCCGCCTGTGATCGTCCGGGGCATTTTTTGTGCTTCGGCGCGGTTAGGTCTATCGAAAAGAGACGTTACGCGGCTGTCCTCCAGACAGTCGTGTGGTGCTACCGAGGAGGATCCATCAGCGCCGAGCCCCGCATCAACGACCGGATTCGCGTTCCCGAGGTGCGACTTGTCGGTCCCAGTGGCGAGCAGGTGGGCATCGTCCCGCTGGCCAAGGCACTGGAGCTTGCGCAGGAGTACGACCTGGACCTGGTCGAGGTCGCGGCGAACGCCCGTCCGCCCGTGTGCAAGCTCATGGACTACGGGAAGTTCAAGTACGAGTCGGCCATGAAGGCCCGTGAGGCGCGCAAGAACCAGGCGCACACGGTCATCAAGGAGATGAAGCTCCGGCCGAAGATCGACCCGCACGACTATGACACCAAGAAGGGTCACGTCGTCCGGTTCCTCAAGCAGGGCGACAAGGTCAAGATCACGATCATGTTCCGTGGTCGCGAGCAGTCCCGGCCCGAACTGGGCTATCGGCTGCTGCAGCGTCTCGCGGAGGACGTCCAGGACCTCGGTTTCGTGGAGTCGAACCCGAAGCAGGACGGCCGAAACATGATCATGGTTCTCGGTCCGCACAAGAAGAAGACCGAGGCGATGGCTGAGGCCCGCCAGGCGCAGGAAGCCCGTAAGGCGGAAGCGAAGGCCAACCCCGGCAAGTCGCAGAACGCCGCGGAGTCCGAGGGCGCCGAGGTTGCCGAGGCCCCTGCCGAGGCTTCCGCCGACGCGTGATCCCGGGGGACGCGAGTCCCCAGGACATAACCGATACAAGAGCGACGCTCCACCGTGCCCGGTTTCACGACCGGGCATCGGAGCGCCCACGACGAGGAGAGAACGGCGCTATGCCGAAGAACAAGTCGCACAGCGGTGCCAGCAAGCGCTTCAAGGTCACCGGCTCCGGCAAGGTGCTCCGTGAGCGCGCCGGCAAGCGCCACCTGCTCGAGCACAAGTCGTCCCGACTGACGCGTCGCCTCACCGGCAACGCCGAGATGGCCCCGGGCGACGCCAAGAAGATCAAGAAGCTTCTCGGCAAGTGACGTACGGGCGCCTGATCTTCTGATCGCCGAGCGCCGTACGCCAGGACCGGGACCCCATCGATTCCGGGCCGTGTGAGTCCAACCACGGCCCCGCTACAAGGAGTTAACAAGTGGCACGCGTCAAGCGGGCAGTCAACGCCCACAAGAAGCGCCGGGCGATCCTCGAGCAGGCCTCCGGCTACCGCGGTCAGCGCTCGCGCCTGTACCGCAAGGCCAAGGAGCAGGTCACCCACTCGCTGGTCTACAACTACAACGACCGCAAGAAGCGCAAGGGTGACTTCCGCCAGCTGTGGATCCAGCGCATCAACGCCGCTGCCCGCGCCAACGGCATCACGTACAACCGCTTCATCCAGGGCCTGAAGGCCGCGAACGTCGAGGTCGACCGCAAGATCCTCGCCGAGCTGGCCGTCAACGACGCGCATGCGTTCGCCGCGCTCGTCGAGGTCGCGCAGAAGGCGCTGCCGGCGGACGTCAACGCGCCGAAGGCCGCGTGACGCTGGCGCTGGCTTCGAGCCGACGTGACTGAACGGACCCGTGGGTTTTTGCCTGCGGGTCCGTTGCTGTGTGAGCACCGGTTGTCTTTCTGAAGGTGAGCTGCATGCCCCCCGTATCTCCCGAGCTGATCTCCCCCCGGTCCCCCCGGGTCTCCGCCGCCCGGCGGCTGGCCAAGCGGAACTTCCGGGGGAAGGAGCGGCTGTTTCTCGCGGAGGGGCCGCAGGCTGTGCGGGAGGCGGGGGAGCAGGCGGACACATTGGTCGAGTTGTTCGCCACCGTCGAGGCAGCGGAGCGGTACGCCGACATCCTCGGGCGGGCCCGGGACATCGGCGCGCGCGTGCACCTCGCCTCCGAGCAGGTCATCGCCGAGATCTCGACCACAGTCACCCCGCAGGGCCTCGTCGGGATCTGCCGGTTCCTGGACACGCCGTTCGAGGAGATCCTCGCCGCCCGGCCCAAGCTGGTCGCCGTGCTCGCGCATGTGCGGGACCCGGGGAATGCCGGGACCGTGCTGCGGTGTGCCGATGCCGCCGGTGCCGAGGCGGTCGTACTGACCGACGCGTCCGTCGATCTGTACAACCCCAAGGCCGTGCGGGCCTCCGTCGGGTCCCTGTTCCATCTGCCGGTCGCCGTCGGGGTTCCCGTCGAGCGGGCCGTGGCGGGGCTCAAGGACGCCGGGGTGCGGATTCTCGCCGCTGACGGGGCCGGGACCGACGATCTGGACGACGAGCTGGACAAGGGCACCATGGGCGGGCCGACGGCCTGGGTGTTCGGGAACGAGGCGTGGGGACTGCCGGAGGAGACACGCGAGTTGGCGGACGCCGTCGTGCGCGTTCCGATCCACGGGAAGGCGGAGAGCCTGAACCTCGCCACCGCCGCCGCCGTATGTCTCTACGCGTCCGCCCGTGCACAGCGCGCCTCCGGAGGGTGCCGCTCCGTCACCGTGAGCTAGTAGGGTGACCTGCTCGGGGGCCCTGCGCCGTCGTGAGAGGTGGGGTACGGGGATGACCATCGGCACCAGCAACGCGCCGGAAGCACGGGACGTCGGGCGAGCGCCCGTGTCCCGGCCGTCCGGCGATGTCGCCGGGCTCGGCATCGACCCCGATCAGCTGCCCGACGGCCTTGTCGTCGCCGATGAGCACGGGCACGTCGTCTGCTTCAACGCCGCCGCCGAGCGCATCACCGCCGTCCCCGCCGCCGACGCCCTCGGCCGGCGGCTGGACAAGGCCCTGCCATTAGAGGACCTGGAGGGCAGGCGCTGGTGGCAGCTGACCGATCCGTACGGCGGGCTCGCCATCAGGGTCGGCCAGCCCGAGCGGAATCTGCTGCTGCCCGGCGGGCGTGAAGTCCTCGTCTCCGCGCGGTACGTCCGTACCGAACCCACCGGGCCCGTCCACCGTGTCGTCGTCTGTCTCCGCGACACCGAGGCCCGCCGCCGCACCGAGCGCAGCCATGCCGAGCTGATAGCGACCGTCGCTCATGAACTGCGCTCGCCCCTGACCTCCGTCAAGGGCTTCACCGCCACCCTCCTCGCCAAGTGGGAGAGGTTCACCGACGACCAGAAGCGGCTGATGCTGGAGACCGTCGACGCCGACGCCGACCGCGTCACCCGGCTCATCGCCGAGCTCCTCGACATCTCCCGTATCGACTCCGGGCGGCTGGAACTGCGCCGCCAGCCCGTCGACATCGGCGCCGCCGTCGGCCGGCACATCCAGGCGTACGTCGCCGCGGGGCTGTCCGCCGACCGGTTCCTGCTCCGCATCGAGCAGCCGCTGCCCGATCTGTGGGCCGATCCCGACAAGGTCGACCAGGTGCTCAGCAACCTGCTGGAAAATGCCGTGCGGCACGGCGAGGGAACCGTCACGATTGACGTCACGCCCGCCACGTCCCCCCGCGAGGGAGAGGACACCGGCACATCGGTCACCGTGAGCGACGAGGGCCCAGGTATCCCGGAGGAGTCCATGAACCGCGTCTTCACCCGCTTCTGGCGGGGCAGCAAGCGCGGCGGCACCGGCCTCGGGCTCTACATCGTCAAGGGCATCGTCGAGGCCCACGGCGGCACCATCACGGTCGGCCGCGCCCCCGGCGGCGGCGCCGAGTTCCGATTTACGTTGCCCGTGAGCACTCCGGCCTACCTGGCCTGAGCAGCCCGCGGGCGCATTCGCACACCCCCACCCCGTTAGACTCGGCCTTTGGCACCCATGTGTCCCGGATACGGCCCTGACGAGTCGGCGACGGGGACCTTCAGCCAGCCAATCGGAAGCACGGGAAGAGATGTCGGCACCGAATAAGTCGTACGACCCTGTCGAGGTCGAGGCGTTGAAACCGGAAGAGATCGAGCGCATGCGGGACGAGGCGCTCGCCGCCTTCGCCGCCGCGGACTCCCTCGACGCGCTCCAGGAGGCCAAGGTCGCTCACACCGGCGGTACCTCCCCGCTGGCCCTCGCCAACCGCGAGATCGGGGCCCTGCCCCCACACGCCAAGGCCGAGGCCGGCAAGCGTGTCGGGATGGCCCGCGGCGCCGTGAACAAGGCGCTCACCGCCCGCCAGGCAGAACTGGAGGCCGAGCGTGACGCCCGGGTGCTGGTCGAGGAGGCGGTGGACGTCACGTTGCCGTACGACCGCGTACCGGCCGGCGCCCGCCACCCGCTCACCACCCTGTCCGAGCGCATCGAGGACGTCTTCGTGGCCATGGGCTACGAGGTCGCCGAGGGCCCGCAGGTCGAGGCGGAGTGGTTCAACTTCGACGCGCTCAACATCGGCCCGGACCACCCGGCCCGCGGTGAGGCGGACACGTTCTTCATCGAGGGCGCGAACGGCTCCGCAGACTCCGGCGTCGTCCTGCGTACCCACACCTCGCCCGTGCAGATCCGCTCGCTGCTCGACCGTGAGCTGCCGGTGTACGTGATCTGCCCCGGCCGCGTGTACCGCACGGACGAGCTGGACGCCACGCACACCCCGGTCTTCCACCAGGTCGAGCTGCTCGCCATCGACGAGGGCCTGACCATGGCCGACCTCAAGGGCACCTTGGACCACATGGTGCAGTCGCTGTTCGGTGAGGGCATGAAGACGCGGCTGCGGCCGAACTTCTTCCCGTTCACCGAGCCGTCCGCCGAGATGGACATGGTCTGCTACGTCTGCCGCGGCGAGTCCGTCGGCAACCCCGACCGGCCCTGCCGTACCTGCTCCAGCGAAGGCTGGATCGAGCTCGGCGGCTGCGGCATGGTCAACCCGCGGGTGCTCACCGCCTGCGGCGTCGACCCGGAGAAGTACAGCGGCTTCGCCTTCGGGTTCGGCATCGAGCGGATGCTGATGTTCCGCCACAACGTCGAGGACATGCGAGACATGGTCGAGGGTGACGTCCGGTTCACCCGGCCGTTCGGGATGGAGATCTGATGCGGGTCCCGCTTTCTTGGCTGCGGGAGTACGTCGACCTGCCGGAGACGCAGACCGGTCGTGACGTGCAGGCCAAGCTCATTTCGGCCGGTCTGGAGGTCGAGACCGTCGAGCAGCTCGGCGACGGCCTCAAGGGCCCCCTGGTCGTCGGCCAGGTGCTGACCATCGAGGAGCTGGAGGGCTTCAAGAAGCCGATCCGCTTCTGCACCGTCGACGTCGGCACCGCCAACGGCACCGGTGAGCCCCAGGAGATCGTCTGCGGCGCCCGCAACTTCGCCGTCGGCGACAAGGTCGTGGTCGTGCTCCCGGGCGCGGTCCTGCCGGGCGGCTTCGCGATCAGCGCCCGCAAGACCTACGGCAAGACGTCCCACGGCATGATCTGCTCCAGCGACGAGCTGGGCATGGGCGACGACGGCACCAAGGGCATCATCGTGCTGCCGCCGGAGTCCGAGATCGGCAAGGACGCGATCGAGCTGCTCCAACTCGTCGACGAGGTACTGGACATCGCCGTCACCGCCAACCGCGGCGACTGTCTGTCCATCCGCGGCGTCGCCCGCGAGACCGCCATCGCCTACGGCCTCCCGCTGCGCGACCCGGCCCTCCTCGACGTCCCCGGCCCGAACGCCTTCGGCTACCCGGTCCAGGTCTCCGACCCGCTCGGCTGCGACCGCTTCACCGCCCGTACGGTCACCGGCCTGAGCTCCGAGGCGCGCTCCCCGATCTGGCTGCGGCGCCGGCTGCAGAAGGTCGGCATGCGCCCGATCTCACTCGCCGTCGACATCACCAACTACGTGATGATGGAACTCGGTCAGCCGCTGCACGCGTATGACCGCTCCCTCGTCCAGGGCACCATCGGTGTCCGCCGGGCCGCCGAGGGCGAGAAGATCGTCACCCTCGACGGCGTCGAGCGGAAGCTGCACGCCGAGGACCTGGTGATCACCGACGACCGCGGCACGATCGGGCTCGCCGGTGTCATGGGCGGCGCCCACACCAAGATCGCCGACCACGAGGACGTCGACAACGCGACGACCGACGTGGTGATCGAGGCCGCGCACTTCGACCAGGTCGCGATCGCCCGCACCGCCCGCCGCCACAAGCTGTCCTCCGAGGCGTCCCGCCGCTTCGAGCGCGGCGTCGACCCGCAGGCCGCCGCCGCTGCCGCCCAGCGCACGGTCGACCTGCTGGTGCTGCTGGCCGGCGGCACCGCCGAGGCCGGGGTCACCGAGGTCATCGCCCCGTCCGCACCGCACACCATCACCGTCCCGGCCGACCACCCGGACAAGGTCGCCGGCGTCGACTACGGCCGCGAGACCGTCGTACGCCGTCTCCAGCAGGTCGGCTGTGATGTGTACGGGCAGGACGAGCTGATCGTCACCGTCCCGTCCTGGCGGCCCGACCTCCTGGAGCAGAACGACCTCGCCGAGGAGGTCATCCGCCTGGAGGGCTACGAGAACCTGCCCTCCACGCTGCCCAAGCCGCCGTCCGGCCGGGGCCTGACCCACCGGCAGCGGCTGCACCGCCGCGTCGGCCGGGCACTGGCCGGAGCCGGATACGTCGAGGCGCCGAACTACCCGTTCATCGCCGAGCAGGTCTTCGACCAGCTCGGCCTGGACGCGGACGACCCGGCGCGCCGGGTCGTCAAGCTCGTCAACCCGCTCAACGACGAGGAGCCCGCGCTCCGTACGTCGCTGCTGCCGGGCCTGCTGGGCGCCCTGCGGCGCAACGACGGCCGCGGCTCGCACGACCTCGCCCTGTTCGAGACCGGGCTGGTCTTCCAGCCGCGCGAGGAGCAGCGGGTCGCCGCCCCCCATCTGCCGGTCGACCGACGTCCCACGGACGAGGAGATCGCCGCGCTGAACGCCGTGCTGCCGGACCAGCCGCGGCATGTCGCGGTCGTCCTCGCGGGCGCGCGCGAGCAGGCCGGCTGGTGGGGCGGGGGCCGTCCGGCGGGGTGGGCCGACGCGGTTGACGCTGCGCGGAACGTGGCCTCCGAGGCCGGGGCCGAGCTGATCGTGCGGGTGGGTCAGTACGGGCCCTGGCACCCCGGTCGGTGCGCCGAGCTGGCGATCACGGTCGATGGTGCGCAGCGGGTGGTCGGTCACGCCGGTGAACTGCACCCGCGCGTGCTCAAGGCCTTGAGCCTGCCGGCGCGTACCTGTGCGATGGAGCTGGACCTGGACGCCCTGGAGCAGGTGGGCGACGGCACCCCGCAGGCGCCGCGCATTTCCACGTTCCCGGTGGCCACGCAGGATGTGGCGCTGGTCGTGGACAAGCCGGTGCCGCACGCCGACGTGGAGGCCGCGCTGCGTGAGGGGGCGGGTGAACTCCTTGAGGCGATCCGGCTGTTCGACGTGTACGAGAACGATGAGCAGCTGGGTGATGGCAAGAAGTCCCTGGCGTACGCGTTGCGGTTCCGGGCGGGGGACCGGACGTTGACCGTGGACGAGGCGTCTGCTGCTCGGGATGCGGCGGTTGCCCTTGCGGGTGAGCGTGTGGGGGCGGTTCTGAGGGGCTAGGTCCGCGCCCCTGACGGGGCGCTGCAGTCACCTCACTCGATGGGGTGACCTTTTGGGGTGATCTGGTTCTTCCGGGCCATGTGGTCGACAGAATCGGACCGGTCTTTCGGGGCCGGTCCGATTCTGTGCTGTCAGGGCCTATTGGGGGGCCATCGGCATGAACCGCATCAAGGCTGGGGTTCCCCGCAGGGCGGGGCGCCGGGTGCTCGCAATCGGGCTGCCGACGGTGTGGGGCGCCATAGCGATCACGTACAAGATGGCCTGTCCGCTCGCTCAGCAGAACGGGTTCGGGGCGCGCATCGTCACCAGCGCCGTCTTCTTCGCCGTGGGCACGGGGCTGATCGTCCATGTCCGGCAGGCGCTGCTGCGTGAGCTGCGGCAGGTGCGCCGGGTCGCGGGCGCCGCCCAGAGTGTGCTGCTACGGCCGTTGCCGCCCCGTATCGACGGGCTGCATGTCGCCGCCGCCCAACTGTCCGCGGAGCGCGGCGCGGTCATCGGCGGCGACCTGTACGAGGTCATCGCCACCGAGCACGGCGTACGGGCCGTGATGGGCGACGTACGAGGACACGGTCTCGCGGCCATCGGCACCGTCGCCGCCGTCCTCGGCAGCTTCCGTGAGGCCGTGCACGACGAGCCCGACCTCGGCGGTGTGCTGCGCAGACTGGAGCGGGCACTGGCCCGGCATCTGCGCGAGCGCGCCCGCGCGGCCCCCGACAGCCCGGTCGCCGAGGAGTTCATCACGGTCCAGCTGCTGGAGATCGATCCGGACGGCGAGATGCACGCCCTCAACTGCGGCCACCCCTGGCCCTACCGCCTCACCGGCACCCACGTGGAACCCCTCACCCACGCCGACCCCCTGCCCCCGCTCGGCCTCTTCCCGCTCCCACCCGACCTGCCCGCCGTACCCTGCGGCCAACTGAAGCCCGAGGAGGCGCTGTTCCTCTACACGGACGGCGCCGAGGACGCCCGAGACGCTCATGGCCGGTTCTTCCCACTGCCGACCGTGCTCACAGAGGCCCTGAGCGACGGCGTGAACACCCCCCAGCCCCTCCTGGGCACAGTCTTCACCCAACTCCTGCGCCACACGGCAGGCAGACTCACGGACGACGTGGCATTGCTGGCCCTACGGAACGACCGAACCAGCGTGCAGCGCAACATGCCTGTAGGGGCGCGGGGAACTGCGCGACCAGCCACGACGCACCGGCAGCCGACAAACAACCTCCAATGAACGGCGCTCAGTCGCACCGCCAAGCCCCCGGCAGGGCCGCCGCACTGTACGAGGGGGAGCCGGCGGCCCGGCCGGCCTCTGACGAGGCATTTCAGTCAACCGGTCGGCAACTCTCCGCAACAGCGCGCGCACGGTGCGGATTCGCGCACTCGGTTCACACCCCGTGTGAAGAAGGAACCACTAATCTGACGCCACCGAGCCACCCGGGGGGCAATCCATGCAGCCCAACACTCTGCTCGACGCGATCCTGGACGAGGCGGGGATCTCACACGCGGGACTGGCCGCACATGTGAACCAGGCGGGACGGGCCCGCGGCCTCGCGCTCAGGTACGAACACACCGCCGTGGCACGATGGTTGAAGGGCCAGCGCCCCCGCGGCCAGGTCCCCGACCTGATCTGCGAGGTACTCGCCGCCCGACTGCAACGCCCCGTCACGCTCGACGACATCGGCCTCGGCGTGCCCGGCGAGCCGTCCGCGCCGCACGGCACCTCGCTGTCCGGCTTCGTCGAGCGGGCCACCGCGCTGTGGCGCTCCGACGAACAGCAACGCCCGCACATCCTGGGCGCCCCCGCCGTCACCGGCACGCCCGCCGTGATGCCGGTCTGGGAGTGGGAGAACCCGCCGGAGGACGTCGACGTCTCCCGCGGCGGCCGGCACCGGGTCACCCCCTCCGACCTGGAGATGCTGCGCGCCGCCCGTACGCACTACGAGCAGATGTACCGCAAGGCCGGCGGGATAGCGACCCGCACCCGGATCGTCGGCTTCCTCAACTCCGAGGCCGCACCGCTGCTGCGCGGCAGCTACACCGACGCCACCGGCCGCCAAGTGCACCGGGCCACCGGCGGGTTGGTGGCGATCGCCGGGATCTGCGCGTACGACTCCGACGCGCACGGGCTCGCCCAGCGCTACTTCCACCAGGCGCTGAGGCTGGCGAAGGCCAGCGGGGACCGGGGACTTGGGGCGTACATCATCGCGCTCCTCGTCAACCAGGCCCTGTTCATGCGGGAGCACCGTCAGGCCGTGGCCTTCGCGGAGGCCGCGCTGCGGGCGGCGGGCAAGCACATCACCCCCGCTCTCGCCTCCGACCTGTACGCGATGCAGGCGAAGGCGTACGCGCACCTGGGCGACGGCACGAGCGCCCTGTCCTGCATCCGGCGTGCCGAGACGGCCGCCGAACGCATCCGGCGCGGATACGAGCCCGACGAGACGGGCTATGTCCAGCCGGGACTCGTCAACGTCCAGGTGGCTGAGGCGCTTCTCAGCCTCGGTGAGCTGGCGGCGGCGGGGGAGCATGCCGCGGCTGCCGTCGGTAACCCGGCCCACGATCGCGGGCGGGTGCACCGGCTCGCCATGCTCAGCACGATCGAGCTGCGGCAGGGCAACGCGGACAAGGCGGTGGCCACCGCGGTGCAGATGGCCGAACAGGCGCGGGGGATGGAGTCCCAGCGGCTGCGCGACAGACTCCGGGCGGTACGCGAGCACTTGGTGCGCAGCGGCTGCGCGGGCACGGCCGAGGCCGCCGAACTCATCGACGGAGCACTGCGCGTACCGCTGTAATCCGGCGCTCGAACACCGACACTCATAGTCCCTGCTGCGATATTGCCACTTACTCGACGGAAGGTGGCAGAACCGTGCAGTGGACGAAACAGAACGAACAAACTGTGTATGAAAACCGCTGGTTCACCGTCAACCTGGCAGACGTGGAGCTGCCCGACGGCCGGCACCTGGACCACTTCCTCATACGGCTGCGGCCGGTCGCCGTGGCCACAGTGGTCAACGAGGCCAATGAAGTGCTCCTCCTGTGGCGCCACCGCTTCATCACCGACAGCTGGGGGTGGGAACTCGCGGCGGGCGTCGTCGAGGACGGCGAGGACATCGCCTACGCGGCCGCCAGGGAGCTCGAGGAGGAGACCGGATGGCGGCCGGGACCGCTGCGCCACCTGATGAGCGTGGAGCCGTCCAATGGGCTCACCGACGCCCGGCACCACATCTACTGGGCCGACGAGGGCGAGTACATCGGACACCCCGTGGACGACTTCGAGTCGGACCGCCGGGAATGGGTCCCCCTCAAACTCGTCCCCGACATGATCGCCCGTGGGGAGGTCCCGGCCGCCAACATGGCGGCCGCGTTACTGATGCTGCACCACCTCAGGCTGGGGCAGGACGTCTTGCCCTGATGCGACGCCCCTGATCAATGCCCTACTGCCTGCCAGATCGCCACGACGAGAGCACCCACGGCGGTGAGGGCGGCGACCGCGGGCAGCGGCCAGCGCGCGTGTTCCAGTGTGTTGATCCGGGTGTTCAGCTCGTCGAGTTCCTTGGCGGACTCCTCGGTACGGTGCGTGAGCAGAGCCAGGTCGCCCTCCACACGGGCGTAGGCGACGTCGAGACGGCGTCGTAACTCTGCGAGTTCACCGGTTACGACCGGATGCTCGGGATCGGCGGTCACGAGTCCGCTCCTTTCCGTAGTCGTTTCTCATCCCTGGCATGCGCAGAGAAAGTGAACTCGCCTGGTGGGCGTGTGGGGAGAGTGTGCGAGGGGCATATGCGAGCCCGGAGCGCACACGGTGTGTGAATGACACGGGCCCGGCACCTCTTCGGTGCCGGGCCCGTGTACTTGGCCGGAATCTGACCGTCCGTAATCAGCCGTAGGTGTAGAAGCCCGACCCCGACTTCCGGCCCAGCCGGCCCGCGTCCACCATGCGCTGCAGCAGCGGGGGAGCGGCGTACAGCGGCTCCTTGTACTCCTCGTACATCGAGTACGCCACCGAGACGACCGTGTCCAGGCCGATCAGGTCGGACAGCTTGAGCGGGCCCATCGGGTGGGCGCAGCCGAGTTCCATGCCGTTGTCGATGTCCTCGCGGCTGGCGATGCCCGACTCGAACATCCGGATCGCGGAGAGGAGATAGGGGATCAGCAGCGCGTTGACCACGAAGCCGGAGCGGTCCTGGGCGCGGATGGCGTGCTTGCCGAGCAGCTTCTCGGCGAAGGCCTGGGCCCGGCTGAGCGTGCCCTCGGAGGTGGTGAGCGCCGGGATCAGCTCGACCAGTTTCTGCACCGGGGCGGGGTTGAAGAAGTGGATGCCGATGACGTGGTCGGCCGCGAGGTGGCGACCGCGAGCTTCACCAGCGGGATGGAGGAGGTGTTGGAGGCGAGGATCGCGTCCGGGCGCGTCACGACCTGGTCGAGCACCTGGAAGATCTCGGTCTTCACCTGCTCGTTCTCGACGACGGCCTCGATCACCAGGTCGCGGTCGGCGAACTCGCCGAGGTCGGTGGTGAAGCCGAGCCGTGCCTGCGTCGCATCCAGCTCCTCCGCCGTGATCTTGCCGCGCTCGGCCGCCTTGGAAAGGGAGTTGAACAGCCGGGTGCGGCCGATCTCCAGGGCCTCGCCGGTGGTCTCGGCGACCTTCACGTCCAGTCCGGCGCGGGCGCACACCTCGGCGATGCCCGCTCCCATCTGTCCGCAGCCCACGACTCCGACGCGTTGGATGTCGGTCACATCGTCCCCTTACTGATCGACGCCTGCGACAGGCCGCCATTGGTGTGGAGCCTGCTCCGATCCTGCACGTTACCCGTAAGTATCGATGATCGATCGCCGGGGTACGGGCATCCTGGGGCGCGGAGACGATCCGTGACCGAGCGGGTCCGCAGCGTATGGGGTGTGCAGATGGGACGGTTGTCACGTCGGGCGTTCGCGGTGGCCGCGCTGGCGGCCCTCACGCCGGCGTCGAGTGCGTCGGCCGTACCGCGGCATCCGCGGGCGGCGACCGAGATGCGCGGTATGTGGCTGGCGACCGTGGCCAACCGCGACTGGCCCTCCCGGGCGGGCCTGAGCCCGTCCCAGCAGAGGGCGGAACTGGTCACCCATCTCGACACCGCGGTCCGCAACCGCCTCAACACCGTGATCTTCCAGGTCCGCCCGACGGCCGACGCGCTGTGGCCCTCGCCGTACGAGCCCTGGTCGCAGTACCTCACCGGCACCCAGGGCAAGGACCCGGGCTGGGACCCGCTCGGCTCGGCCGTGGCCGAGGCGCATGCCCGGGGCCTGGAACTGCACGCCTGGTTCAACCCGTTCCGCATCGCCAATCACACCGACCCGCAGCGGCTCGCCGCCTCGCACCCGGCGCGCAAGCACCCGGACTGGGTGGTGACGTACGGCGGGAAGCTCTACTACAACCCCGGGCTGCCCGAGGTCCGCGCCTTCGTCCAGGAAGCCATGCTCGACGCGGTGCGCAAGTACCCCGTCGACGCCGTTCACTTCGACGACTACTTCTACCCGTATCCGGTGTCGGGCCAGACCTTCGACGACGACGCCGTCTTCAATCTGTACGGCGGCGGCTTCGCGAACAGGGCCGACTGGCGGCGGGACAACATCAACCGGCTGGTGGGCGAGATGGCGGCCCGCATCAAGTCGATCAGGCCGGGCACGCAGTTCGGGATCAGCCCCTTCGGGGTGTGGCGCAACGCCGCCACCGACCCCCTCGGCTCCGACACCCGGGCGGGGGTGCAGACGTACGACGACCTGTACGCCGACACCCGCAGGTGGGTCCGCGAGAACTGGATCGACTACATCTGCCCGCAGCTGTACTGGAACATCGGCCTCGCTGTGGCCGACTACGCCAAGATCCTGCCCTGGTGGGCCTCGGCCGTGCGGGGCAGCGGGACCCGGCTGTACGTGGGCGAGGCCCTCTACAAGGCGGGCGACCCGGCGCAGCCCGCCGCCTGGCAGAACGCCGGCGAGCTGTCCCGGCATCTCACGCTCGCCAAGAACCATCCGGAGGCGCGCGGCCATGTCTTCTTCGCCGCGAAGGACGCGGCGACGGACCGCATCGGCGCGCTGGCACGGGTCGTAGCCGACCACTACGGGCGACCGACGAGGCCCCCGCACTGATCCAAGCGGGACGGGTGAGGTCCGGTGCGCAACAGCGCCCCGCAAGGGGCGCGGGGAACTGCGCGACCAGCCCCCACCGGCCCGCGGGCGAACGAACCGCGCATCAGCGGAGCGCTCAGCGTCGGGTTTCCTTGTGGCGGATCTCGGTGTCGGGACCCGGTGAGCACACGCCCTCGTGCCCGTCCTCGAACCTGACGCGGTACGGGGGGTTGCCCTCGCGCCCCATCACTTCGACGATCTCGCCGACCTTGTCGTGCTGTCCGACCACCCTGCCGTGCTGGACAAGCTGGTCGCCCACGGTTGCACGCATCTTGTAGGGCCTCCTCACCTCGTGCGGGAGCAGCGGTCCTTGGCCTTGAGTTTACGGCGCGGGACGCCGGTTGGGATGGGGCCGTACGGCCTACTCAGCCGCGCGCCCTCTGGGTGACGGCGATACACACGAGCACCGCCGCCGCCGTGAGCGGGGCGGCCACGGTCAGATGCTCGCCCAGCAGCAGCACCGACCACACCAGTGTGAGCAGGGGCTGGGCCAACTGCAACTGGCTGGCCTTCGGGATGCCGATCGCCGCCATGCCCCGGTACCAGACGACCAGGCCGAGGAACTGCGAGCCCGCCGCGACCCACAGCAGTCCGGTCACGCTGTGCGCGGTCAGCCGCACCGGCTCGTACGACAGGGCGAGTGCGGCGGCGGGCACGCCGATCGGCAGACACAGCACCAGCGCCCAGCCGACGACCTGCCAGCCCGGCATGACGCGGGCGAGCCGGCCGCCCTCGGTGTAGCCGGCCGCGCACACCAGCAGCGCCCCGAAGAGATACAGGTCGGCGGTGGTCAGCGTGCCGCCGCTCTGCTGCACGGTGAAGGCGACCACCGCGGCGGCGCCCACGAGCGCGGCCGTCCAGAAGGTGCGCGAGGGGCTGAGCGGGTCTGGCGAAGTCGGCTGCGGTTCGGCAGCGCCCCGAAGGGGCGCGGGGCTGTGTCTGACATGCGACTGCCGTCGCGTGGGCGCGACCAGCCACGACGGCCCCGCAGATGCTCGACGGCCGATCGTGGCACGTCCCGCGGAGCGCTTCGTGCCGACCCGGAGAGCGGAGCACAGCGCGGTGGTCAGCGGGAGCAGGCCGACCACGACGGCGGCGTGCGCGGTGGTCGAGGTCTGCAGGGCGAGGGTCGTCAGCAGCGGGAAGCCGACGACGACTCCGGCGGCGACCACGGCCAGTCCCGGCCAGTGCGCTCGCCCGGGCAGCGGCACCCGCAGTGCCAGCAGACAGGCGCCCGCGATCAGTGCCGCGAGCACGCTGCGTACGGCGACCAGGGACCACGGCCCGAACCCCTCCAGTCCCCATGCGGTCGCGGGGAAGGTGAGGGAGAAGGCGATGACTCCCAGCGCGGCCTGAAGAGTGCCGATCGGGGTACCGGACCGACCGCTGACCGCTATCCCGGTCGAGGCGATAGCGCTACTCTGTGTTCTCATGCAAGAGCGTAGCAGCGTCGGTGAACTGGTGAAACAGCTGCGACGGGAACTCGACCGCTACTCACCTGGTGGAAAGCTCCCGTCGAGCCGTGCCCTCGTCGAGCGGTACCGGGTCAGCCCGGTGACCGTCTCGCGGGCCCTGGCTCAGCTGGCCGCCGAGGGGCTGGTGGTGACCCGCCCCGGCGCCGGTGCCTTCCGCGCCCGGCCCCGTACGACCGCCGCGCCCGCCGGGGACACCTCCTGGCAGGAGGTCGCGCTCAGCGCGGACGGCGCCTCCGACGTCGTACCGCGCTCGGTGGACGCGTCCGGAGTCGTGGTCTCGCTCGCCGCTCCGCCACCCGGAGTGATCGAGTTCACCGGCGGCTATCTGCACCCCACCCTCCAGCCCGAGCGTGCGCTGACCGCCGCGCTGGCCCGTGCGGGACGCCGGCCCGGAGCGTGGGGCCGGCCGCCGATGGACGGACTGCCGGAGCTGCGAGAGTGGTTCGCCCGTGAGATCGGCGGCACCGTCACCGCGGCCGAGGTGCTGGTCGGCGGGGGCGGCCAGGCGGCGCTGACCACCGCGTTCCGCGCGCTGGCGCCGCCCGGCGCGCCCGTCCTGGTCGAGTCGCCCACCTACCCCGGGATGCTGGCCATCGCCCGCGCGGCCGGGCTGCGGCCGGTCCCGGTGCCGGTCGACCCGGACGGGGTGCGCCCCGCCCTGCTCGCCGACGCGTTCCGGGCGACAGGGGCCCGGCTCTTCGTCTGCCAGCCGCTGTTCCAGAACCCGACCGGGGCGGTGCTCGCCGCGGACCGCCGCGCGGAGGTGGTCGCCATCGCACGGGCGGCGGGCGCGTTCGTGATCGAGGACGACTTCGTACGACGGCTGGTGCACGAGGACGCGGGACCGCTGCCGCGTCCGCTGGTCGCCGACGACCCCGACGGAGTCGTCGTCCATGTCAGCTCGCTCACCAAGGCCACCTCGCCCAGCTTCCGGGTGAGCGCGATCGCCGCACGCGGCCCGGCGCTGGAACGCCTGCGCGCCATCCAGATCGTCGACACCTTCTTCGTGCCCCGGCCTCTCCAGGAAGCCGCGCTCGAACTCGCCGGCTCGCCCGCCTGGCCCCGCCATCTCCGGTCGATCTCCGCCGAGTTGAAGACCCGCCGCGACACCATGACGGCCACCCTCCGCGCCGACCTCCCCGAACTCGCCCTGCCGCACATCCCGTCCGGCGGCTACCACCTGTGGCTGCGCCTGCCCGACGGCACCGACGAGGCCCTCCTCACCGCCGCCGCCCTGCGCGCGGGCGTCGCGATCACCCCCGGCCGCCCCTACTTCAGCGCCGAACCCCCGGCCGGACATGTGCGGTTGAGCTTCGCGGCCGTGGCGGGGACGGGCGAGATCACGGAAGGGGCACGGCGGCTGCGTGCGGCCTTCGACGAGGTGGCCGGGCGAAAATGACAGGCGTCCGCGCGGCCGTCAGCGGTACGGTCCCGGCGTGGACGACAAGGACGGGTACTTCGGAGAGAGCGTCGCGGCCAGGTACGACCGGTCGGCGGCGGACATGTTCCGCCCGGAGGTCGTGAATCCGGCGGTCGACCTGCTGGCCGAACTCGCCGGCGACGGCGCGGCCCTGGAATTCGGCGTCGGCACCGGCCGGATCGCGTTGCCGCTCGCCGCGCGCGGGGTGCCGGTGCACGGCATCGAGCTGTCGCGGGCGATGGCGGACCGGCTGCGCGCCAAGCCCGGGGGCGACGAGATCGCCGTGACCATCGGCGACTTCTCGACGACCCGGGCGGCGGGCGAGTTCACCGTCGCCTACCTCGTCTTCAACACGATCAACAACCTGACGACGCAGGACGCCCAGGTGGACTGCTTCCGCAACGCCGCCGAGCATCTGGCACCCGGCGGCTGTTTCGTCGTCGAGGTCGGCGTGCCACAACTGCGCCTGCTGCCGCCGGGGCAGACCGCCGTACCGTTCACCATCAGCCCCACCCAATGGGCCTTCGACACCTACGACGTCGCCACCCAGGCGATGAGCTCGAACTACGTCACCATCGTCGACGGCCGCGCCGAGCACTGGTCCCTCCCGTTCCGCTACGTCTGGCCCTCCGAGCTGGACCTGATGGCCCGCCTCGCCGGGCTGCGGCTGCGGGACCGCTGGGAGGGGTGGTCGCGCGAGCCGTTCACCGGTGAGAGCGGGCGGCATGTCTCGGTCTGGGAGAAGCCCACAGGGCGCTAGTCGAGATTTTCGAGCGAATTGCCCCATCGGTCCTGACCGTGAAGTAAGGTTTTGCACACCCTGGGTAATACCCCTTGACCTGCACACTTCGGCGATTCACGATCCCCGCATGCAACTTCGGGTCACGTTCGTCGCCGCCGCGCGCAGCTCCTCGCTGCTCGCGGAGCGCTTCGAGGACGACCGTCCGCTGGATCAAGCCGGCTGGGACGAGGTGCAGCGTGCCGCCCAGGGCCTGATTCCGCTCGCGGCGGCCGAGCTGCGCTACTGCTCGCCGACGCCGCGCAGCCGTGCCACCGGTGACGCCCTCGGCTACACACCGCTGGTGCAACTCGCGCTGCGCGACTGCGACATGGGCCGCTGGCGCGGGCTCACGCTGGGGGAGGCGATGGCGCGTGAGCCGGAGGCGGTGGACGCGTGGCTGGCCGACCCGCGCGGTACGCCGCACGGCGGTGAGTCGCTGCTCGACTTCATCACCCGTGTCGGCGGCTGGCTCGACACGCGGCCGTTCGACGACGGAGGTCGGATCGTTGCCGTGGCCGAGCCGTCGGTGATCCGCGCGGCGCTGGTGTACGTGCTGAAGGCGCCGCCGTCGACGTACTGGAACATCGACGTCCGCCCCTTGTCGACGACCACCGTCACGGGCCGGGCGGGGCGCTGGAATCTGCGCTTCGAGGGGGCCTCGGCTCAGCCCACGCGTGCGTAGTCGGTCGTGAGGACCAGGTCCTTCGCCGGGCCGCGCACCCGCCACACCGTCCGCCAGTGGTCCGCGTCGGTGACGGTGAACTCGCCCCGGTAGAGGTCGGCCGAGCACGGATGGTCGGCCGTGTGCCGTCCGGAGGTCAGGTCCAGGTCGTGGAACGGGCGGCCGTCCGCGAACCGTACGTCCGCCGCACCCGGCTCCCGGGACGGCAGGAAACGCAGGGTGCGTTCGGCGGGCCGGGCAATGCCCTGCCAGACGAACGTGCCGGACTCCTGGTGCAGCAGTCCGCCGCCTTCGAGCGGGCTGAACGCGGTCGTCCCGCGGAACTCCCCCCGCTCGTCGCCGGCGAGATCCCGCACCGACCGCTCCACCCGCCACTGCCCGGCCAGATACGCCAGCACATCCGGCACTGGCCAGAACTCGCCCATTCCGTACCGCTTTCCGTCCCATCGGCCCTTGCGCGACCCATTGACGTGCCTGGGTCCCCTCCCTATCTTGCCGTTCGAAGTGCTGACCATTGTCCGATATTTCGAACACCTTCGACGCATCATCGAGCCCTTCATGTGAAGAACTCCTTCGAGCCGCGGAGTATCCATGTCACGCACCACCCGCTGGAGACAAGGCGTCACCGCCACCGCCCTCCTGATGGCGGCCGTCGCCCTGCCCGCCCCCGCGCACGCCGAGGACGTCACCGACTACGCGATCACCGTCGACCCCGCCTCTCAGGGCGCGAAGATCGACGACGCGATGTACGGCGTCTTCTTCGAGGACATCAACCGCGCCGCCGACGGCGGACTGTACGCCGAGCTGGTGCAGAACCGGTCCTTCGAGTACTCCACCGCCGACAACAGCTCGTACACGCCCCTGACCTCCTGGGCGGTCGCCGGGACGGCCGAGGTCGTGAACGACGCCGGGCGCCTCAACGAGCGCAACCGCAACTACCTCTCCCTGGGCGCGGGTTCATCGGTCACGAACGCCGGATACAACACCGGCATCCGCGTCGAGCAGGGCAAGAGGTACGACTTCTCCGTGTGGGCCCGCGCCCAGAGCGGCACCACGCTCAGCGTCACCCTGAAGGACGCGCCGGGCACGCTGGCGACCACCCGCCAGGTCGCCGCGAAGGGCGGCTGGGCGAAGTACACGGCCACCTTCACCGCGACCCGCACCAGCAACCGCGGGCGCCTCACCGTCGCCTCGTCGGGCGCCGCCTCGCTCGACGAGGTCTCCCTCTTCCCGCGCGACACCTACAAGCACCAGCCGAACGGCCTGCGCGAGGACCTCGCCGAGAAGATCGAGGCCCTGCGGCCGGGCTTCGTCCGTTTCCCCGGTGGCTGTCTGGTCAACACCGGCTCCATGGAGGACTACAGCGAGTCCTCCGGCTGGCAGCGCAAGCGCTCGTACCAGTGGAAGGACACCGTCGGTCCGGTCGAGCAGCGCGCCACGAACTCCAACTTCTGGGGCTACAACCAGAGTTACGGCCTCGGCTACTACGAATACTTCCGCTTCTCCGAGGACATCGGCGCGATGCCGCTGCCCGTCGTACCGGCCCTCGTCACCGGCTGCGGCCAGAACCGGGCCACCGACGACGAGGCGCTGCTCCAGCGGCACATCCAGGACACCCTGGACCTCATCGAGTTCGCCAACGGCTCCGTGACGAGCACGTGGGGCAAGAAGCGTGCCGAGATGGGCCATCCCAAGCCCTTCCATCTCACGCATCTCGCCGTCGGCAACGAGGAGAACCTGCCCAACGAGTTCTTCGCCCGCTTCCAGAAGTTCCGCGCCGCGATCGAGGCCAAGTACCCGGACATCACGGTCATCTCCAACTCCGGCCCGGACGACGCCGGTACGACCTTCGACACCGCCTGGAAGCTCAACCGCGAGGGCAACGTCGACATGGTCGACGAGCACTACTACAACAGCCCGCAGTGGTTCCTGCAGAACAACGAGCGCTACGACAGCTACGACCGCGGCGGCCCCAAGGTCTTCCTCGGCGAGTACGCCTCCCAGGGCAACGCCTTCAAGAACGCGCTGTCCGAAGCCGCTTACATGACCGGCCTGGAGCGCAACGCCGACATCGTCAAGCTCGCCTCCTACGCCCCGCTGCTCGCCAACGAGGACTATGTGCAGTGGCGCCCGGACCTGATCTGGTTCAACAACCACGCCTCCTGGAACTCGGCCAACTACGAGGTCCAGAAGCTGTTCATGAACAACGTCGGCGATCGTGTGGTCCCGTCCACCGCGACCGACACCCCGAACGTCAGCGGCCCGATCACCGGCGCCGTCGGCCTCTCGACCTGGGCGACCAGTGCGGCCTACGACGATGTCAAGGTCACCGGCGAGGACGGTTCGACGCTGTTCAGCGACGACTTCTCCGGTGACGCGTCGAAGTGGACGCCGGGCGGCACCGGCAGTTGGAGCATCCAGGACGGGCAGTACGTCCAGACGGATGCCGCCGCCGAGAACACCCTGGTCACAGCGGGCGACCCCGCCTGGAAGAACTACGACCTGCATGTGAAGGCCACCAAGAAGTCCGGCAAGGAGGGCTTCCTCGTCGCCTTCGGGGTCAAGGACACCGGCAACTACTACTGGTGGAACCTGGGCGGCTGGAACAACACCCAGTCCGCCGTCGAACAGGCCGTGGACGGCGGCAAGTCGACGCTGATCTCCAAGGCGGGGTCGATCGATACGGGCCGCGCCTACGACATCGACATCAAGGTGCGGGGCCGTCAGGTGACCCTCTACCTGGACGGCCAGGAGTGGGGCAGCTTCGCCGACGACAAGCCGGCCGAGCCGTTCCGCCAGGTCGTCACCAAGGACGCGAAGACCGGTGACCTGATCGTCAAGGTCGTCAACGCGCAGCCCGCCGAGGCCCGTACGGCGATCGACCTCGGCACTGCCAAGGTCGCCTCCCAGGCCCGGGTGACCACCCTGGCCGCCGAACCGGACGAGGTGAACTCCGAGACGGACACGCCGGTGACTCCGGCGACGTCCACCTTCCAGGGGGTCGCCAAGAAGTTCACGTACACCTTCCCGGCGAACTCGATCACCTTCCTGCGGATCAAGCAGCGGTGACACTCCGGGCGGCTCAGGCGACGCCGAAGTACGCCTGGGCCGCCCGTACGCCTTCCACCAGCGCGTCGACCTCGGCCGGTGTGTTGTAGACGTAGAAGGTCGCCCGGGTCGTCGCCGGGATGCCGTACCGCTTCACGATCGGACGGGCGCAGTGGTGGCCCACGCGGACCGCGACACCGCGCTCGTCCAGGATCTGGCCCACGTCGTGCGGGTGGATGCCGTCGACCGTGAAGGAGACGGCCGATCCGCGGTCGGTGAGGTCGCGGGGGCCGACGATGCGGACGCCGGGGATCTCGCCGAGCAAGTCCAGGGCGCGGGCGGTGAGTTGATCCTCGTACGCCGCCACCTCGGCCATACCCAGTGACTCCAGGTAGGCCACGGCCGCCGCAAGGCCCACCGCCTGGGACGTCATCGGGACGCCTGCCTCGAAGCGCTGGGGCGGCGGCAGGAAGGTACTGTGGTCCATCTCGACGATCTCGATCATCGAGCCGCCGGTGAGGAACGGCGGGAGATCCGTGAGGAGTTCGCGGCGGCCCCACAGCACGCCGATGCCGTTCGGGCCGAGCATCTTGTGCCCGGAGAAGGCGACGAAGTCCGCGCCGAGTTCCGTCACGTCGACCGGCCGGTGCGGCACCGACTGGGCGCCGTCGACCACCACCAGAGCGCCGAACTCGTGGGCACGGTCGGCGAGTTCGCGCACCGGGTTGACCGTGCCGAGGACGTTGGACTGATGGCTGACGGCGACGACCTTCGTCCGCTCGTCGAGCAGCTCGTCGGTCCGGGTGAGGTCGAGGCGGCCCTCGTCGGTCAGCCCGAACCAGTCCAGCGTGGCGCCGGTGCGCTCGGCGAGCTGCTGCCAGGGGACGAGATTCGCGTGGTGCTCCATCTCCGTGACGACGATCCGGTCACCGGGACCGACACGGCCCGCGTTGCCCAGCGCGTACGCGACGAGGTTGATGCCCTCCGTCGTGTTCTTGGTGAACACCATCTCGTCCTCGGCCGCCCCGACGAACCGGGCGATGGTGCGGCGTGCGCTCTCGTACGCCTCCGTCGCCTCCCCGGCGAGCTGGTGCGCGCCTCGGTGTACGGCGGCGTTGTGCGTGAGGTAGAACTCCCGCTCCGCGTCCAGGACCTGGAGCGGTTTCTGGGTGGTGGCACCGGAGTCCAGGTAGACGAGACGCGCGCCGCTGTCCATCGTCCGGCCCAGGATCGGGAAGTCCTTGCGCAGCGCGTCCACGTCGAAGCCCACGGCCACTCACCTCTCACGGTTTCTGTGATGGTTCACCGTGAGGCACGCTAGGCATTCTCACGGAGAATCGCAACCATTAGCATGAGAGCCGTGGATCACGACGCCCCTGTCTACCTGCACCAGCTCCCCGTTCCCGGCGAGGAGCGCTACATCTCGCTGGCCCTGGTCAACACGCGTTTTACTCTCAGCCACGGCGACATCGACCTGCTCGACGACACCGAGTCCGCGCACCTGTGGCTCGTACGCCATGAGCTGCTGCCGGACCGGGTGGCCCTGGGTGGCAGGCAGTTCGGGCGGCTCCTGGGGCTGCGGGAGGCGGTGCGGGCGCTCTTCGAGGCGTACGACGCCCATGAGCGGCCCGCCGTCGACGATCTGGCCACGCTCAACTCCGCGCTCGCGGCGGCCCCGTCCACGCCCCGGCTGGCCTGGACGTCCGACGGCCCGCACCGCGCCGACGAACCCGACGCCGGCAATCCGGCCGCCGCCGCGCTCTCCCTGCTCGCCGAGGACGCCACCGACCTGCTCACCGGCTCCGAGGCCGAGCAGCTGACCGAGTGCGCCGCACAGGGCTGCGCCCGCTGGTTCCTGCGCTCGCACGGAGCCCGGCGCTGGTGCACGACGAAGTGCGGCAACCGGGTGCGGGCGGCGCGGGCGTACGCGGCGAAGCGGGGCCGGGAGTCGCCCACGTAACTCGGTTGCACCCCGGCGATGTTGCTGTCACGGTCTCCCGCTGCTGATGCCTTACGTGCCGGCTTTCCAGCCCGGGATCGTCGGCAGCACCTTCTCGGCGACGGCGAGCAGTTCCTCGTCGCTCGGTACCCCGCCGACCGAGCGCCACATGGCCAGGTCGAAGGAGCCGCCGCTGTCCTTGGCGTCCTGGGCCACGGTGAGGGCGCGGGCGGGGACGCCGGGAGCGCTGCGGGAGTCGCCGCCGTCGAGCCGGAATTCGAGGGCGATGGTCTGGGACGAGTAGAGGGTCGCCGGGCGGCCCAGGACCTTCCGCTCACGCGCGTCACTGCCCAGCAGCCGGCCGGACCCGGTCACCGGAAGGCCGTCGTAGGTGGCCGTCAGTTCCACGGTGTACGTCTCGAACTCGACCCGCGCCGTGGGAGTGGCGACCTGCTCGCCGTCGGCCTCCCCGACGGAGCTGTCGCTGCCGGAAACGGTCAGCGCGATCTCCTCGGGCGTGCCGAGCAGTGTGGCGAGGTCGGGACGGTGCAGGGCCTCGCACAGCTGCTGACCGGAGACCTGCCCGGCGGCGGGGGGCGTCTCGGGCTTGTCGTCCGAGCAGGTGGGAGCCGGTGGGGCGTTGTCCTCCGCGGCCGAGGTCTTCGCCATCGTCCAGAAACCGGCGGCGAGTGCTCCCACCAGCACTACGGCCGCCACGGCCTGCCCCACAGGGCTCGGGCCCTTCGTGGACGCGCCGATATTGTCTGCCATGTCCCCCCGCTTACTGCGATCCCCCTGTGGATGCCGGGGGACCCTATCCCGCTTATCAGTACACGGACAACCAAATTCGACGGGATTGCATAAACGTGCAGCGAAACGTATAGTCATGCTCTCCAGGAGGAGGATGTCATGGCGGTACGTGCGGCAGTGGCCGGAGCGAGCGGGTACGCGGGCGGTGAGCTGCTGCGTCTGCTGCTGGTGCACCCCGAGGTCGAGATCGGCGCCCTGACCGGGAACTCCAACGCAGGTCAGCGGCTCGGCGCGCTCCAGCCGCACCTGCTGCCGCTGGCTGACCGGGTGCTCCAGGAGACCACGGCGGACGTCCTCGCCGGGCACGATGTCGTCTTTCTCGCGTTGCCGCACGGACAGTCCGCGGCCGTCGCCGAGCAACTCGGCCCCGATGTGCTGGTGGTCGACATGGGGGCCGACTTCCGGCTGCGGAACCCGGGGGACTGGGAGAAGTTCTACGGTTCCGCGCACGCCGGGACCTGGCCGTACGGCCTCCCTGAACTGCCGGGTGCCCGCGCTGCACTGGAGGGGTCCAAGCGCATCGCGGTGCCCGGTTGCTACCCGACCGCCGTCTCGCTGGCGCTCTTCCCGGCGTACACGGCGGGCCTCGCCGGGACCGAGGCCGTGATCGTCGCCGCGTCCGGCACCTCCGGCGCGGGCAAGACGCCCAAGCCGCACCTGCTGGGCAGCGAGGTCATGGGGTCCATGTCGCCGTACGGCGTGGGCGGCGGCCACCGGCACACGCCCGAGATGATCCAGAACCTCAGCGCCGCCGCCGGCGAACCGGTCACGGTCTCCTTCACGCCGACGCTGGCTCCCATGCCGCGCGGGATCCTCGCCACATGCAGTGCGCAGGCGAAGCCCGGTGTCACCGGCGACTCCCTGCGCGCCGCCTACGAGAAGGCCTTCGCCGACGAGCCCTTCGTTCATCTGCTGCCCGAGGGACGGTGGCCCGCCACGGCGTCCGTCCACGGTTCCAACGCCGTTCAGGTGCAGGTCGCATTCGACGAGGCCGTGGGCCGCATCATCGCGATCAGCGCGATCGACAACCTGACCAAGGGCACCGCGGGCGGTGCCGTCCAGAGCATGAACCTCGCCCTCGGGCTCGACGAGACCACCGGGCTTTCCACGATCGGAGTCGCACCGTGAGTGTCACGGCAGCAAAGGGATTCACGGCGGCGGGCATTGCCGCCGGGATCAAGGAGAACGGCAACCCGGACCTGGCCCTCGTGGTCAACAACGGGCCCCGCCTCGCCGCCGCGGGCGTCTTCACCTCCAACCGCGTCAAGGCCGCGCCGGTGCTGTGGTCCGAGCAGGTCCTGAAGGGCGGGCAGGTCTCCGCCGTCGTCCTCAACTCCGGTGGCGCCAACGCCTGTACGGGCCCGAAGGGCTTCCAGGACACGCACGCGACCGCCGAGAAGGTCGCCGACACGCTGGGGCTGAACGCCGCCGAGGTCGCGGTCGCGTCCACCGGGCTCATCGGGATCCTGCTCCCCATGGACAAGCTGCTGCCCGGCGTCGAGACCGCCGCCGAGGCGCTGAGCGAGCACGGCGGCGAGAAGGCCGCCATCGCCATCAAGACCACCGACACCGTCCACAAGACGTCCGTCGTGACCAAGGACGGCTGGACCGTCGGCGGCATGGCCAAGGGCGCGGGCATGCTCGCCCCGGGCCTGGCCACCATGCTCGTCGTCCTCACCACCGACGCCGACCTGGGCGCCGACGTCCTGGACGACGCTCTGCGGGCCGCCACGCGCACGACCTTCGACCGCGTCGACTCCGACGGCTGCATGTCCACCAACGACACCGTGCTGCTGCTCGCGTCCGGCGCCTCCGGGATCACCCCGGCAGACGAGGAGTTCGCCGAGGCCGTACGGACCGTCTGCGACGACCTCGGCCAGCAGCTGATCCGGGACGCCGAGGGCGCCAGCAAGGACATCAAGGTCGAGGTGGTGGGCGCCGCGACCGAGGACGACGCCGTCGAGGTGGGCCGCTCCATCGCCCGTAACAACCTGCTCAAGTGCGCGATCCACGGCGAAGACCCCAACTGGGGACGGGTGTTGTCCGCCATCGGTACGACGTCCGCGGCCTTCGAGCCCGACCGGCTGAACGTCGCCATCAACGGCGTCTGGGTGTGCAAGAACGGCGGCGTCGGCGAGGACCGCGACAAGGTCGACATGCGCTACCGCGAGGTGCACGTCATCGCCGACCTGGCCGCGGGCACCGAGACGGCCACCATCTGGACCAACGACCTGACCGCCGACTACGTCCACGAGAACAGCGCCTACTCCTCATGAGCAATACACCCGCGCGGAAGCACACCGCGCTGCCCAAGGCCCAGATCCTCATCGAGGCGCTGCCCTGGCTGGTCCGGCACAACGGCAAGACCGTCGTCATCAAGTTCGGCGGCAACGCCATGGTCGACGAGGAGCTGAAGGCCGCCTTCGCCCAGGACGTCGTGTTCCTGCACCACGCCGGCCTCAAGCCGGTCGTCGTGCACGGCGGCGGCCCGCAGATCAGCGCCGCCCTCGACAAGCACGGCATCGTCAGCGAGTTCAAGGCGGGCCTCAGGGTCACCACCGAGGACGCCATGGACGTCGTACGGATGGTGCTGGCCGGGCAGGTGCAGCGCGAGCTCGTCGGCCTGCTCAACCAGCACGGGCCGCTGGCCATCGGACTGACCGGCGAGGACGCGCACACCATCACCGCCATCAAGCACCAGCCCGAGATCGACGGCGAGTTGGTCGACATCGGGCGGGTGGGCGAGATCACCGAGATCGACACGGGCGCGATCGAGGCACTGCTCGCCGACGGCCGCATCCCGGTCGTCTCCTCGATCGCCCGCTCCCAGGACGACGGACATGTCTACAACGTCAATGCTGATACGGCGGCTGCGGCACTCGCTGCTGCGCTGGGCGCCGAAACCCTCATGGTCCTCACGGACGTCGAGGGCCTCTACGAGGACTGGCCGCACAGCGACGAGGTGATCAGCCGCCTCACCGCTTCCCAACTGGAGAAGCTGCTGCCGGAGTTGTCCTCCGGCATGGTGCCGAAGATGGAGGGCTGTCTGCACGCTGTGCGCAACGGCGTGAACACGGCCCGGGTCATCGACGGCCGCGTCCAGCACTCCATCCTGCTGGAGATCTTCACCGACGAGGGCATCGGCACGATGGTCGTGCCCGACGAGCAAGAGGGGGACGCCGTATGACCGCCAATCAGGAACTGACCACGCGGTGGCAGGGCGCGCTCATGAACAACTACGGCACTCCGCGACTGCCGCTCGTGCGCGGGGAGGGTGCGCACCTCTGGGACGCCGACGGCAAGGAGTACGTCGACTTCGTCGGCGGTATCGCGGTCAACGCGCTCGGCCACGCCCACCCGGCGATCGTCGAGGCGGTGAGTCGGCAGATCGCCTCGCTGGGGCATGTGTCGAACCTGTTCGTCGCCGAGCCGCCGGTCGCGCTCGCCGAACGGCTGCTGCAGCTCTTCGGGCGGGAGGGCAGGGTCTTCTTCTGCAACTCCGGGGCCGAGGCGGTCGAAGGCGCGTTCAAGATCGGGCGGCTGACCGGGCGGACGCACATGGTCGCCACCGACGGCGGCTTCCACGGCCGCACCATGGGCGCGCTCGCGCTCACCGGACAGCCCGGCAAGCAAGCCCCGTTCCTGCCGCTGCCCGGCGATGTCACCCACGTCCCGTACGGCGACGCGCAGGCGCTGGCCGCCGCGGTCACCGAGGAGACGGCCCTCGTCATCATCGAGCCGATCCAGGGCGAGAACGGGGTCGTGGTCCCGCCGACGGGGTATCTGAAGGCGGCCCGCGCGATCACCGCCGCCACGAGCAGCCTGCTGGTGCTGGACGAGGTGCAGACCGGGATCGGGCGTACCGGGCACTGGTTCGAGTACATGGCGCACGAGGGCGTCCTGCCGGACGTCGTCACGCTCGCCAAGGGCCTCGGCGGCGGGCTGCCGCTGGGCGCGACCGTGGCCTTCGGGCGGGCGGCCGAACTGCTCCAGCCCGGGCACCACGGCACGACCTTCGGCGGCAACCCCGTCGCCTGCGCGGCCGGCCTCGCCGTGCTCGACACCATCGCGAACGACGGGTTGCTGGAGAACGTCAAGCGGCAGAGCGAGAGGTTGCGCGACGGAATCGAGTCGCTGAACCACTCGTTGATCTCCCATGTCCGGGGCGCGGGGCTCCTGCTGGGTATCGTGCTCACCGAGCCGCTTGCGCCACAGGTGCAGCACGCGGCCCAGGACGCCGGTTTCCTGGTGAACGCGCCCGCCCCCGATGTCGTACGACTGATGCCGCCCCTCAACCTGGGCGACGACGCGGTGGACGCCTTCCTCCGGGCGCTCCCCGGTGTCCTGGACACGGTGACCGAAGGGGACGGACATTCCGGAGAATGAGACGACGATGAGCCAGGCGCAGGATCACGAGCAGCCGAGCGGGCCTGCCGTGCCGCAGACCCGCACCGCGCGTCACCGCCGGATCGTGGACATCCTCAACCGGCAACCCGTCCGGTCGCAGAGCCAGTTGGCGAAGCTGCTCGCCGACGACGGGCTGACCGTCACACAGGCGACGCTCTCCCGCGACCTGGACGAGCTGAACGCGGTGAAGATCCGCAACACCGACGGCGACCTGATCTATGCGGTGCCGAGTGAGGGGGGTTTCCGTACGCCGCGCGCTCCGCTGGGGGGGTCGGCGAAGGAGGAGCGGATGCGGCGCCTGTCCGCGGAGCTGCTGATCTCCGCGGAGGCTTCGGCGAATCTCGTGGTGCTCCGTACGCCGCCCGGTGCCGCGCAGTTCCTCGCCTCGGCGATCGACCAGGCTGAACTGCACGACATTCTGGGGACGATCGCGGGTGACGACACGTTGCTGCTGATCAGCCGGGATCCTACGGGTGGGCAGGCGCTCGCGGATCATTTGCTGCGGTTGGCTCAGAACGGGCACTGAGGGGTTGTGTGTCGGGTGCGGCTGGTGGGGGCTTGTCGCGCAGTTCCCCGCGCCCCTTACGGGGCGTGGGTGTCACCGGCGTGTATTGAGGCGGGCCGCCTGGCTCGTTAGGTGGTTGCGTTCTGCGAGGGTGGGGGCCTTTTGGGCTGCCTCGGAGTACAGCTGTGCCGCCGTGTCCAGGTCGCCGTCGCGTTCGTGGAGGTAGGCGGCGACCGCGGTGTAGCGGGGGAGCGAGTCGTCCAGCTGCGCGAGGGCCGCGAGGCCGGCGCGTGGTCCGTCTGCCTCGCCTACGGCGACCGCGCGGTTGAGCCGGACGACGGGGCTGTCGGTGAGGCGGGTCAGCTCGTCGTACCACTCGACGATCTGGACCCAGTCGGTCTCCTCGGCGCAGGGCGCGTCGGCGTGGAGGGCGGCGATGGCGGCCTGGGCCTGGAACTCGCCGAGCCGGTCGCGGGCGAGGGCCGTCTGCAGGATCTCGACGCCCTCGGCGATCGACTTGGTGTCCCACCGGCTCCTGTCCTGCTCGGCGAGCGGCACCAGGCTGCCGTCGGGCGCGGTCCGGGCCGCGCGCCGGGCGTGGTGGAGCAGCATGAGGGCGAGCAGCCCGGCCACCTCGGGGTGGTCGATCGCTGCCGCGAGCTGCCGGGTGAGCCGGATGGCCTCGGCGGCGAGGTCGATGTCGCCGGAGTAGCCCTCGTTGAAGACCAGGTAGAGGACGCGCAGCACGGTGGCGACATCGCCGGGCTGGTCGAACCGCACGCCGGACACGGTCCGCTTGGCCCGGCTGATGCGCTGCGCCATGGTCGCCTCGGGCACGAGGTAGGCCTGGGCGATCTGGCGGGTGGTGAGGCCGCCGACGGCGCGCAGGGTGAGGGCGACGGCGGACGAGGGGGTCAGGGAGGGGTGGGCGCAGAGGAAGTAGAGCTGGAGGGTGTCGTCCACCGCGGGCGCGGGGCCTGGTACCGGCTCCTCCTCCACGAGGTCCTCGCGTCGGCGTCGGGCGGTGTTCGCCCGGGTCGCGTCGAGGAACTTGCGCCAGGCCACGGTGACCAGCCAGCCCTTCGCGTCCCGCGGCGGGTCGGTCTGCCAGACGCGGACCGCCTCGACGAGCGCGTCCTGGACGGCGTCCTCGGCCGCCGCGAAGTCTGCTCCGCGGCGGACGAGGACGGCGAGCACGCTCGGTGTGAGGCTGCGGAGCAAGGCCTCGTCCATGGAGGAGGTCACTCCGTGACGGTGGGCTGCACGCCGTAGAACGGGCGCAGCTCCAGCCACTCGTGGATCGTCTTCCCGCCCGCACCGGGCGCGGCCGACAGTTCCCCGGCCAGCTCGACGGCGCGCTCGTAGCTGTCGACGTCGATCACCATCCAGCCGGCGATGAGGTCCTTGGTCTCGGCGAACGGTCCGTCGGTGACCGGCGGGCGCCCCTCACCGTCGTACCGGACCCACGTCCCCTCGGGGGCGAGGGCCACCTCGCCGACGAACTCGCCGGTCTTCTCGAGCCGGTCCGCGAAGTCCCGCATGTACTGCACGTGCGCCGTGATCTCCTCCGGCGTCCACTGGTCCATGGGCACGTCGTTGACCGCAGCCGGGGCACCGCGGTAGTGCTTGAGCAGCAGGTACTTGGCCATGGTCGTTCTCCTCGGTGTGATGCGACCCATTGTGGCCGCGTTCACTGCAGGGACGGAGCCGACCACGGGTTCTCGACATCGCCGAGCGAACTTTTTCCGCCCGCTGTGCTCGGACCGACGAGGCAGGCGACCACAGCCGCCAAGCTGCGGGCATACGTGCCACAGGGGCGGCGCCCACCCAGCAGGCGGCGCGCAGGCTCAACTCAGCTGCGGGCATTCGTGCCGCAGGCGGCGCCCACCCAGCAGGCGGCGCGCAGGCTCAACTCAGCTGCGGGCATTCGTGCCGCAGGGGCAGCGCCCACCCAGCAGGCGGCCGCACCTTCCCGCCCAGCTGCGGGCAGTCGTGCCGCCTGGGGCGGCACGGGTGGGCGCAGGCGGCACCCCGTCAGCGCCGGGCTGCGCGACCCACCCGCCCTCAGCCACCGCGCCGGGCCGGCAATCCCCCCCGCTCCAGCCACCGCGCCGGCCCGCGCAACCCACCCCACCCCAGCCACCCCGACCGACCGGTCACCCCAACCGCGCCGCCAACCCCCCGGTGCACCGCACCTCGTCCCCCGCCGTCACCAGCAACGCCTCCACATCCGGCAGCGACTCCAGCCACCGCAACCCCGCCCGCGAACCCATCGCAAACGCAGCGGTGGCCCAGCAGTCCGCCCACGTCAGTGAAGGCCCCACGACGGTCACCGCCACCAGATCGGTCACGGCGGACCGCCCGGTCCGCGGATCGACGATATGCGCGCCGCGTTCGGCCGTCCCGGACGTGGCGACGGCCAGCTCCTCCACCCCGGCAGCCGACACGACCGCCGCGAGTCCCCCCGGCCGCAAAGGATCCGCCACCCCGACCCGCCACGGCCGCTGCGGCCCGGGGGTGCCCAGCAACTGGACGTCACCCCCGCCGTTCACGCTCACCCCACTCGCCCCGACCGCTGCCAGCGACCGAGCCGCCCGTTCGACGGCCCACCCCTTGACGATCCCGGTCGGATCGAGCCGCCCCTCGTACGACGTGCTGAACCAGCCCTCACTCAGCCGCTCCGCCTCCGCGGCCAGCTCCAGCACCTCGGCGACCTCGGGATCACAGTCACCGACGCTGAGTTCATCGCGGGCCAGCCGCGACACCTGGCTGTCCTCCCGGTACGTGCTGAACACCTCGTTCACCCGGTGCAGCCCGGCGACTGCCGCCTCCAGTGCCGCCTTGACCGCACCGGGATCCCCGCCGCGGACGTCGAAGGAGAAGACGGTCCCCATGACCTCCTCCACGTGACGCACCGCGGCGGGAGCTGCTGCTGCCGATTCGGCGTGCTCGGCCACCGACTCAGACACCGGCCTGGTCCAACGCCGACTGCAGGGACTTCTTGTACCCGGCGCTGGTGTACGTCGCCCCGGACACCGCGTCGATGTCCGCACTGCCCGCGGCCACCGTCTCCTGGTTGAGCTTGGGCACCGCGTTGTTGGAGACCTGGGTGCTCTTCCCGCCACTGGGCGCCTGCACCGCCGAAGCCTGGACGATCTTGCCGTCGCGCATCGTGATCCGGACCTGCACCGGCCCGTACTCGGTCTGCGCGACCTCGCCGGTGACGGTCCCGGTCCCATTGGTGACACCGCCGCCGGCGTCCTGCCCGGCACCGGCACCAGCGCCAGCATCGGCATCGCCGCCGGCACCAGCAGGGGCGCTGGGGCTGGCGCCCGCGCCTGCCTCCGCCCCGCTCCCCGCCGCCGCGCCGCCTCCGGCGGGCTTCACCTTGTCGAGGGCCGACTGCAGCGACTTCTTGTACCCGGCGCTCGTGTACGTCGCTCCGGACACCGCGTCGATGTCCGCCGTCCCGGCGGCCACGGCGGCCTGGTTGAGCTTGGGCACCGCGTTGCCGGTGATCTGCGTGCTCTGGCCGCCGGTCGGCGTCTGTACCGCCTCGGCCTTGGTGATCTTCCCGCCGCTGACGGTGATCCGTACCTGTACGGGCCCGTACTGCGTATCGGCCACGTCACCGGTGACGGTCTGAGCCTGCGCGGCCCCGCCGCCCCCCGCGCCCTGCCCCGAGCCGCCGCCCTTCGCCGCCGCCTTGTCGAGGGCCGACTGCAGCGACTTCTTGTACCCGGTGCTGGTGTAGGTCGCCCCGGAGACCGCGTCGATGTCCGCGCTCCCGGCGGCCACGGCGGCCTGGTTGAGCTTGGGGATCGCGTTGTTGTTGATCTGGGTGCTCTGGCCGCCGGTGGGGTTCTTCACCGCCTCGGCCTTGGTGATCTTTCCGTCGCTCACGGTCAGCCGGACCTGCACGGGTCCGTACTGCGTATCGGCCGCATCACCGGTGAACGTGCCGGTGCCGATCGCCTGGGCGCCGCCCTGGGCGGACTCCTGCGCGCCGATCGACTGGCCCGGTGCCGCGCCGCCCACCGCCTCGGAGCCGGAATCCGACCCCGGCTTCAGCGACAGCAACAGCACGATCCCGGACACGGTGGCGGCGCCGGCCAGCACGACACGCCGAAGGGGATGGGTCTTCCTCATCGCTCCTGAACTCCTGATTCCCGAAGATTCCCGAAGGTCCTGAAGACCCCGAAGGTTCTGACGTTTCCCGTCGTCACATCTCGAACGACTCGTGATGGATACGGCGGGCGGGGACCCCCGCGCCGCGCAGTGCGTCGTACACGCCCTGCGCGAAGCCGGGCGGCCCGCACAGGAACACGTCGTGCTCGTCGATGTCCGGCAGCTTCTGGCGCAACCGCTCCGCCGAGATGTCCGGGCGTTCCCCGTCCGGGGAGTTGACCGCGTACATCAGCCGGGCGCCCCGCTCGTCGGCGATGGCGGCCAGCTCGTCCCAGAGGGCCAGGTCCTGGGTGCTGTTGGCCCGGTAGAGCAGGGTGATGTCACCGGACGCGCCCGGCAGTGTCTCGAACAGCGCCCGCATCGGGGTGATGCCGACCCCGCCGGCGACCAGCAGCACCTTGCCGCGGCTGCGGCGCTGGGCGGTCAGCGCGCCGTACGGGCCCTCGGCCCACACGCGCGTGCCGGGCGTCAGCTCCCGCAGCCGGGCGCTGTGGTCGCCGATCGCCTTCACTGTGATCCGCAGCATGTCCGGCCGGGGCGCCGCCGACAGCGAGTACGGGTGCGAGCTGAACCGCATGCCCGGCGCCAGGAACCGCCAGCGGAAGAACTGGCCCGCCTCCGCGCCCATCCGGTGCAGCTTCCGGCCGCCGATCAGCACGGACACGATCCCGGGCGTCTCCTCGATGACCGCCTCGACCCGCATGCGGTGGCGCATGTTCAGCCGGATCGGGGTGAGGATCCGGTACCAGATCACCAGCGCCGTCACCGTGCCGTAGAGCCCGTACCAGACGGTCTTCGCGAGGGGCTCGACGGCGAACTCGTTGCCGGTGCTGAGCTGGTGCCAGAAGGTCAGGAACACCGCCGCGTACGTCAGCAGATGGACGTGGTACCAGGTGTCGTACGGAATCATGCGGCGGATGCCGCCGATGGAGATGATCCCGATGAAGAACAGCAGACCGGTGCCGATGGCGGCCTTGCCCATGTCCGGCAGCTGGTTGACGGAGTCGATCGTCTGTTGGGCGATGTAGCCGAGGTCCTTGCCGGCCTGGCGGGCGTAGCCCCACATGATCAGGAAGACATGGGCGACGGTCAGACAGAGCGTGTAGCGGCCGCTCATCGCGTGCCAGCGCGCCACCCGGTCGGAGCCGACCCGGCGCTCCAGCGCGGGCACGCGGGCCATCTGCAGCACGACCAGCGCCATCAGGTAGCCGGCGAGCAGACCGGTGATCCGGCCCGCGGCGATGATCTTGCCGGTGGTGTCGCCGATGGACGGGGTGTTGCTCCACCACAGCCAGAGCACTCCGGCCGCGCCCGCCCATACGGCGAGCAGCAAGAGGGTCGCCGGGGAGCGGCGCGGACGGATGCGGCGCATCGTCTGGCGGCGGGCGGCGCGGCCGCTTGCGAGCGTGGTGGTCACGGTTCCTCCGTGCGGACGGGCTGTGCCTTGGCCCACAGATACGTGCCGCGACGGCAGTGTGTTCAGCGGTCAGTCGAGCTCCGTGTGCATCGAGTGACTCATTACCGCGTGATCGCCGTTCGCCCGCTCGTCGTCCCGATCGCGAGGTGCGGCCTGCGGCCGGGGTCGGCCCACTGGAGGATCCGCCGCATCGCGTCCGCCGGCACCGACACACAACCGGCCGTCGCCCCGCGCCCGTTGACATGCAGGAAGATCCCGGCACCGCGGTGGCGGACGGGTTTGTGGTAGTTGAAGTCGACGACGAGCGCGTGGTCGTACTGCGTGGTGTACGAGATGAGCCGCTCCGACTCGGCGGCCCGGCAGTCGGCCGCGAGGGGCTCGGTCCAGCGGTTGTAGGAGCGCGAGTCGTTGTCCTGGCACCACCAGGAGTTCCGGTGCACGGGACGGTAGGTGTACATCGTCCCGCGCGGCGCCGCCTTGATGCCGAAGGCGTACGGCATGCCGTACAGGCCGGTGGGGGTGGTGTTGGTGCCCTGCTTGCGCGTGGCGCCCTCGACGAGGCCGTTCGCGCCGAAGCGGGCGGCGGCGGATCCGGCCTTCACCCAGCGGCCGTCACTCAGGTCCCACCAGGTGACCGTGCCGGTCGTGGCACCGGTCCGGGGTGCCACGGCCGTGATCAGCTGGGTGCCGCCGCCGGTGTCCGCCATCCGCGCGGGCAGCGGCGGGGCGCCCTCGGGCGCGGCACCGAGCACGAGGAGGGGCGAGGCGGCGAGGGCGGCGACGACACCGGGGCGCATGCCTCAGACCGTAGACGGCGGCAGTGGCAGCGGCAGCCCGGGTAGGCCATCCAGGCTGGTCCCGACGTGATCCTTCTTCTCGAAATAGGCGCTGAGCGAGGCGTCGTCCTCGCGCGCGAAGCGCCTGCGGTGCAGATCGCGGTCCTCGTCGTACGTCATGAAGGGCACCGCGTAACCGCAGGTGTCGCGGACGAGTTCGGCCGTCACGACGATGATCGCGCGCAGCCCGTGCGGCGTCGGGTCGATGTCCGGGAAGTGGGAGAGGAGTTCCCGGAAGCGGGGGTCGTCGCGGAAGACCGGCTCGCCGCGGCCGTGCACCCGGACGATGTTGGGCGGGCCCTGGAAGGCGCACCACATGAGAGTGATCCGGCCGTTCTCCCGCAGATGAGCGACGGTCTCCGCGTTGGATCCGGCGAAGTCGAGGTAGGCCACGGTGTGGTCGTCCAGCACCGCGAAGGAACCCTTGAGGCCCTTGGGGGAGAGGTTGACCGTGCCGTCGCCGGAGAGTGGGGCGGTCGCGGTGAAGAAGAGGGGCTGCTCCTCGATGAAGGTGCGGAGCCGGCCGTCTATGCGCTCATAAGTCTTTCCCATGTCTAACGATTATGAGCGTAGTTAGTTCGCCTGTCTAATGAATTTCCCGATCCGGTTGTGCGGAAGCCCGCGCAACCGGCTTCGGGACCGTGGCCGCCCCGGCCGGCGCTCACACGGGGCGGCCACAGCGCCTGTCACGTCACTGGGTGAGCGTGCAGGCGGCCAGGGAGTCCAGGCCCTGGGGCTTCTCGGCCGTGCGGCCGATGGCGGTGGCGATGCGGTTGACGGTGGCGACGCGCTTGTCCTCGAGCGGGCCGAGGATGGCGTTCTGCACGAAGTTCGGTCCGCCCTGGCCCACGGTGTCGACCAGCCGCTGGTTGGCCTCGGCGACCTGGGTGTCGAGCAGGGCCAGGTTGCGGTCGACCTCGGCCTGGGCGGAGGCCGGGATCGCGGGCAGCTCGGACTCGACGTCCGGGCAGCTGATCGCGCCGGCGCCGGCGTTCCCGGCCTCGTCGCCGGTGTCGCCAGTGTCCCCGGCTCCCTCGGTCGGCGAGGCCTCGACCTCCTCGCCGGCACCGGCCTCTTCGCCCGCACCGGCATCTTCCCCGGCGCCCGCTCCCGCACCGGCGCCGGCTTCCTCGCCCGCACCCGCGCCGCCGTCCGCGTTGAGGGAGCAGGCGGCGAACGCCTCCAGCCCCTCCGGCTTCGCCGCCGCGCGGCCGATGGCGGTCTCGATGCGGTTGAGGGCGGCGACGCGCTTGTCCTCGAGCGGGCCGAGGATGGCGTTCTGCACGAAGTTGGGTCCGCCCTGCCCGACGGTGTCGACGAGCCGCTTGTTGGCTTCGTCGATCTGGGTCTGCAACTGGGCCAGGTTGCGGTCGACCTCGGCCTGGGCGGAGGCGGGGATCGCGGGCAGCTCGGAGGTGACGTCCGGGCAGCTGATCGTGCCGGGGCCCGCCAGGGTCCGGGCGCCGTCGCCGCTCTTGGACGTCTCCCCGGCGAGGGCGGACTGGGCGATCACCGCGCCGGTCAGCACGACCGCGGCGGCGCCGCCGATGAACGCGACGCGTCGCTTGTTGTACTTCGGAAGAGCCCTGGACATGCGGATGCCTCACTCGGGTCAGGGGTCGATTCGGTGTTCCGAATGACTCGGTTGTTTACAAACGCGGCGCCTGCGTCCGGCGAGAGATACGGGAAAGCGATTTCCCGCGTTCAAATCCATCCGCGATTCACCTCCTGGGCCCCCGAGATTGACGAACCATGCAGACTCCTGCATACTCATGCATGTCAGCGAATGCACTGTGAGGAGAAACCCGTGACCGAGCGCGTCGTACTCGCCTACTCAGGCGGACTGGACACCTCCGTCGCCATCGGCTGGATCGCCGAGGAGACGGGCGCCGAGGTCATCGCCGTTGCGGTCGACGTCGGCCAGGGCGGCGAGGACCTGGACGTCATCCGCAAGCGCGCCCTCGCGTGCGGTGCCGTCGAGGCCGAGGTCGCGGACGCCAAGGACGAGTTCGCCGAGGAGTACTGCCTCCCGGCGATCAAGGCCAACGCCCTCTACATGGACCGCTATCCGCTGGTCTCGGCCCTCTCCCGGCCGACGATCGTCAAGCACCTCGTCGCCGCCGCCCAGAAGCACGGCGCCACCACGGTCGCTCACGGCTGCACCGGCAAGGGCAACGACCAGGTCCGCTTCGAGGCCGGCATCGTCGCCCTCGCGCCCGACCTCAAGTGCATCGCCCCGGTCCGCGACTACGCGATGACCCGGGACAAGGCGATCGCGTTCTGCGAGGAGAAGAGCCTCCCGATCGCGACCACCAAGAAGTCCCCGTACTCCATCGACCAGAACGTCTTCGGCCGTGCCGTCGAGACCGGCTTCCTCGAGGACATCTGGAACGCCCCGATCGAGGACATCTACGAGTACACCCAGAACCCGGCCACCCCGCGTGACGCCGACGAGGTGATCATCTCCTTCAAGGCGGGCGTCCCGGTCGCCATCGACGGCAAGCCCGTCACCGTCCTGCAGGCCATCCAGCAGCTCAACGAGCGCGCCGGAGCCCAGGGCGTCGGCCGGATCGACATGGTCGAGGACCGCCTCGTGGGCATCAAGTCCCGTGAGGTGTACGAGGCGCCGGGCGCGATCGCCCTGATCACCGCCCACCAGGAGCTGGAGAACGTCACCGTCGAGCGTGAACTCGCCCGCTACAAGCGGCAGGTCGAGCAGCGCTGGGGCGAACTGGTCTACGACGGCCAGTGGTTCTCCCCGCTCAAGCGCGCCCTGGAAGGCTTCATCGACGAGGCCAGCCAGCACGTCAACGGCGACATCCGGATGACCCTGCACGGCGGCCGCGCGGTCGTCACGGGCCGGCGCTCCGAGACCTCGCTGTACGACTTCAACCTCGCCACGTACGACACCGGCGACACCTTCGACCAGGCTGCGGCCAAGGGCTTCATCGACATCTACAGCCTGTCGTCGAAGATCGCGGCGAAGCGCGACCTGGCGTAAGCCTTGCCCGTACCGACCTGACAGCCGCCTCCTCACCTGCAAGGGTGGGGAGGCGGTCGCACATTCACCATTCTCCGAGGAGCAGAGCAAAGTGAGCAGCAACAGCGGTGACGTACGGCTCTGGGGCGGCCGTTTCGCCGACGGTCCCGCCGAGGCCCTGGCGAAGCTGTCCGCGTCCGTCCACTTCGACTGGCGGCTCGCGCCGTACGACATCGCCGGTTCGCGTGCGCACGCGCGCGTGCTGCACAAGGCGGGCCTGCTCACCGAGGAAGAGCTGACGCGGATGCTGGCCGGGCTCGACCAGCTGGAAGCGGACGTGGCGGACGGTTCGTTCGTCGGCACGATCGCCGACGAGGACGTGCACACCGCCCTGGAGCGCGGCCTGCTGGAGCGCCTCGGCCCCGACCTCGGCGGCAAGCTGCGCGCGGGCCGCTCCCGCAACGACCAGGTCGCGACCCTCTTCCGTATGTACCTGCGGGACCACGCTCGCGTCATCGGTGGCCTGATCGCCGACCTCCAGGACGCGCTGATCGGCCTGGCCGAGGCCCACCCGGACGTGGCGATGCCCGGCCGCACCCACCTCCAGCACGCCCAGCCGGTGCTGTTCGCCCACCACGTCCTTGCCCACGTCCAATCCCTGTCCCGGGACGCGGAACGCCTGCGTCAGTGGGACGAGCGCACGGCGGTCTCCCCGTACGGCTCGGGCGCCCTGGCGGGCTCCTCCCTCGGCCTGGACCCGGAGGCGGTGGCGAAGGACCTCGGCTTCGAGCACGGGTCGGCCGCCAACTCCATCGACGGCACCGCGTCCCGTGACTTCGTCGCCGAGTTCGCCTTCATCACCGCGATGATCGGCGTGAACCTCTCCCGGATCGCCGAGGAGGTCATCATCTGGAACACGAAGGAGTTCTCCTTCGTGACCCTCCACGACGCGTTCTCCACGGGCTCGTCGATCATGCCGCAGAAGAAGAACCCGGACATCGCGGAGCTGGCGCGCGGCAAGTCCGGCCGCCTGATCGGCAACCTGACGGGCCTCATGGCCACGCTCAAGGCCCTCCCGCTCGCGTACAACCGCGACCTCCAGGAGGACAAGGAGCCGGTCTTCGACTCCTGCGACCAGCTGGAGGTCCTGCTCCCCGCCTTCACCGGCATGATGGCCACCCTCACCGTCCACCGCGACCGCATGGAAGAACTGGCCCCGGCAGGCTTCTCCCTCGCCACCGACATCGCCGAGTGGCTGGTCAAGCAGGGCGTGCCGTTCCGGGTAGCGCACGAGGTTGCGGGCGAGTGCGTGAAGGTCGCCGAGGCCGAGGGCAAGGAGCTGGACCAGCTGACCGACGAACAGTTCGCGAAGATCTCCGCGCACCTGACCCCCGAGGTACGCAGCGTCCTCAACGTCCCCGGCGCCCTCGCCTCCCGCAACGGCCGCGGCGGCACGGCCCCCAGCGCGGTGGCGGTGCAACTGGCCGAGGTAAAGGCGAACGTGGCGGCACAGCACAAGTGGGCAGAAGGGAAACGCCCTTAGGGGCGCGGGGAACTGCGCGACAAGCCACGACGAACCCGCACTCGCCAAAGCACCGCACAACCCGAACTCTGAGGCGCCCTCGCTTCACCGAAGGTCATCGCGGGTTACGTTGGTCGGAAGCCGTAACGGAGCCGACCGAACGGAGCCCGCGATGCCCTTCGCCCGACTGGCAACAGCAACGACCCCCACCTGCCACATCGGCCTAGGCCTCGCCGCCGTCGGACGCCCCGGCTACATCAACCTCGGCCGAGACCAGGACCTCGGAGAGAACCGCAGCGTAGACACCCTCCGCACCCGCACCAACGAACTCCTCGACGCCGCCTACGCGCAAGGCGTCCGCTACTTCGACGCGGCCCGCTCCTACGGCCGTTCCGAGGAGTTCCTCGCCGACTGGCTGAACGCCCACCCCGACGTCGACGACGTGGTCATCGGCAGCAAGTGGGGCTACACCTACACCGCGGGCTGGTCCACCGACGCCGAGCAGCACGAGGTCAAGGACCACAGCGTCACGACGTACGAGCGCCAGCGCGCCGAGACCGACGCCCTGCTCGGCGACCGGCTCGACCTCTACCAGATCCACTCGCTGACCCCGGACAGTCCGGCCCTCACCGACAAGGAACTCCACGCGAGGCTCGCCGAGGCCGCTGCCCAGGGCCTCACCATCGGCTTCTCCACCAGCGGCCCCGCCCAGGCCGACACCATCCGTGCCGCCCTCGCGGTGACGGTCGACGGCGAGCCCCTCTTCCGTACCGTCCAGTCGACCTACAACGCCCTGGAGACCTCGGCCGGCCCCGCACTCGCCGAGGCCCACGACGCCGGACTCACGGTGATCGTCAAGGAAGCCATGGCCAACGGACGGCTCGCGGAACCGCATGCGCCGGACGCGCTGAAGGCCGTAGCCGAAGAAACGTCTCTGGGATGCGATGCCGTCGCCCTCGCGCTGATCCTGCGGCAGCCCTGGGCCGGGGTCGTCCTCTCCGGCGCCGCAACCGTCGTCCAACTGGCCTCCAACCTGCACGCCGCGGTCGTCGACCTCGACGACGCCCAGCTGTCCCGGCTGGCTGCGCTGGTCGAGGACCCGCCCGCGTACTGGGAGCGGCGCGGGCAGCTGCCCTGGCACTGAGAAACCGTGAGTGGCCAGACTCCATGAGACGCACATGCCCCGCATGAGACATTCTTGTCTCACGTGGGCTATGGTTGTCTCATGGCTGTCGACCGTGACCATGTGCTGCGCAGCGCAGCCGCCCTACTCACCCGTAAATCCACCGCGACCATGGACGAGGTCGCCAAGGCCGCCGGGATCAGCCGGGCCACGCTGCACCGCCAGTTCGCCGGGCGCGACGTGCTCGTCCGCGCGCTCGAGTCGCTCGGCATCGCGGAGTGCGAGGCCGCGCTGGACAGGGCCCGCCTGGACGAAGGCGGCGCAAGCGATGCCGTAAGACGGCTCGTCCACGAGATCGAACCGGCCGCCGCGCTGCTGGCCTTTCTCTACACCGAGAACCAGCTGTTCGAGGGCGGGCAGCAGAACGAGGGCTGGACCCGGATCGACGACCGCGTGGCGGCCCTGTTCCGACGCGGTCAGGCGGCCGGCGAGTTCCGTATCGACCTCACGCCGGCCTGGCTCACCGAGGCGCTCTACGGCCTGCTGGCCTCCGGTGCCTGGGCGGTGTCCGAAGGCCGCGTGGCCTCCAACGACGTCAACTTCATGATCGTCGAGCTGTTGCTCGGCGGCGCAGTACGGAGAGAGGAATCATGACCAGCACCCTGCAGCCGGCGAACCCGACCGAGGCGGTGAAGCGCCCCGGCCGTTGGCTCGCGCTGGCCGTCCTCGTGCTCGCCGTGCTGCTGGTGGCCGTCGACGCGACCGTCCTCGGCCTGGCGACGCCCTACATCAGCGAGGACCTGAAGCCCTCGGGCACCCAGCTCCTGTGGATCGGTGACGTCTACTCGTTCGTGATCGCCGGTCTGCTCGTCTCCATGGGCAGCCTCGGCGACCGCATCGGCCGCAAGCGGATCCTGCTCATCGGCGCCACGGCGTTCGGCGCGATATCCGTGCTCAACGCCTACGCGACGACCCCGGAGCTGATGATCGCGGCCCGGGCACTGCTCGGTGTCGCGGGCGCGACGCTGATGCCCGCGACGCTCGCCCTGATCCGCAACCTCTTCCACGACCCGCGCGAACGCAGCCTCGCCGTCGGCATCTGGGGCGCCACCGCTTCCGCGGGCACCGCGATCGGCCCGATCGCGGGCGGCTTCCTGCTCGAACACTTCTGGTGGGGCTCGGTCTTCCTGATCAACCTGCCCGTGATGGCGGTCCTGGTCCTCGTCGGCATCAAGATGCTGCCGGAGTCACGCAACCCGAACCCCGGTCCCTGGGACCTGCTCAGCGTCGTGCTGTCGCTCGTCGGCATGGTCGCGATCGTGTACGCCGTGAAGGAAGCCGCGAGCCACGGCTTCACCTGGGAGACGGTCGCCGCTGCCGTGCTGGGCCTGGCGTCGCTGTACGGCTTCGTGCGGCGCCAACTCACCCTGCCCACACCCCTGCTGGACATGCGGCTGTTCCGCAACCGCGGCTTCAGCGGGGCCGTCCTGGCCGACCTGCTGACCATCTTCGGCCTGTCCGGCCTGGTGTTCTTCCTCTCGCAGTACCTACAACTCGTCCAGGGCCGACGCCCGTTCGAGGCGGGCCTGGCCGAACTGCCCGCCGCCATCGGCGCGGTGGCGGCCGGCCTGATCGCCGGCCGCGCGGCCCGCCGCTTCTCCGTACGCACCATCGTCTCCGGCGGCCTCGCGGCAGTCGGCCTCGCCCTGGCCGCCCTGACGGTCATCGACCAGTCCACCGGCTACCCCCTCCTCGGCGCCGCACTGCTGGTCGTCGGCATCGGCGCGGGCTTCTCCTTCACCGTCACCGCAGACGTCATCCTCTCCAGCGTGCCGAAGGAGGAGGCAGGCGCGGCATCGGCGGTGTCCGAGACGGCGTACGAACTGGGCGCGGCCCTCGGCATCGCTCTGCTGGGCTCGATCGTGACGGGCGTATACCGGGGCTTTGAAGGCCCGATGGGCACCCCGGACGCAGCACACGAGTCGCTGGGCGGAGCGGTGGAGGCGGCGGCGGGGATGCCCGCACAGACGTCTGCGGCAATGCTGGACGCGGCCCGGCAATCCTTTGTGGACGGCCTAGCCCTGGCGGCAGGCGCAGGAGCGGCAGTGCTGCTAGCGGCGGCAGCGGCAGCATGGTTCATGCTGCGAAATCAGCGGTTGGACAGCCGACCTTAAGGGGCGCGGGGAACTGCGCGACCAGCCACCGACAACCCGCACCCGCGAACCGGCACCAACCAGCCCCCACACTAGGCTTTAAGCCCCTTTTCGCCCCGACCTGATGGTCTTGGCTCCGTACCCGACGTCGTTCCCCACGGCCGAAGGAGCCACAGACCATGACACGACGCACACGCATACTCCTAGTCACCGGCGGAGCCCTAACCGCCGCCACCCTCGCCGGAGGCGGCCTCGCACTGGCCGCAGACGGCGACGAACCGACCCGCGAACAGGTCAGGTTCGTCGTAGAGGAGGGCAGCCCCACGAACAGCGACGACTGCCCGGAGAAGGACGGCGCAGCGCTGTGAGTGCCGGGGCCCCCGAGGACAAGCTCCTAGAACACGCGCTGTTCGAGGTCAAGAGGGTCATCGTCGGCCAGGACCGCATGGTGGAACGCATGTTCACCGCGATCCTGGCCCGCGGCCACTGTCTGCTGGAGGGCGTGCCCGGAGTCGCCAAGACTCTGGCCGCGAAAACCCTCGCCCACGTGGCCGGAGGCCGGTTCGCCCGGCTGCAGTTCACCCCCGACCTCGTCCCCTCCGACATCACCGGCACCCGGATCTACCGTCCGTCCCAGGAGGCGTTCGACATCGAACCCGGCCCGGTGATCGCCAACGTCGTCCTCGCCGACGAGATCAACCGCGCCCCCGCCAAGGTGCAGTCGGCGCTTTTGGAGGTCATGGGCGAGCACCAGGTCTCCATCGGCGGCACCACGATCCCCGTCCCCGAACCGTTCCTCGTCCTCGCCACCCAGAACCCGATCGAGTCCGAGGGCGTCTACCGTCTCCCCGAGGCCCAGCGCGACCGCTTCCTGCTCAAGGTGGAGGTTCCCGCGCCCAGCGAGTCGGAGGAACTCGCCATCCTCTACCGGATGAGCGTCGACCCGCCGAGCCCGCGCCGCGTCCTCACCCCGGAGCGGCTGATCGCGCTCCAACGCACCGCGGACCAGGTGTTCGTGCACCACGCGGTCGCCGAGTACGCCGTACGACTGGTCTGCGCGACCCGCGAACAGGCGGGCCCGGAGCGGAGGCTGGCGCACGGTGCGGGCCCGCGGGCCACGCTCGGCCTGATCGCCGCCGCCCGTGCCCTGGCCCTGCTGCGGGGCCGCGGATACGTCCTGCCCGCCGACGTCAGCGACTTGGCGCACGAAGTCATCGCGCACCGTCTCGTCCTGTCCTTCGACGCGCTCGCCGACGGTATCGCTCCCGGCGCGATCGTCGACGAGGTCCTGGCGTCGGTCGAGCAGCCCCGTATCAGCCCGCGTCAGGCCGCCGAGGAGGAAGCGGCATGAGCAGCAGCACCCCGACGCTCCGCGACCTCACCCCCGAACAGGCCCTGAAACACCTGGAGTTGCTCTTCACCCGGCACCCGGACGGACTCCTCCAGGGCGACCACGCCTCCCTGCTGCCCGGTCCCGGCAGCGAGGTCTCGGAGACCCGGCCGTACGTCATCGGAGACGACGTACGCCGGATGGACTGGAACGCCACCGCCCGCACCACCGTCCCCCACGTCCGCCTCACCCTCGCCGACCGCGAACTCACCACCTGGATCGTCCTCGACGCCTCCGCGAGCATGGACTTCGGCACCGCACGCATGGAGAAACGGGACCTCGCGGTGGGCGCGGCGGCGGCCGTCGCGTTCCTCACCGAGCGGGCCGGCAACCGGCTCGGCGCGCAGATCACGGGCCCGCACGGTATCCAGCGGATCCCTCCGCGCACCGGACGCCACCACATGCTGACCATCCTGCGCGCCGCCCTCGAACGCACCCGGGTGAGCGCGGGCGTCCCCGAACACACCCTCGCCGACGCCCTGGTGGCCCTGCGCGCGCTGCCCGCGCGCGGGCTCGTCGCCGTGGTCTCCGACTTCCTGGAGACCGGCTGGGAGCAGCCGTTGCGCGTCGCCACCCGCCGCCACCAGGTCCTCGCCATCGAGACCGTCGACCCGCGCGAGCTGGAGCTGCCCGACGTCGGACTGCTCACCGTCGTCGACCCGGAGACCGGGCGCAGGCGCGACATCCCCACCCACGCACGGAAGGTGCGCGAACGGTACGCCGCCGCCGCGCTGGAGCAGCGGGCCGTCATCAAGCAGTCCATACGCCGCGCGGGCGCCGCCCACCTCAGGCTCCGTACCGACCGGGACTGGGTGAAGGACGTCGTCCGGTACGTCGAGGACCAGCGGCGCCGAGCGGGAGGCGGCGCCGCATGAAGGAGGTCCGATGAGTCTGCGTTCACCCGGCTGGCTGCTGCTCCTGGTGCCGCTCGCCGGACTGATCGGCGCGTATCTGCTGGTGCAGCGGCGGCGGCGCCGGTACGCCGTCCGGTTCACCAACCTCGATCTGCTCGACAAGGTCGCGCCCAGCAGGCCCGGATGGCGGCGGCACGTCCCCGCCGCCGCCTTCTGCGCCACGCTCGGGCTGCTGGTCGTCGGCTTCGCGCGCCCCACCGCTGATGTGCAAGTACCGCGCGAGCGGGCCACCATCATGATCGCCTTCGATGTCTCCGGCTCCATGGAGGCGACCGACGTCGAGCCCACCCGTATGGAGGCCGCGAAGCGCGCCGCCGTCACTTTCGTCGACCTGCTGCCCGAGCGGTTCAACGTCGGACTGGTGCCGTTCAGCGGTACCACCACCGTCGCGGTCCCGCCTACCACCGACCGCGTGGTGCTGCGCCGGGCCATCGAACAGCTCACCCCGGGGCAGGCCACGGCGATCGGCGACGCCGTGATGGCTTCGCGGGACGCCATCCGGACACTCGACAAGGAGGCCGAGACCGAGCCGCCGCCCGCGCACGTCGTGCTGCTGTCCGACGGCGCCAACACCTCAGGACGCTCGGTGGAGTCGGCGGCCGCGGAGATCGCCGCCGACCGCATCCCGGTCTCGACGATCGCGTACGGCACCGAGGACGGGGTCATCGAGTTCCCGGACGGCCGCGTCCTGCAAGTCCCCGTCGACGGCCCCGCACTGGAGGCCCTCGCTGAGCGCACGGGCGGCGACTTCCACGAGGCCGCCACGGGCGAGGAACTTCAGGACGTGTACGAGGACATCGGCAGCTCCGTCGGCCATCGCACCGAGGAGCGCGAGATCTGGCAGTGGTTCGTCGCCGCGGGCCTCATCACCGCCCTGGCCGCCGCGGCGACCTCGCTGCTCTGGTTCTCCCGGCTGCCCTGACGGCTCATTCACCGACGTTGGAGGAACGATGCCCGACCAGTCGTACACCGGCCCTCCCGGCTCACCGGGGGAGCAGGGGCTCGATGTGCCGGACGGGGGTGGAGGCGCGGGACCCGTGCCCGACGTTCCGCACATCGGTCTCGGCCATCCACGCGGCCCCGCCTTTCTGCCCGGGCGGCCCCCGGCGCCCATCGACCCGTACGCACACACCATTCCTGTCACTCCCACCCCCTACACCACCCCCCGATCGACGCCCTCGCTTCCGTTCTCTCCCCGCACCCCTACCC